>DASUAR010000142.1:0-18576 GCA_035763685.1 Actinocrinis sp. | reverse complement strand
TCGACGCTTCCTTTGACGGCGACTCGCGCGGTTCAGGCGGCGCTGCAATTTCTCCGTTTATGGAACTTTCACCGGAAAGCGAGCGCGATCATGTCGCCGACGAGCGTGGATTCCCGGCGCCGCAGGACCAGCACTCGCGAGATTGGTCTAGACCATTGACGCTCTGTGACTGAAGTGACAGTCTCCAGACACGCGTGAACTTTGCTCTGCCAGGCACGGCCCTGTGTACAGCTGGAGGAAAGGACCCGATGGGCACGAGCGTCCGCGCGGCACCGGCCGCTGATCCCGAGGCCGGCGCCGACACGGGAACGGGGGGCGGCACCGGAACGAGGGCCGAGAACGGAATCGGGCGCGGCGCGGATCTCAACGAGAGCGCGTTCCCGCTGTCCGTCACGGTTCCCGCGTTCAACGCCTCGATCAGGCCTGCGCTCATCCCGATCCCGACCGAACGGGTGCCGGTGCGTTTCTGCGGAGACGGCGAAGGCGTCGGGGAGCTGACCTGGGGACAGCGCGAGATCCTGCAGGCGATGGTCCGGCAGGGCTGGATCTCGCTCGGCGGAGTGCTTGCGCTGCCGCCGGGCGCCACCGTCCAGGGGGTCGCCGACCAGCTCGACTACATGGTGTCCCGCTTCCCGTCCATGCGCACGAAGCTACGCTTCGACGCCCGGGGCTACGCGCGGCAAGAGGTGCACAGCTCCGGCGAAGTCATGCTCGATGTCTTCGACCTCGAACCCGGCGCCGATCCGGACGAGACCGCGGCGCGGATCGAAGCCTGTTATCGCACCAGACCGCGCGACTTCTGCGCACAGTGGCCGGTGCAGATGGGCGTGTTGCGCCAGGACGGCAGGCCCACGCACGTGATCGCGATCTCGTGCCACACCGTCAGCGACGGGCTCGGCATGCAGGCGCTCGGCCGGGAGGTCGACGCGCGGCTGACCGAACCGGCGATCGGCCTTCAGCAGCTCGAGTTGGCCGCGTGGCAGGATTCGCCGGCCGGGCGGCGGATCAGCGACGCGGCGATACGGCACATGGAAAAGGCGCTGCGCTCGGTGCCGCCGCGTCCGCTGCCACTCTCGGATGACGAGCGCGACCCGCGGCACTGGACCGGTGTGCTGCGGTCGCGCGCCCTGAAGCTGGCGCTGCCCAACATCGCCGCGCGCACCGAAGCCGACTCCTCGGCCGTGCTGATGGCGCTTTACGCGACCGCGCTCGGCAGGCTCGGACTGCTGAATCCAGCCGTCATCAGGCCGCTGTCAAGCAACCGCTTCCGGCCCGGCCTCACCGACATGGTGGGCAACCTCGTGCAAAGCGGCGTCTGCATCCTCGACACGGCCGAGACGACGATCGACGATGTCGTGCGCCGAGCACGTCAGGTCTCGATGACGGTCCGTAAGTACTCTTATTTCGACCCACGCGCCGAGACCGCGCTGGTCGAGCGACTGGCTCGGGAAGCGCGCGAACTCGATCCGGATGCGCAGTCGTGGTCGTGCGCCAACTGGGCGTTCTTCAACGATCGCCGCGTCGCGCCGGGCGAGGCCGCCCGCAGCCCGCAAGAGCTGGAGACGGCCAGAGCGCACACCGGTTTCGGCTGGTTCGAGAAGAAGGAGAACCCTTACGAGCAGCTGTTCCTCCACATCGATGACGTGGAGGACGGCATCGCGATCATGGTTTGCGCGGACACCCGGCACATTTCACCGGCCTGCAACGAAGCGCTGGCCCGGGAAATGGAGGCGGCCGCGATCGAGGCCGCGTTCAACGCGGACGCGCCGACCCGCGTGAGTAAACCCACCCCGACTCCGAGTACTGCGATCGCGATCGCGGGAGGCTGAGGCGCGTGACGCCATGACCGCGCTGGAAGCCGTCGGCGTGTACGTCCCGCCCGGCCGAGTCCCGGTGGAGGGCCTGGCTGAGCATTTCGGGCTGTCGACGATGCGGGTCCAGGTCTTCCGGCGACCGCACCAGTTCGGGCAGGCCAGCCGTGACCCTGACGGCGGCCTGCTCGAACTGCTGCGTGGCGCGGTCGCCGACCTCGATGGGCTGCGCGGCCGAGAGGATCGAGTGCGGTACGTCGTGCACGCGCGCACGTTTCCGTTGGTCGTGACGTACCCGCAGAATCCGTTGCGGGAGCTGTGCTACGAATTCGGGCTCGAACAGGCCGCGACGTTCGCGGTCGGCCATCACGCCAGCGCCTCCGGCCTGCTCGCGGTGGACGTCGCCGGACGTCTCCTCACCGCGGACGCGGACCCGGACGCGCTCGCGCTGGTCGTGGCCGGGGAGAAGGCGCTCGGCCGGCAGACCCGGACCGTACCCGAGTCCGCGTTCTTCGGCGAGGGCGCGGCGGCCTGCCTGATCCGCGCGGAGGGCACGCATGATCGGCTGCTCGCGTACGCGACCGAATTGCGCAGCGAATTCGACATCGACGACGACTCGGTCGGCATGGCCGTCGCCTTCCAGCAGCAGTACACGGACTGCCTCGCGGCGGCGATTTCGACCGCGGTCGAGCGCTGCGGACTGGAGATGGGCGCGATCAGCCTCATCCTGCCGCACAGCGTCGACCGGATGGCCTGGCAGTTGGTGTGCCACCGGCTCGGATTCCCGCTCGAGCGGGTGGTGCTGGACAATCTCGCGTCCGTCGGCCACCTGTTCTGCGCGGACGCCTTCGTGAGCTACCGGACCGCGCGCACCCGCGGCCTGCTGCGGCCGGGCGACCGTTACGTGATGGCGGCGGCCGGGTCGGGCCTCGGCGCCGCGTTCTCGGCCATGGTCTTCGAGCACTGAGGGGCTTTGAGGGCGCTCCCCCTATGCCTGGTCTCCTTCGGCCACCTGCCAGCGCCGCTCGACCCGCGCGATCTTCCAATACGCGATCGCGACCGCCCAGACGACGACGAACGCGGCGACGATGATGAAGCCGACGTTGTTCAGGTTCAGGTTCGAGATCCAGTCGGTGACCGGGTTGACCAGGCCGAGTTGGTCGTGGGCGACGCCGATCAGCTCGATGCTGCCGATGATCAGCGCGACGGCCACCGACAGTCCGGTGATGGTCAGGTTGTAGTAGACCTTGCGGATCGGATTGGAAAACGCCCAGTGGTAGGCGAAATTCATGAAGGTGCCGTCGAGGGTGTCGAACAGTGACATGCCCGCGGTGAACAGCAGCGGCAGGCACAGGATCGCGTACCAGGGCAGTCCCGCGGCGGCGGTGGACCCGGCGAGGGCGAGCAGCAGCACCTCGGTCGCCGTGTCGAAGCCGATGCCGAACAGCAGCCCGACGGGGTACATCTGGCCGGGCCGGGTGATCGACTTGGTGAGGCGCCCAAGGATCCGGTTGAGGAAGCCGCGCTTGTCCAACTGCTCGCTGAGTACGGCCTCGTCGAACCGACCCTGGCGCATCCCCCGATACACCTTCACGATCCCGACGAGCGCGGCCAGGTTCAGGATCCCGATCAGGCAGAGGAAGCCGCCTGATGCACTGGTGGACACCAGGCCGAGAGTCTGGCGAGCCGAGGAACCGTCAGTGGTCAGCGACGTGATCTGCCGAGTGCCCGCCGCGATCCCGGCCGCGAGCAGCACCACGATCGTGGAGTGGCCGAGCGCGAACCAGAAGCCGACCGAGACGGGTCGTTCGCCGTCGGCCATCAGCTTGCGGGTGGTGTTGTCGATCGCGGCGATGTGGTCGGCGTCGAAGGCGTGCCGCATCCCGAGCGTGTACGCGGTGATCCCGAGTCCGAACCCGAACACCTGCGTCCCCACGGTGTAGTGCCGCGGAGCGATCAGGAAGACGAGAATCCCGAACGCCGCGACGTGCAGCAGCCCGATCACCGCGATCAGCCCGGCGAATCGGGCCCAGTCCGCACGCCGCCAGCGCGCGCTCGTTCGGTTCGGGGGAAGCGGACGGGGAAGGGGAAGGGGAACGGGACCAGCTTCGGGCACGCTCACGCGGACCGCCTCCAACACCTCGTGGATGGTCGACTACGGTGCCGTGGCCGGTCTCCTGGCTGACGGGTCCAGCGCGCCCGTCCCGCCTTCCCGGACCCCGAGGGCATCCAGTGGCTTCCGGCAGGTTGCCGGATGGAACGAGCGCTTCCCGATCACAGTGGCGAGGGCCGCTCCGGTTTCACACCGGTCTTCCCGAACACCACGGCCAGATCACCGTAGCGACAAGCCAGCGGCCCTGCAAGGCTCATCATCTATGCAGGTGTGGTGCGCGAGGTGTGCGCGAGGGCCACAATGGACGGCATGCATCTGGTACCCGCCGACCAAGCCCACCGCCACCCGATCGACGAGCACCGGGTGTGCGAGGCGATCGAGGCGATCGGCGAGCCGACGGACGTCGAGCAGTGGGCCGGACGCTTCGCCCTGCTCGCCGACCCCGGTCGGCTACGCCTGCTGCGCGCGATCGCGGCGTGCCCGCAGATCAGCGTCACCGACCTGGCGATCGCGGCGACCATGAACGACACCGCCGTCTCCCAAGCGCTACGCCTGCTGCGCGTCGCTGGCGCGGTCGCAGGTCGTAAAGACGGCCGGGTCATGCGCTACCGCATCAGCGACCAGACCATCAGTGCCCTGCTCGCACAGACCCAGCCGAGTCCCGAACCGGCCCGCGGCTAGCCGACAATCGCCGACAGCTATGGCGCCCCTACCGTACCCGTGAACCGCCGCACCGCCCGCCCGCAGCGGCCCAACGGTGGGCCGGCCAGCACGCCTCCCTCAAGTTCCGCGTGCGCGACAAGGCATCCGCGCGAGACAGAGGCGTAAGAACGGGCCAGAGCAATCCGCCCGCGCTCGCGTAGTCGCAACTCGGCTGCGCCAACGATTGTCAGCCACATTGGCGGCACGGCGGCGGGAATCAGACGCGCTCCCAGCGCCAGCCGTTGTTGTACTCGCACTTGATCGCGTCGCCATTGGCGTCGATGCCGGTCGCGCCATGGTCGCTCTTGCGGCAGAACTCGCCTGGTTTGTAGCAGTTGCCGCCGTCCGTCAGCGGGTAGCAGCTCTGAGCCTGCGCGGTGGTGGGCGCGGGCTGCGGGGCCTGCGTTGTGGGTACCGGCGCAGGCGGCGGTTTAGCCGGGGCACTGGCGATCGGGGGCGCTGCTGCTGGTGGACTCGGCGAGCTGGCTGTCGGGCTCGGCGTGGCGGAGGCGGTGGCGGAGGCGGAGGCGGTGGCTGTGATGGTCGCGCTGGCGCTCGACGTGCTGGCGGCGGGGGTCGTGGTGCCGCTCGTGCTACTACAGGCGGCTGTTAGGACGAGCAGGGCGACGAACCCTCCGAGATAGCCGCCGAAGCCGCGCTTATCCTTCTGTTTCCCGGCCGCGGGAGGTATCTCTGGGTCGGATTCGGAGTCAGGAGCGGTGGGTGTGGTCACAGCCGGTCAATCTATCGAGACGTAGAGCACCCGCGTGGGTGATCCGTCAAATTGCCATCTCCGAACACTGCGTTCTAGGACCGCCGCCACGCGTTGCCGGTAGAGAGCTCTCCTGAGTGGCCCTGGACAACGCGTCTGTGTCTGCTCTTTCGACACACCCCCAGGGGATTAACAGCGATCAAGCGGATGGACGGTGTGATGAGTCGTGACATCAACACGGCTTCGGTGAGCAGCGCTGATGCGTAGCGGTTGGTGTCAGCTGTGCGTGCCAGAGACACAAAAAAGCCGGTAAGTGTCAATCACTTACCGGCTTTGTGCTGGGCGCGCTCGGAGGGATTCGAACCCCCAACCTTTTGATCCGTAGTCAAATGCTCTATCCGTTGAGCTACGAGCGCTGGGTGTCGTTGCTGGCGGGAAAGTTCCCGCTGGCCGACCCGTCGAGTGTACATGGTTCAGGGGGTGGGTCAGCAAACCGATAGTCCGGGGCGTGTGCGGGGTGGAAAACCGGTTGCGGGGGCGCGGCGGGCGGGACACACTCGGCGGAGCGCGTTCGGTGGCGCTGCCCTGGGTGGGCGGCCTGGCCGGGTGGCGCGTTTTGAGGGCGGCAGTCGGCCGTCGTGGTGAGCGGTCACCGTGGGTGATCCGGAGCGAGGAGGTGGCTCGTGTCCAACGCCTTTGTCCTGGACTCGACCTTGTCCTGTCCTACCGCTCCGGTCCGGTTCTGAGCCGCACTTAACGCTTCCACCGCCAGCGTTTCGCTGGCAGGTGCGATTGCGGCTGTTTGCTCCGGCGGGCGGGTTCCGTTCGCTTTGTTTGGAGACCATCCAGTGCGCAAGCGCACCTTTGACGTGGACGTCGACGCTTACGACGGCCGCGGTGGCGACAGCCACGACTACGACAATGACTATGGCTATGACGACGGCGCGCAGTCGTCCGGGCGGCGGGGACAGGGGGCTCGGCGGCGGTCGCGCTTCGACGACGAGGCCGACGTGACGCTGCGGCGGGGCCGGCTTACCGACCTCGAGCGGGAGCGGCTGGCGGCCGCGCTGATCGAGGCGTCGGACGGGCTCGCGCTCCCGGAGGGCGCCGATCGCTGGTCCAACTGGGGGCAGGGAGAGCTCGGGCCGGAGCCGTACCCGGCTTGGGTAATCACTAGCGAGGCGGCCGTCGATACCCGGCTTGGCGTGGTGAAGACCGGGAAGGAGGCGGAGGTCCACCTGGTGGAGCGGTGGGTGCCGGGGTCGGAAAGCAGTGCGGGTCAGGGCCAGAACGCGCAGGTGGTGGCGGCTGGGGCGGCGGCGGGGCAGCGGGTGTTGCTCGCGGAGAAGTGCTACCGCAGCGCGGATCATCGGCTCTTTCACCGGGACGCCGGCTACTTGGAGGGGCGGCGTACGCGGGAGTCCCGGGTCGAACGCGCGATCGCGAACCGCACGACCTTTGGACGCAAGCTCATCGCCGAGCAGTGGGCCGCCGCCGAGTTCGGCGCGCTGTGCGGGTTGTGGGTCGCCGGGGCACCGGTGCCCTATCCCGTTTCACGCTTGGGAACCGACCTGATGCTCGAGTTCATCGGCGACGCGGACGGTGGCGCGGCGCCTCGGCTCGCGCAGTTGCGGCCCGATACCGATCAGCTGGTCGACTTGTGGGATCAGCTTACGAACGGGCTGGCTGCGCTGGCGCGCGCAGGGTTCACGCACGGCGACTTGTCGGCGTACAACGTGCTGGTGCACGAGGGACGCCTGGTGCTGATCGACCTGCCGCAGGTCGTAGACGTCGTGGTGAACCCGCGAGGCGCTGAGCTGTTGGCACGTGATGTGCACAACATCGCTGACTGGTTCGCGGCCCGAGGGCTGCCGCAGGCGGATCGGGAGGCTGATGAGTTGCTGAGGGGGTTGCGGGCGGAGGCAGGAATAGCGGGATCTACCCGTGTATAGGGATGAGGGTAGATACGAGTAGAAGGAGAGAGTCAGCCGGGTTGGGAGCGGAGGAAGTGGCCGAAGTGCGGGACGGTGAATGCCACCGAACCGCGCTCGGCCGCGTAGACCAGGCCCTTCTTGATCAGGCTGTCGCGCGCCGGGGACAGTGACGAGGGCCGGCGGCCGAGGGACGTGGCGACCTCGGCCGTCGCGACCGGGCCGTCCCCGAGCAGCGCCATCGCGTGCATGTACTCGCGCTCGGCGGGGGTGGCGCGCTCGTAGCGCGAGCCGAAGAAGCCGACGGCTAGTTCCGCTTCGGCCTCTGGAGCCGCGACTTTGACGTCCTCGGCCGAGATCGGGGATCCGGGCGCGGCGTCCCAGGCGACCTTTCCATAGGCCTGGATGAAGTAGGGGTATCCGTCGGCGGCATCGAAGAGAGCGTCGAGGGCGTCGAGGGTGAAGTTGACGCCCTCGCGTTCGGCTGGGGCGGTGAGGGCGAGATCCGCGGCCGGGCGGTCGAGGCGGTCGATGCGGTGGTAGCGGAAGAGTCGCTCGGAGTAGGACTTCGAGCTTGAGAGCAGGGTTGGCAGGTGGGGTAAGCCGGCGCCGACGATGATCAGCGGCGCGCCGGTCTGGGACAGTTCGTGGCAGGCGGCGCAGAGGGCTGACAGGTCCGGCGTCGGCACGTCCTGCATCTCGTCGACGAACAATGCGATGCCGACGCCGAGGTCCGTGCCGATGGACGCCGCGTCGGTGAACAGCTCGGTCAGGTCGATCTCGATGTCGCCGGAGTCGGCGCGCCCTCGCGCGGCGGGGACGTCGATGCCGGGCTGCCAGCGGGGGGTTGTTTTGGACGCGGGTCCGGTGGCGACGTCGCGCAGCGCGAAGGCCTTGATGACGGACAGGACGTAGTCGATCCGTTCGGGGTCGCGGTGGCGCGGCGCGAGTTCCCTGACGGCCATGTGCAGCGCGGCCGCGACCGGGCGGCGCAGCGTCTGGTCCGGTCTCGCCTCGATCTTGCCGGTTCCCCACAGTCGGCCGATCGCCTGCGAGCGCAGCGCGTTGAGCAGCACCGTCTTGCCGACGCCGCGCAGGCCGGTGAGCACCAACGAGCGCTCGGGGCGGCCCTTGGCGATGCGCTCGAGCACCACGTCGAACTGGTCCAGCTCGCGATCCCGCCCGGCCAGTTCGGGCGGACGCTGCCCGGCCCCCGGCGCGTAGGGATTCCTGATCGGATCCACGAAAACGACTCTATGACGCCGTCTCAGCTCTACGCTAGACACTCATATACTCCGCTATGAGGCTCTTCGCGCTCGCCACGGGCATCATCTCGGGTTCCAGTACGTTGTCATGACTATCGCGCACACCCCGCAGCAGGACGGACCGCCCTATGGCCATCCACTTGGAGAAGATCACTGCAACCGTTGACGCTTACCTGTCCGCGCACCCTGAGGAACGCGAGTCGCTCGCTCCGCTGCTCCTGGCACTGGGCAAGGGCTTCGACTTCACCTCGCGCCGCCGCTACCCGGCGCACATCACCGCCGGCGTGATCCTGCTCGACGACCAGGAGCGGATGCTGCAGATCCACCACCGCAGCCTGGGCCGCTGGCTGAATCCGGGCGGGCACTGCGAGCCGGAGGACAAGTCGCTCACCGGGACGGCGCTGCGCGAGCTGGCCGAGGAATGCGGTATCACGCTTGAGGACATCGAGCCGGTCGGCGGGGAGGATGCGCTGCCGATTCAGATCGACGTTCACCCGATCCCGGCCAGCGATGTGCGCGCCGAGCCCGCGCATCGGCACTTCGACTTCCGGTTCGCGTTCCGCACCGGTCCCGCCTTGCCGGCGCTGGGCGGGCGCGAGGCGGTGGCGCACCGGTGGCAGCCGCTTTCCGAGCTGGCGGACCGGGGCCTGGCGGCGCGACTCGCGGTGTGATCGCGGCAGGCTGATCGCGGGCGGAGAAACACAGCGGCCCCCGTCCTGAGGACGGGGGCCTTGCCGCGGAGGCTGAGGGATTTGAACCCTCGATGGGTTTTAGACCCAAACCGCATTAGCAGTGCGGCGCCATAGACCGGACTAGGCGAAGCCTCCTGATGCGTGCGCCCGGATCGGGCACAAATCACACTTTCCGAGACACCGTTGGTGCCCGGCTTGGTACGATCCCGCACAGCATACCCGGACCGGCGACGGCGCGACAAAACAAATCCGAGCTCGTGCAGTGCGCCGCATACGGGCCTGGTGGTCAGGGACGGACCTGCGCAACCTAACGGCGGGGTCGGAACGTCTTCCGGGAAAGTGGTCCCTCCCGCCGCAGCGCACCGTATGGGATAGTCGGACCCACAATCCGCTCCGGGCTCACGCCGGCCGAGGCGGTCCGGCGGTGTGAACGGGCCGCCGCCGCAGGGCGCCGGGGCGTGTGTCGACCGATCCGTCATGGTGGATCGGCCTGGAAAAGCGAGTGGAGGGCAGTACCCGGTGAGCCGTACATCCGGCCGTTCTGCCTCCCGGCTCGCGGCGATACTCGATGCGCTGCCGGACGCGCTGCTGCTCTCTGATGCCTCGGGCCTGGTCGTCAACGCGAACGCCGTCGCCCTTGAGCTGTTCGAGGGCGAGAGCGCGGAGCGACTGCTCGGCAAGCCGATCGCGGTGCTGTTGCCGGGGCTGGGTCGCGCAGTGGCCACGGGCCCGGGTCCGGCTGCGCTGCCCCCTGGATCTACCGCAACGATGGGCGCGGTACCGCAGGGACCGGTGCGTGGACCGGCCGAGCGGCTTGCGGCTCGGCGCACGGATGGATCGCTGTTCCCGGCCGAGGTGAACACGGCGAAGCTGCCGGATGACGGCGATGAGCTGACGCTGTACGTCGTGCGGGACCTCACCGGCGTGCTCGATGTCGAGGCGGAGCTGCGCAGGCAGCAGCGGCAGATAGAGCTGATCCTGCGGGCGGCCTCCGAGGGCATCATCGGGGTCGACAACGAGGCCCGCATCGTGCTGGTGAACCCCGCGGGCGCTCGGATACTGAGACACCGCGCGAGCGACCTGGGCGGCCAGGACGTGCACGAGCTGATCGCGCACTCGGCCGCGGACGGCACGCCGATATCGGCGGACAAGGTCCTCATCGTGGACAGCCTGCGCAACGGCACGAAGCACCGCTCGCAGGACGAGGTGCTGTGGCGCAGCGACGGCACCTCGGTGACCGTGGACGTGACGACCGCGCCCGTGTCCGAAGGCGATGTGATCATCGGCGCGGTGATGACCTTCTCCGACAACAGCGAGACTCGAGCGGCGACCCGGCGGGCCCGCGAGCTGGCCGAGGTGCTGGAGGACGAGCTGCGCGCGCCGCTGGCCGCGGTGCTCACCGAACTGCGCAACGTGGCCGAGTACGGCATCGGCGAGCTCGGCCCGAACGTGCGCCAGTCGCTCGGATCCGCCTCGTCGGATCTGGCCGAGGTGGCCAGGCTGGTGGACGACATCGTGGACTACCAGCACATGGTGGTCGGCGATACGCCGTGCGAGCCGCGCAGGATAGCGCTCTCCGCGGTGGTGGACGCGGCGGTCGAGGCCACCGACGCGGACGCGGCGGCGCTCGGCGTAGACCTGATCGCGCACACCGCCGACGTCGAGGTCTCGGTCGATCCGCAGCTGTTCGCGACGATGCTGGCACATCTGCTCGCCGACATGGTCAACGCCTCGCCGGTCGGCGGGAAGGTCGTGGTGACCGCGGCGCGGCGCGGCCCGGTGGCCCGGATCGAGATCCGCGGCCCGCACACCGGGGGCGGCCCGCTGCACCTTCCGATCGCGCGGGCGATCGTGGCACAGCACGGTGGCACCCTGACCACGCACCGGATCGCGGGCAAGGGCAACACGCACGTGGTCGAGATCCCGCTGGAGGGTACGGCGGGTGGCGGAAGAGGTGAAGCGCGCGCTATCGCGGCCGGCTCGGCGACGTCGAACCCGGCTGCGTCGAATACCGGCGGCTCCGCGGTTTCCACGGTGAACACGCGGTCGGTGCGCTCAGCGCGCATCGCGCCGGTCTCGCGGGTGCGGCCTCCCTCGGCGAATACGCTCGAGTCCGCTGTGGAGCCGCCCGCTGCGCCCGGGCCGGTCGGCCCGGTCAATCCGCCGGCTGCGGGCGGCGGTCCTTCCGCCAGCGCTGGCCCCGGCAATGGCACTAGCACTGGCACCGCGCCCACGGCGACGAGCCAGGTCAAGCAGGTTGAGAAGACCAACGGCCATCACACAAGCCACGGCGCGGATGCGCGGCGACCGGTTACCGCAGCGTCCGGCACGAACGGTCAGGCGCGTATTCCGGCACAGGTGCGTTCGTCACTGTCGCGTTCATCCGGATCGCTCCCGATCGATCTCACGCCGAGCAAGCCTTTGCCTACAAGCGATGTGTGGACCCGGCCGCCGCGCAACCCGTCGGACCCGCCTACGCAGGAGATGAATGCCGTCGGGACGGCTACTCCTAACCCGTCGTCGGTGCGCGGTAACGGCACCGCTGCGGGTAGTGGCGCTGCCGCGGTGACTGAACCGAACGAGCAGCAGCCGTGGCAGCCGCAGGCCGAGCCCGAAGCAGAACCGCTCGTCGAGGAAGCGCTCGTCGAAGAGCGTGGCGTCGCGAATCAGAGCACGGCGACGACCGAGCGGCCTGAGGAGGACGTCCAGCCGCGCGGGCGTAGGCGTGCGGCTCCCGCCGAGCCGCCGGCACAGAGGCCGAGTGCAGCTCCGGTTCCACGCATTCCGGCCGCGCGCCCGGAAGCCCCGCGTCAGGTGGATACTCGGCGACCTGACCTCGGCGCCGTCGATGCCCCGACGCAGGCGATGCCACCTGTAGTCGTTGCGGACACGATGACCGTGGCCGCGGAATCAGTAGTCATTGAGCCGTCCGCCGGGTCGGCACCGGAACTGGGTGCTGCGGCCGCGGAGACCATGCCGGACCCGGCGACGCAGGACTCGAAGTTCAGCCCGACCGTGCTGCTGTGGCCCGATCCCGACGACTCGACGCTCGACGTGCTCGACGAGCGCGGCTACGAGTCCGTCTCGCTGGACAACTTCGACGCGCTGCCGCGCACCGTGGACGAACTGGCGGCCGAGCACTCGACGAAGGCCAGCGCCGTGCTGGTGGATCCGATCGCGGCTCCGATCACCCGCCGCGGGCTGCGGATCCTGCGCGGCGCGGCGATCAACGCGGGCCTGCCGATCGTGGTGACCGCGGGCATCGGCGGCGGCCCGGCCGAGGCGCCGCAGGGCCCTGACCCTTCCTTGCTGCTTCAGGCACTCACGCCGCCGGCGGTCTCGCTTCCCCGGGTGCTGCTGATTGAAGCCCGCGACGATCTGGCCGAGGCGATGACGCACTCGCTGGAGCGCCAGGGTATGCAGGTGCTGCTCGCGTCGACCGACGCGGAGAGCATCGGGCGCGCTTCGGACGGCGTGCCCGACGTGGTTCTCATGGATCTGATGCAGGTGCGGCGCCGCCGGACCGGCATCGTCGAGTGGTTACGTGAGCATGAGCGGCTGACCACGACGCCCATAGTCGTCTACACCGCCTTGGGCACCGATTCGGCTCAGTTCGCGACCGGGCTGCGCAGCGGAGAGGGCGCGCTGTATCTCGCCGAGCGGTCCACCGATCCCGAGGTGGGTAACCGCATCGGGGATCTGCTCGCGAAGATCTGCTTTAACTGATCCCGCGCGCTCCGGCACGCGCACGCACTTGATACGCCCAACTCAGTCGAGCTGCGTGATCTGGTAGTCGCCCGCCGCGTATCGGCGCCGGACCTCCTTCTTGTCGAACTTGCCGACTGAGGTCTTGGGCACGGTGTCGATCGCGGTCCATCGCTCCGGGAGCTGCCACTTGGCGATCCGGTCGGCCAGGAACGCGCACAGCTCCGGGAACGGGATCGGTTCGCCGCGCCACACCACGGCCGCGAGCGGGCGCTCCGACCAGCGCTCGTCCGGCACCCCGACCACCGTGGCCTCGGCGATCGCCGGGTGCGCCATCAGGTGGTTCTCCAGCTCAACCGACGAGATCCACTCCCCGCCGGACTTGATCACGTCCTTCTCACGGTCGGTCAGGTTGAGGAAGCCCTCGGGCGTGATGGTCCCGACGTCGCCGGTGCGCAGCCAGCCGTCGCGGAACTTCGCCGGGTCGTCGTCCTGGTGGTAGGAGCCGGTGACCCACGGCCCGCGCACCTCGAGCTCGCCCACCGACTCGCCGTCGTGCGGGACGATCACACCGTCCGCGCCGATCAGCCTGGCCTCGACCAGCGACGGGAACCGGCCCTGGCTGCACCGGTAGCGATACCGCTGCTCGCCCTCGGCCGCGGCCGGCGGGTGCGCGACCGAGCCGAGCGGTGAGAGCTCTGTCATGCCCCAGGCGTGGATGATCTGCACGCCGTGCCGCTGGTCGAAGGCCGTGATCAGCGATGGCGGGCAGGCGGAGCCGCCGACCACGGCGCGCTTCAACGTGGGCAGCTCGGCCCCGCTGCGGTCCAGTTCGGCCAGCACGTCCGACCAGATGGTCGGGACCGCGCCGGCGAAGGTGACCCCGGCCTCGCGGATCATCGCGATCAGCGGCGCGGCCTGGAGGAACCGGCCTGGCATCACCATCGACGCGCCGGACAGGAAGCAGCCGTAGGGCAGGCCCCAGGCCATCGCGTGGAACATCGGCACGATCTCCAGCACCCGCTGCCCGTCGTCGAGGCTGAATCCGGTGGGCGAGCAGACTTCGAGAGAGTGCAGGTAGATCGAGCGGTGGCTGTAGACGACGCCCTTCGGATTGCCGGTGGTGCCGGACGTGTAGCACATGGCGGCGCCGTCGCGCTCGTCCTGCTCGGGCCAGTCGAAGGTGGTCGGCTGCCCGGCCAGCAGTTCCTCGTAGCCGATCACTGATTTACCGGCGCCGGTGAGCGCTGCGGTGTCCGTTTCCGCGTCACCGACCACGACGATGTGCTCCACGGTCGGCAGCCGGTCGACGAGCTTGGCGAGCAGCGGGACGAGGGTGTCGTCGACGATCACGACGCGGTCGTCGGCGTGCGTGATGATGTACCCGATCTGTTCGGGGAACAGCCGGATGTTGATCGTATGAATCACGGCGCCCATGGATGGGACCGCGAGGTACGCCTCGACGTGCTCCTGTGTATTCCACATGAACGTGCCGACGCGCTGGTCGCCGGTGATGCCGAGGCGTTCGCGCAGGCCATGGGCCAGTTGCGCGGCGCGCTGCGCGACCTCGGCGAAGGTGGCTGAACGGAAGCCGGAGCCCGTGTACGTCAGGACCTCGGAGCGTGCGTGCGCCATCGCGCCGTAACGCAGGATCGTCGAGATCGACAGCTGTACATCCTGCATTGTGGATCGCACTGCGGCACCACCCTGTCTCACGGATTCGGGGTTATCGCGCTCCATCAGAAAACCGGTGCGCTGGAGCGTAAAGCCGAACGCGCCGCGCGGCTAGGGTCTGTTGGGAAAGCGGCGCCGCGGCCCAGACGAGACTTTCCAAACCGGCCCAACCCGTACACGGGACGATCATGGGGCGCAACACTCCGATGTATCTCTTACCTCGAATTTACTTTCAGTATGTACCTATTTGCGGGATTCTGCGAGGAACAGCACCGGAGCACGGCGACAACGTCGTACCCTGCAGGACTGTTGGAATCGGCACTTGTTCAGTACCTTCGGTGCATGTTCGGCGAGCTGCACTCCGAGCACCTTCCCAACCGCTGCAACGCCTAGGCGGATTCATGATGCTGTCCGTGAGCCATGTTCCGGGAGAGGCCCGATGAGTTTGCCTCCCTACGACCAGTCGGTCCGTGACTTCGAGCGGCAGTTCCAGGTGGTGCTGCCGGACTCGGTGGGACAGGCCGCCATCGGCTTTCGTGACGGTGTCTGGTACCGGCTCAACAGCGGCACTCCGCATCCCGTGCCGATCCGCTCGGCCATCATCCTGTGCCCGCACGCGGCCGGCTCGATCGTGCAGATCGTGTGCTGGTGGATGCGGGAAAACGCGCGCACGCCGCGCGCCCTCGACCTGGCGACCGAGCTGGCGCTCACGGTAGGCGAGCTGGCTCGAAAAGCCATCGAGGACGACCCGCTGGGCATGTCCCTCACCACGCTGCCCCCGGCGCCCTCTCAGAGCTCGTCGACGCCCCTGGCGGCGTCGGCGCTCGGCGCCTCCGGCGGCCTCGGTTCGTCGTCTCCGCTCGGCGGGGGGCCGTACGACAGCGGTTCGTACGGCAGCGGTTCGTATGACACAGCCCCGTACCCGGCCGCGCCGACGCCCGCACCTTCTCCGTATGAGCCCGCGTATGCAGCAGCGACGACCCTGATTCCGCAGATCACGCCGGACATGATGGCGCCCGGACGCTCGCTCGGCGGCGTGCCGCGGCCTTCCGGCCCGATGCCCGCTGGGCTCGCCGCGCTTCCGCCGTCCGCGCCCGGCCGTCCGGGCCCGGCGGGTCCGGGCTTCGGCGCCCCGCGCGGCCAGGGCGGCCAGGGCGGTCCGATGCCGGGCGGGCGACCGCCGATGGGCCCGCAGCCTGGGCGATCGGGCAGCTGGGACGGGCCTGGTGGCTACGAGCAGGGCCGCGGCCGCCCGGTCGGCGGCCCACCGCCGCGCCAGCCTGGTTACGACAACCCTGATCCGCGTGACGACTTCTTCCGTGGAGCGCCGCCCGCGCAGCGCCGCCCGGAGCGCGACGAGTACAACGGCGGTCGGCCGCAGCAGGGTCGGCCGGGCGGTGGACGCCAGGATCCCGGGCGCGCCTGGTAGGCGTGCGGTAGGGAGTACGCACTAAGTCAGTACGTGGGAGCGGCGCGCATGCCTGTAGCGCGCCGCTTCGCTGTGCGTTAACGATCGCTTGTTGCCGCTACCGCGTGCGCGCGACCGGCCCGTCCAGATAGTCCTTGTCGATGTTCAGCGCGACACCTCCGTAGGACTCCTTGTGCGCTCCGGCGAACTGCTTGATGCGCTGGTGCGGTGTCCACGCCGTGTTCGGTACCGCAGCATCCTGAACCGTTGACTTGTTGTCCCAGCGTGCGATCCACAGGGCGTCGGGTCGCACGTGACCAGGCATCCCGGCCGCGACGAGGTCGGTAATGCCGGCGCCCGCGGAGGAGTAGAAGCCTGCGAGGTACCCATGCGCATGCATCCGTTGCGTCCACGTGCCCAGGTAGCTAAGGGCAGTGTTCGTGCACGCGGCGTTCTTGCGTGGGTAGCTCTCCAGGTCGAAGTAGATCGCGCTGCCGCGGGCGATGCCGAGGGCGGCAGCGCGGTTGGCGGCATCGTCCGCGGCGTCGATGGCCTGCGCGGTCGCCGTCTTCGGATCGATCAGCTTGAGGTGCGGCTGACGGGCGCACGGCGCCTGCCGCCCGACATAGACCGGCGCGAGGCGCCAGCCCATGCGCGTGACGGCGCTGACCCAACTCGGGGTCAGGTGGCTTTGGCCGCAACCGCGGTTCACCCCGCCGATGTAGATCCCGAGCGCATGAAGCCCGGACGACTTACGCCAGGCTGTCATCGCGTGCAGAGAGGGCGCCGTGCAGGCGTCGAAGCCGTCGCCGGTGAAGGTCCGCGATTGCGTGCGCTTGATGTACTGGAAGGTGCCGGAGGAGACGAACAGGTCGGGAACGAACGCGCTGCTCGTCAGCCCGGTGAAGTAGGCCAGCCCACTGAACTCGGGAAGGCCGGAGAGGTCGGGGATCACGGCCTGGTCGACGGGAGGACCGGCCTGCGTACGCGCTGCGGCGGCGTGGGCCAGGCGGTCTTCGGCGAATGCGGACGGCAGCGAGAGGCAGACGACCGCGCATACCGCCGCGGCCGCCGTGCACCAGCGGGCCTTTGTGGATCGCAGCGCCATGATCGACAACATATGCCGCGGTTGACGTACTACCGCGCATACGTCGTACGACCGCGTGTCGGAGCGTCGAGGCCGGCGGCTGGTGCGGTAACTGTGCAGCTAGGCCCCGGTTTGGCCGAGCCGATTACGTACGCACGAGCACGGTACGCGCACCGTGCCTGATGCCGTGTAGTGCGTGCAGCATGCCGCGGACCTGGAACAGCGGATCGGCGACGACCTTCGTCTCCCCCGGCTCCGGCGTCACTTCCGCGACACCGAGTTGCAGCGCGCGGTGCGTGAATGCGACGTGCTCCTGATCGTCGCCGTTGTGCACCTGAAGCACCGGGTCGTCGATGTGCGGCCGGTGCTTCGCGGCCTCGTACATGCCCTCGCCGGTCTCGTGCAGTTCGAGCCAGAGCTCGTAGTCGTCGGTGCCGTGCGGGTTGTCGCTCGGCGGGCCGACCATCACCACGGTGTCCAGCTCGTCCAGCTCAGGGCGGATGCGCTCGAGCAAGTCGGCGAAGTCCGAGCCGACGAACAGCAGCTTCACCTGCTCCCGGCGCAAGATTCCGATGATCACATCATCGGAAAGCCGCCAGTTCAGGATGACCGCCGTGGTCCCGGTCAGGGCGGCCGCGAACAGCGCCTCAAGGCAGGCCGGGTGGTTGTGGGACAGCACCGCGAAGCGCTCGCCCGGCCGCACCATCGACGCGCGCAGGCCACAGGCCACGTGCCTGATGCGCGCGTCCAGCTCACGCCAGGTCAGCCGGTGTTCGCCGCATTCGACGGCGGTGGCGCGCGGCGCGTGGCCGAGGTGCCGCTTGACCAACTCGGTGATGAGTGCGGGTTCGTCGAGGAAGGAGCCAGGGCGGAGCGGCATGTGTGATCCCCCAGTGCTGCTGATGTCGTGTCAATTGATGCTGCGTCAACGCAGGATCGAGTATTGCGCGTGCGATATCAGAACAGAGCCGATAGACGGCTGATGTGATGCCAGGGACAGTAACGCCGCGAGTGCATAGTGGCTAGTACGTTGGCAGTCCTACCCGCGCAGCCTATTAGCCGTACATCCGCTTCATGGTGTAGTCGATCATCTGCTCGATCGCCTGCGCATCGAAGACGACCCGGTGCTCGCCTTCAAGGTCGAGCACGATGCCGTAACCGGTCGGCAGCAGGTCCAGCACCTCGGCGCCTGTCACCGTGAAGTACCGCGACTCCTCGCCCGAGTACCGGCGCAGCTCGACCAGAGAGGAGAACATCGGGATCACCGGCTGCGGGGTGTCGTGCAGCGCGAGGAACCCCGGCCGCTCGCCGCGCGGACAGTACACCTTGCAGGTTGTGAAGACGGCGTGGAAGTCCTCCGGGCTGATCGCGCCCGAGGCGAAGGCGCGGACCGCGTCCGCGAGCGACGGCTGAAGCACCTGGCCGCCGCCGGAATCGTCACCGTTATAGCCGTACACAACCCACGAGCGTAGCGGG
>DASUAR010000141.1:0-9173 GCA_035763685.1 Actinocrinis sp. | reverse complement strand
CGACCGCACGGCTCAATTCCTTGTACGACGACGTAGAAGGTGTGGAAACCCGATGTCCGCTCAGCTTCCCGAAATCAGCCGCCGCGCCCTGCTCGGCACGATCGCCGCCGGCGCCTCGGTCCCGGTGATCGCCGCCTGCGGCGCACCGAGCAGCGGCACCTCGACCTCATCGAACAGCAGCCCGGCGGCGTCCGTCGCCGCGACCCCGAGCAAACCGGTGACGATCAACGTCCTGGACGTGGCCGGAAACCTGGCCCTGACGAAGCCGGCGATCGAGGCGTTCAAGTCGGCGCACCCGGAGATCGTCTCGGGCGTCACCTACTCCACCGGTACCGCACCGCAGCTGGCCTCGAAGATCCAGGCGCAGCAGCAGGGGGGCAACGTGCAGACACACCTGGTGCTCACCGGCACCGACGGCCTGTCGGCCGGGATCAAGCTCGGGCTCTGGCAGAACCTCAAGAGCTACTACACCCAGTTCTTCCCGGACCTGATGAACAACTACCAGCCGGGCGCGGCGAACATGGCCGCGCTCGCCCAGGATCAGGGCATCGAGCTGGTGTGGTACCCCTCGGGCCCGCTGCTCGAGTACAACCCGGCGAAGGTGACCACGCCGCCGGACTCCACGGACGCGCTGCTGGCATGGGCCAAGGCGAACCCCGGCAAGTACCAGTACGCCCAGCCGCGCAACTCAGGGCCCGGACGTACCTGGCTGATGGGCCTGCCCTACCTGCTCGGCGACTCCGACCCGAGCGACCCGACCAACGGGTGGTCGAAGACCTGGGCGTACCTGACGGAGCTGAACAAGTACGTCTCCAACTACCCCAGCGGCACCACCACCACGATGAAGAACCTGGCGGCCGGCACCGTGGACCTGATCGCCTCCACCACCGGCTGGTACATCAACCCGCGGGCGCTGGGCACCGTGCCGGCCTCGATGAAGGTGGCCAAGTTCCAGAGCTTCACCTGGGTGACCGACGCGCAGTACGGCGTGATCCCCAAGGGCGTCTCGAACGACGAGCTGATCGCGAACATGCGGCTGCTGGAGTGGATCCTGACCCCCGAGCAGCAGGCGGTCACCTACGACAAGGGCTACTTCTACCCCGGGCCCGCGGTCAAGAACGTGCCGATCAGCGCGGCGCCGGCCAGCTCGCAGCAGGTCGTCCAGCAGTACGGCGTCCCGGACTTCGACACCTGGATGACGCAGTACCCGATGAAGAACTCGCTGCCCGCCGACGCTCAGGTCACCGCGTTCGACCTGTGGGACAAGAACATCGGGTCCACCAAGTAGGCACAGCGCCGCGTACACAGTCCTAGACCGAATGATCAGCCGAGGCGGACCTGGTGAGTACCGTGACCGACACGACCTTGACCCCGCAGCCCTCCGGCGACACCCGGGCCGCGGCCCGGGACCGCGCCGGGCACTTCAGCGAGCTGCGCCTGAGCGGCATCAGCCGGGCGTACGGCGCGCACGTCGCGCTGCACCCGCTGGATCTGACCATCCGCGGCGGCGAGTTCATCGCGCTGCTCGGACCGTCCGGCTGCGGTAAGACCACGGCGCTCAACAGCATCGCCGGGCTGCTGCCGCTCACGGCGGGCTCGATCGAGCTGGACGGCCGCCGGATCGACACACTGCCGCCGGAGCGGCGCGGGTTCGGGATGGTCTTCCAGAACTACGCGCTGTTCCCGCACCTGACCGTGCGCGCCAACGTCGCGTTCGGCCTGAAGATGCAGAAGCGCCCGAGGGCCGAGATCAAGCAGCGGGTCGAGGAGGTGCTGAAGCTGGTGCGGCTGACCGAGCACGCGCACAAGCACCCCGCGCAGCTGTCCGGCGGTCAGCAGCAGCGCGTCGCGATCGCCCGCGCGATCGTGCTCGAGCCGCCGCTGGTGCTGATGGACGAGCCGCTGTCCAACCTGGACGCCGCGCTGCGCCTGGACATGCGTGCGGAGATCCGCCGCATCCACCAGGAGTTCGGCCTCACCACGCTTTACGTCACGCACGACCAGGAAGAGGCGCTGTCCCTGGCCGACCGGCTCGTGGTGCTGGACTCCGGGCGCGTCGCGCAGATCGGCACGCCGGCCGAGCTGTATGAGAGCCCTGCCAGCGCGTACGTGGCCGCATTCATGGGATACCGCAATATCCTGACACTCAAGGTGGACTCGGTGACCGCGGACGCCGTGCACGCCAGCCGAGGCGGAATCTCGTTGCTCGGCAAGCCGAGCGCGGGTGCGAGCCTCGCCGAGGGGGCCGAGGTACAGGCCGCGATTCGCCCGGAGGACATCCGGATCGTCGGCGACGACGGCGCTGACGCGACGGCCGGGGACCGCGGTGTGTTCGACGCCGTGGCCGAAATCGTCGAGTACCACGGCCGTACCTTCCACATCGACGCGCTCACTGCGGCCGGGGACCGCGTGCACCTGCGCACCGACCAGCGTGTCGCGCCGGGCGACCCGCTACGGCTGACCGCGGCAGCCGAGCGGGTGCTGGTCTTCCCGGGGATCGCACCGCTGCCCGAGACCGGAGCAGACGAATGAGTACCCTGACAACGCGGCCAGGCGTAGCCCCGCCCGAACCGACGCGCACCGCGCTGCGGCACCGCATGGCCGAGCGCGGCGTCGATCGCACGCTGCTGCTACTCCTGCCGGGTGTCGTAGCCGTCGTCGCGCTTTTCGTCTACCCATTCGTCTACGGGCTCCAGCTCTCCTTCCAGCCGCAGGGAGTCAACGCGCACGGTGGCGTCTTCGCCTCCTACAGCGCGTTCTTCCACGACAAGTTCGCCCGCGGCTCCATCGGTACCACCTTCTACCTCGCGATCCCGGCGTCGCTGATCAACGTCGGCTTCGCGGTGCCGATCTCGTACCGGATGCGCTCGCAGTTCCGCGGCAAGCGGCTGCTGCTGACGATCCTGGTCGTGCCCATCACGCTGGGCACGGTGCTGACCGCCGAGGGCATCATCGAGTACTTCGGCCCGGTGGGCTGGTTCAACTCGACGATCCAGTGGCTGCACCTGAGCAATCACCCGCTCACCTTGACCAACAACTACTGGGGCGTGCTGTTCTCGCTGATCATCAGCGGGTTCCCATTCGCCTTCCTGCTGACCCACTCGTACCTGTCCGGCATCCACCCCTCCTTGGAGAAGGCCGCGGCGACGCTGGGCGCGGGCTGGTGGCAGCGGTTCCGGCACGTGACCTTCCCGCTGCTGTTGCCGGGTCTGCTCACCACCTTCTGCCTCACCTTCGTGCTCGCCTTCACCGTCTTCCCGTCGGCCATGATGGTCGGCGATCCGGACGGCAAGACCCACGTGATCTCCATCGAGGCCTACGAGCAGGCGCTGCAGAAGTTCAACTACTCGCAGGGCTGTGCGATCGCCATGGTGATGACCGCCCTGATGTTCGCGGTGATCGGCGTCGCGATGGCGCTGCGCTCCCGCCTCTACACCGGTTCCACCGGGGGTAAGGGATGAACACTGTGCAAGGGACGAGCACGGCGATCGTCGATCCGAGCGCGGCGCCCGCGCCGAGCACCGGACCGCAGCGCGCGCTGCCGCACCGCCGGTCGGTGGCGCTGCGGCCGGGCACCTGGCTGGTGTGGGCGGTGGTGGTCTTCTTCCTGATCAACCTGTTCGGCGTGATCACCACGGTGGTCCTCGACTCCTTCGGGCGCACCTGGTTCGCCGGGTGGCTGCCGAAGGGATATACGGGTTCGAACTATTCGGACGCGTGGAACGAGTTCTCCCTCGGCCAGGTCATGACGGTGACCTTCGAGGTCTCCTTCCTCGTGGTGGTCGTCTCGCTGGTGCTCGGCGTCCCGGCGGCGTACGCGCTGGCCAGGCGCGACTTCCCGGGCAAGAAGGCGGTGATGTTGCTGTTCGTGCTGCCGATCCTGGTTCCGCCGATCGCCTACGGCATTCCGCTGGCCACCGTGCTCTACAAGTTCCACCTGGCCGGCTCGCTGACCGGAGTGGTGCTGGCCAACCTGGTGCCCTCCATCCCGTTCGTCGTCTACACCATGACGCCGTTCATCGAGCAGGTGGACCCGCGGCTGGAGGCGGCGGCCCGGATGTGCGGCGCGCCGACCCGCGCCGTGCTCGGGCGGATCATCGCGCCGCTGCTGCTGCCAGGCATGCTGGCGGCCGCGATCCTGGTGCTGGTGCGCACCTTCGGCATGTTCGAGCTGACCTTCCTCACCGCGGGTCCGACCAGCCAGACCCTCGTGGTCAGCCTGTTCTCCGCGGTCTTC
Organism: Actinocrinis sp.; assembly: GCA_035763685.1. Classification (GTDB taxonomy): domain Bacteria; phylum Actinomycetota; class Actinomycetes; order Streptomycetales; family Catenulisporaceae; genus Actinocrinis. Next base: position 4,936 of record DASUAR010000141.1, on the reverse strand, counting down.
TCCGCGGGCATCCGCAGCGCGCAGTCCATCGACGCGATGGCGGTGGTGTATACGGGCTCGATGCTCGTGTTGCTGGTCCTTGCGCTGCGTTTCGTCAATCCCACTCAGCTGGTCGCGCGCACTCGCGACTAGCCGCGCCCCGCGCTCCACAGATCCACAGCTCCACTCAAAGTAAACACCGTTCCATTCACCCTCATCCGCCAACCCTCGCGGAGAATGGATCCATCATGTCCACACCCTTCGATCGGCGTGCCTTTTTGCGCGCAAGCACCGCTGCCGCCGCACTGGCCGCGGTTCCCCTCACCGGCGCGACGGCGCACGCCGCAGCCACCTCCTCCAACGCGAACGCGGCACGAACCGACTGCGGCCCGAACCCCGATCGCGCCCTCGACGAGGTGGCCGACGCGATCATCCGCCGGATTCGCAGGCCCCGCATTCCCCGCCGCGACTTCCCGGTGACCCGCTTCGGCGCGGTTGCCGACGGCACCACGGACAACACCGCGGCCATCGCCGCCGCGATCGACCAGGCCGCGCGCTTCGGCGGCGGCCGCGTCGTCATCCCGGCCGGACCGACCGGCACCGCGAGCTACGCGACCGGCCCGATCCACCTCAAGTCCCGGGTCGAACTACACGTGGAAACCGGCGTGACGCTGCTGTTCTCCACCGACCCGAACGCGTACCTGCCGACGGTCTTCACCCGCTGGCAGGGCATCGAGTGCTACAACTACTCGCCGCTGATCTACGCCTACGGCCAGACGGACATCGCGATCACCGGCGGCGGCGTGCTGGACGGCCAGGCCTCCACCGCGAACTGGTGGGCGTGGAAGAGCCTTGAGACGCCCGACTTCAACCAGCTCGTCGCGCAGGCCGACGCGGGAGTGCCCGTCTCGCAGCGGGTCTACGGCGCCGGGTTCCACCTGCCGCCGACCTTCGTCGAGCCCTACAACTGTCAGCGGGTCCTGATTCAGGGCGTCACCTTCCGCAACTCCCCGCTCTGGCACCTGCACCCGACGCTGAGCAGCGAGGTCACCATCGAGGGCGTGACGGTCAACTCCACCGGCCCGAACACCGACGGCTGCGACCCGGAGTGCTGCGACGGCGTGTTGATCGACGGCGTGACCTTCGACGTCGGAGACGACTGCATCGCGATCAAGTCCGGCCGCAACACCGACGGGCGCCGGGTCGGCGTGCCGAGCCAGAACATCGTGATCCAGAACTGCTCGTTCGCCGCGGGACACGGCGGGGTGACCATCGGCAGCGAGATGACCGGCGGCGTGAAGAACGTCTACGGCCGTGACTTGACCATGAACAGCCCGATCCTGCAGTCCGGGCACCGGCTCAAGACCAACTCGGTGCGCGGCGGCTACATCGAGAACAGCAACATCTACCGGGTCACCGCCGGGCAGATCGGCGGGCCGGTACTTCTGATCGACTTCAACTACGGCGAGGGCAACACCGGCACCTTCCCGCCCACGGTCACCGGCATCACCCTCAAGCACTGGACGGTCAACACCGCGGTCGCGGGCTGGACCGCCGCCGGATACTCGACCGACCACATCGGCTCGATCCTGCTCGACGACGTCACGATCACCACGATGACGGGAAAGAACTCGTCGCAGTACGTTGACGATTTCCAGCTGGTCGATGTGACGATCGACGGGCAACCGGTGACCGCCCCGTGAACCGGACACGAGCCATAGCCTCGATCTCGTGCGCCGCGTTCCTGCTGATCACCTCAGCCGGCACGGCCGCCGCAGGCACAAGCGTCATCGAAAGCAACGCCGCCAGGCAATCCGACGGCATCAGCGGCCTGCTTCTCGTCGCCCCGGCGACCACGCACCTTCCCCCTGGCCTGCACGCCTTCACCTCAATCCAGGCCGCCGTCAACGCGATCCAGCCAGCCACGCACCGCCACACCACGATCGTGGTCGCGCCGGGCACGTACGTCGGCCAGGTCTACATCCCAGCCGACAAGCCGGATGTGACGATCATCGGCGCCACCGGCAAAGCGGCCGACGTGACGATCGAAGACAACATCGCGCACGGCATGTACGCGCCCAACGGAAACCTCTACGGCACCGACTGCTCCGCGACGCTCACCGTCGCAGGGGACGGATTCCAGGCGTACGGCGTAACAGTCGCGAACACCTTCGACCGCACCGCCGATCCGGCCGATGCCGCCCGCGGTCCGCAGGCGGTCGCGGTCAAAGCCACCGCCGACAAGGTGATCTTCGCACGCGACAGCTTCACCGGAGTGCAGGACACCGTGTTCGCATCCTCATACGCGGACAACTTCCAGCCCCAGGAGTGCTTCACCGAGGACGGCGTAGCCCAGCCGCCCGCGACCAGCCCGCCCGCGCCCGCGACCGCGCCACCGGCTCGGCAGTACTACCTGGATGACACGATCAGCGGCTCGATCGACTTCATCTGCGGGTCGGCGACGGCCGTATTCGACCACGACGACATCAACATCCTCGGCGGCCACTCCGGCGGCTCGGTCACCGCGCCGGACACGCCGACCGCGTTCACCTACGGCTACCTGATCACCGACAGCCGAATCGACAACGCGGACGGCACGCTCGCAGCCGGCGCCGACTTCCTCAGCCGTCCCTGGCGACACACCGGAACCACGAACCCGGTGGCGCAAATGACGATCCGGGACACCTACCTCGGCGCCGCGATCTCCCCGGCCCACTACGAGAACTGGTCAAGCCCGTTCTTCAAGTGGACCGACGCGCGCTACTCCGAGTACCAGAACACCGGACCGGCGGCAGCGGACGTCGCCGCAGACGTACCGCAGCTGACTGACGCCCAAGCCACCTCGTACACCATCCAGGCCTACTTCGCCGACTGGCATCCCTTCAGCTCGCTCGGCTTCGGCCTCATGCCCTAGCCAGCATCGCCGTACCCAGCACCATCATCGTCACCGCGATGATCCCGTCGAGCACGGACCAGGCGCGCGGCCTGGCGAAGAACCGAGCCAGCCGCCGCGCGCCGAATCCGAGCCCGCTGAACCAGATCGCGCTGCCGGTCGCCGCCCCGGCCGCGAAGAACCAGCGTCCTGATCCGTAGCTGTTTCCGGCCGAGCCGAGCAGTAGCACGGTGTCCAAGTAGACGTGCGGATTCAACCAGGTCAGCGCGAGACACGTCAGTACCGCCGCGCCGAGGGAGCCCCCGCTGTCTCCCTCGGCGCGCGCGTCCAGCTTGTCGGGTCGCAGTACACGTACGGCGGCGCGCAGGCCGTAGCTGATGAGGAACGCCCCGCCGATCCACGCCACGACGGCGACCGCGTGCGGCCAATGCCGCACCAGCGCTCCGAGTCCGCCGATCCCGGCCGCGATGAGCGCCACGTCCGAGACCGTGCAGATCGCGACGATCACGCCGACATGCCGACGCCGCAATCCCTGCCGCAGCACGTACGCGTTTTGCGCGCCGATCGCCACGATCAGCGAAAGACCGGTTCCGAGTCCGGCCAGCCAGGCCGTCAAGCTCCCACTCACCTGGTCGATGCTAGGAACCGGCCCGTCAACAGGCCAGCTAAACTTTCTTATCTATCATTAGCAATTGTGATCGATCTCCCGCTCGACCATGTCCGCACCCTGCTCGCCGCCGTGGACGAGGGCACCTTCGAGGCGGCCGCTCGGGCGTTGCACGTCACGCCCTCGGCGATCAGTCAGCGGATCAAGGCGCTCGAACAGCGCACCGGCCGCGTCCTGCTGGTGCGCTCGAAACCGGTGCGGCTGACCGAGTCCGGGACAGCCGTCGTCCGCTTCGCGCGGCAACTCGCCGCCCTCGAACGCGACGCGGCAGCCGAACTCGGTCTGCCAGGCGGGGACGAGCCGGCCACCCTCTCGATCGCGGTCAACGCCGACTCCCTCGCGACCTGGTTCCTCTCCGCGCTCGCGAGCGTGCCTAAAGACCGACTGGTCTGCTACGAACTGCACCGCGAAGATCAGGACTACACCGATCAACTGTTGCGCCAAGGCCTAGTGATGGCCGCGGTCTCCTCTTCACCGCAACCGGTGCAGGGCTGCATCGTGCGTAAGCTCGGCCGGATGCGCTACCGCGCGATGGCTACGCGGTCCTTCGTCGATCGCTGGCTATCGCAGGCTCCACTGCGGCAGGCGCTCAGCAGCGCGCCAGTCGTGATCTTCAATCGGAAGGACGATCTTCAGGATCGGTTCCTGCGCCGTCTCGGTCCGCGTGTCACCTCGGGGCCGCGACACTACGTACCCGCCTCCGAGGCGTTCTTCGAAGCGGTGGCGGCGGGATTCGGGTGGGGCATGCTGCCGGACATCCAGGTCGCCGAACGCGGCAGCGGCAATCTGGTCGAGATCGCGCCTGACCATCCGGTCGATGTGCCGCTGTACTGGCAGCAGTGGAAGCTCGGCTCGCCCGCGCTGGCCGCCATCGGCGACGCGGTGACCGCGACCGCCGCCCGCGTCCTGGGCTAATTCGCGACCAGCCTGTCCAGCTCAACGGGACAACCACCCGGCCGCTGCTGTCCCGCTCAACGGGACAACCCGCTTTTCCTCCCCCGGCCTGCCGCCGCCCGCTGTTCCGCTTTTCCAATACAAACCCTTGCGATGACATCTCCGCTACGTGGCTTTCGTACAGCGGCGCGTCTCGTTCACAACGGCACTCGACAACAGACGTCCGTGCGCGCTGGTTGTCTCGCGATAGCTTTGCCGACGGCGGTTGAGGGTTACGCGGGACACGCGTCGACGGATCTTCAGAAACGCGGGTCCCAGCCCAAGGCGCCGGTTTCCCCGTCAGGCCGCGTAGGTTTCCGCCCGGCCGCTGCTTGTCCCGTTCAACGGGACAACCCGCTCTTCCCTTCCCCTGGTCTGCCGCCGCCCGCTGTCCCGCTTCTTCCCCAATAAACCCCCTGCGATGACATCTCCGCTACGTGGCTTGAGGAGAGCGGCGCGTCTCG
>DASUAR010000140.1:0-9180 GCA_035763685.1 Actinocrinis sp. | reverse complement strand
GAGGACGCTGCGGCCGCACGCCCAGGCTCGTCGCGCAGTGAACCATCTGCGCCTGGCGGCGCGTGGCGATTCGCCATCACGATCCCCGACAAAGCGGCGGCCGGATCGTTGCCTTGATACATTCCCCAACACCGCCTAGGGGCTGGGGTCTGTTCGGCGCGCGCACTCAGCGCTGCGGCGTAAGCCTGCGGCCGGTGCGCGTCTCGAAGAAGTGCACGGAGTCCAGCGAGAGTTCCAGGCCCACCGCGGAGCCCGGACGCGGCGTGGCGTGCGGTTCGCAGCGCACCACGATCGTCTTGCGGCCCTCGCCGACGCCGGTCGAGCAGTGCGCGTAGGCGACGTAACCGAGGTTCTCGACGGCTTCAACGTGTGCGTACAGTCCGCTGCCCGGTGACGTGATCTGCACGGTGTCCGGGCGGAAGCCGACGGTCACCTCGGGCACCTGCAACTCGGCGGTGGTCTTGCGATCCAGCGGCAGCTCGATCACATTCACGTCACCGAGCACGGCCCAGTCGTACTCGACCCGCGCCTTGATCAGGTTCATCGGCGGCGAGCCGACGAACGCGCCGACGTAAGCGTTGAGCGGGTTCTCGTAAAGGGCGCGCGGCGTATCGCACTGCAACAGCACGCCGTCCTTCATCACCGCGATGCGGTCGCCCATCGTCATGGCTTCGATCTGATCGTGTGTTACATAGATCGTGGTGGCCTGAAGCCGCCGCTGCATGTTCACGATCTGGGTACGCACGTCCGTGCGCAGCTTTGCGTCAAGGGCGCCGAGCGGCTCGTCCATCAGGAAGACCTTCGGCTCACGCATCATGGCGCGGCCCATCGCGACTCGCTGTTGCTCGCCACCGGAAAGGGTGCGCGGCATGCGGTCGAGCGTCGGGGTCAGGTCGAGCTGCGCGGCCATCCGCCGCACCCGCCGCGCGACCGCCGAGTGCGGCGCTCCGGTCAGCGACAGCCGGAAGCCGAGGTTCTCGGCGACCGTCATCTGCGGGTACAGCGCGTAGTTCTGGAACACCATCGCGATGTCGCGGTCGCCGGGCTGAGACTCAGTGACGTCCACACCGTCGATGAAGACCGCGCCGCTGTCCACGGTCTCCAGCCCGGCCAGCATCCGCAGCGCCGTGGTCTTGCCGCAGCCGCTGGCGCCGAGCAGCACCATGAACTCGCCGGACTCGACGGTGAGGTTCAAACAGTCGACGGCCGGACTCTTCGTCCCCAGATATGTATGGGATGCATCGACGAACTCGACGGAAGCCATGCTCTCCACCCGGACCAGTACCGAACACTGCGTTGTGCGTGTGCTGATGTACCTTTGGTGCGGTGTGCTCTGGTGCCACTGCCGCGGCGCGCGCTAAGGCACACGACACGGCAGTAGGCGCAACCTACTCCGGGTGAACGCCGTTTGGCGAGAGGGTGTTACCCGGCCGTCAGGCGAGTTTCGCCTGGACCTGAGCGAGGCTCGGGTTTGTCAGCGCCGATCCATCCGGGAACGTCACAGTAGGCACCGTCTGGTTACCATTGTTCACAGACATCACAAAATCGGCGGCTTCCGGCTGCCGTTCGATGTCGACCTCGGTGTACTGGATCCCGGCCCGCTCCAGCTGACCCTTGAGCCGCCGGCAGTACCCGCACCAGGGCGTCGAGTACATCGTGATCTGCGCTGCCATCACTACTCCGTTTCCGCTTGTCCGGTCGTTTCACCGGCTATCCGGATAACCATCGCGCCGTTCAGAGTCTTCCCCGGAAACCGCCTTCCACAGAATCGGCCCAGTCCTCAGCGCGCTGTCGGTGCCGCCTGAGAGTATTGCTCCCATGACCAACCCGACCGCGGCCGACAGCGGGGAGGCCCTGCTCGCCGGGCTCGACCCCGAACAGCGCGCGGTCGCCACCGCGCTGCATGGCCCGGTGTGTGTGCTGGCCGGCGCCGGGACGGGCAAGACCAGGGCGATCACGCACCGGATCGCTTACGCGGTGGCGCAGGGCGCCTTCCCGGCGAACCAGGTGCTCGCGGTCACCTTCACCGCCCGCGCTGCGGGGGAGATGCGCGGTCGGCTGCGCATGCTCGGGGCGGGCACAGTACAGGCGCGAACCTTCCATGCGGCCGCGCTGCGTCAGTTGCAGTACTTCTGGCCGCACACGGTCGGCGGGCCGCCGCCGCAGCTGATAGACACCAAGCTGCCGCTGATCTCGGAGGCGGTCGCGGCCTGCCGGATGCGCGCGGACCGCACCGAACTGCGTGACCTGGCCAGCGAGATCGAGTGGGCCAAAGTAACCCAGAGCACCCCGGACGACTACCCGGCGGCCGCGGCGAAGGCCGGGCGCCTGCCGCCGCGCGAGCCCGCGGAGACCGCCCGGGTGTATGCGGCTTACGAAGCGGCGAAGCGCGATCGCGGCATGATCGACTTCGAAGACGTGCTGCTGCTGACCATCGGCGTGCTGGAGACCCGCCCGGACATCGCCGACCGGGTGCGTGATCAGTACCGGCACTTCGTCGTGGACGAGTACCAGGACGTCAACCCGCTGCAACAGCGGCTGCTCGACTGCTGGCTCGGGAAGCGCGACTCGGTGTGCGTGGTCGGCGACGCGAGCCAGACCATTTACTCGTTCACCGGGGCCACGCCCGAGTACCTGCTCGGTTTCCCGGACCGCCACCCGGACGCGACTGTGGTGCGGCTGGTGCGTGACTACCGGTCCACGCCCCAGGTCGTAGCGCTGGCCAACGCGCTGCTGAGCGAGGCGCCCACGGACACTCTCGCGCAGCGCCGGACCGCGCGGGCGAGGGTCGAACTGGTCGCGCAACGGCCGCCGGGCCCGGCCGTCGAGTACGAGGAATACCCCGACGAGGCCGCTGAGGCCGAAGGCGTCGCCAAGTGGATCAGGCAGCTGATCGACGCGGGCACCCGCCCGGCCGAGATCGCGGTGCTGTTCCGGATCAACGCGCAGTCCGAGGCGTACGAGCAGGCGTTCGCGGACCTCGGCGTGCCCTACGTGGTGCGCGGCATCGAGCGGTTCTTCGACCGGCCCGAGGTGCGCCAGGCCAAGACGCTGCTGCAGGGCGCCGCGGTCGCCGCGGTGGGTGCGGAGGCCGAGCCGCTGCCGAGCGCGGTGCGCGCGGTGCTCTCCAGTACCGGCAGCTGGAGTCTGACGCCCCCATCCGGTTCCGGTCGCAGCCGCGAGGCGTGGGAGTCGTTGGCCGCGTTAGCCGCCTTGTCGGACGAGTACGCGGCCGCGCATCCCGAAGCCGGCCTGCCCGATTTCGTGCGTGAACTGGACGCCCGCGCCGCCGTGCAGCACGCCCCGGTCGTCGACGGGGTAACCCTGGCCTCGTTGCACTCCGCGAAGGGCCTCGAGTGGGACGCGGTCTTGTTAGTCGGGCTTACCGAGGGCCTGCTGCCGATCAGCTACGCCGAAACCCCGGACCAGGTTGAGGAGGAGCGGCGGCTGCTGTACGTCGGGGTGACCCGGGCGCGGGAGCGGCTGCGGCTGTCCTGGGCGCTGGCCCGGTCGCCCGGCGGACGGGCCTCACGGCGGCCGTCCCGGTTCCTCGACGCCTTGCGCGAGGCTCAGGAGGCGCGTTCCGGCGGACCTGGCGGCTCGGTCGTGCGCGGCAGAGGGAGCGGCGCGGGACGCGGCGGCGAGGAGGCCAAGCGTCCGCGCCGCACCGGGCCGGTGCGCTGCCGGGTGTGCGGCCGCGCCCTGATCGAGGCGGTGGAACGCAAGCTCGGTCGCTGCGCCGACTGCCCGTCAGATCTCGACGAGGCGCTGTTCGAGCGGCTGCGCGAGTGGCGTTCCGCGCGCGCGAAGGAGCAGTCGCTTCCGGCGTACTGCGTCTTCACCGACGCGACGCTGACCGCGATCGCCGAAACGCGCCCCGCCGACCGAGCGGCAATGGCCGGGATTCCGGGAGTCGGTGCGACCAAGCTGGACCGCTACGCGGAGGAGGTGCTGGCGTTGCTTGGCGCCTCAGACGACACGGCGGACGAGGACGGGGCCACCGAGGACGGCTCCGGCGAACCCGAAGACGCAGCCGAACTTTTCTAGGCCTGTTCCGCGCCCGTCCGTCTCGTGCGGCTAGAAGGTCTCGCTCGCTGACGGAATCGCGCACTTGTCGTCGGCGTACTGGATCGCGCCGTTGATCAGTTCCTGCAGCGAGCCGTGCATCTTGCCGTTGATCGTCAACACTCGGACCACGACGGTCACCGGGTCGCGCTGCTTCAGCGCGTGCGGCGCGGCCTCGCATTCACCGCGCGTGTATACCCGCAGATTGGTCGTGGAGTTCGGCGGAACGACAACCTGTTGGTGATCCCAGATCAGCTTCGGCGCGTTAGGCACGGTCAGGCCGATCACCGTGACCGGGAACGGGCTGTCGTTGCGGATCGGCACCGTCACCGTCGTGTAGTCGCCCGGCGATACGTACGTCGAAAGGTCCGCGCCCGACCGGATCACCGCCGAGTTGTTCGCGGCCCTGACCTTGTACCCGTGGTTGTACACCCAACTGCCGAGCGCACCCGAGATCGCCGCCAGCGCCACGAGCACGGCCACGCCGACGCGACGCCGCCGGTGCACTGGGGAACCATTGGAACCATTGGAACCATTGGAACCATTGGAACCGGCGGAACCGGCGACAACATCCGACGCTTCGGAGCCCGCAGCGGATTCGGCGCCGGTCCGCTTCGGCTCCGCTGCCGCCGACGGCGTCAGGTCCGGATCGCCCTTGTCGCTCACCGCGTGCACACCCTTCCCTGGAGCGCGGCCGCCGTGGTGTCGATGACCAGATACGCCTTATGCATGACCTTGTTCGTGTCCCGCAGCTCGAAGGTGATCGCCGTCGGCTGTCGCTGCTGCGCCCCGCTGCCGCCGTCCACCAGCGTGCGAGCCACGGCCGCCGCCGCGTCACAGTTCACCGTCACGGTGCCGACGAAGTGGATCGTCCCGTTGCCCAGGATGTAGCCGGTTCCGTTGTCCGGCCGCAGCCCGACCGCTCCGGCCAGGTACGGCCCGGTCAGCGTGCCCGGCGTTATCACGATCCCGTCCGGGCTGTCGTTCGCGATCGAGATGGAGACTTGCGCGGTCTGACTACCGGTGAGCACTTGGCTCGGCAGCACTTCATAACGCGGCGCCGCGCCGCCGACCGGCATGACCTGCACCTCCGGCTGGCCGCCGAGATGCACGACCGCGATGCCACGGTTCGACACCGCGCGGGTACCCAAGAACACTGAGCTGCACAGCGTCCACCCGACCGCGCCGACGACTACGACCAGCATCACCCAGTCTGCGGATCGCTTCGTCCGCCGCCAGCCCGGCCCCGCGAAGTAGCGCGACGCTCGGCCAGATACCGCGCCGAAGATCGCCGCGTTCGCGGCGGTCAGCCGGGAGCGCGCCGCGGTGCGGTCATCGCCCCCGGTCACGGACGCGCCGTCGCCGGCGGGCGTGTCCGCGGCGGGCGCGGATGAGTCGGTGCTGGTTGACACAGTCCTAGATGACGCGAGGCGCGGCATCGGTGTTCCCGTCTTTATCGAGTCGTGCCCTGCCACTTTTCCCCGAGAAGTTCGGCCGCAAGGGGTGACACTGCCGATCAACCATGACAGGATAGTGGGGCGGAACGCGGGGGACGCCAACGCGTCTGTTCCTTCAGAACATAGCAACCCTCGCTCTCCGTCGCGACAAATGCGCAGATCAAAAATGGTTTGCGCCGCCGGAGTAGCTACCCTAGCCTCTCCAGCACACGGACTCGGCCGGTTTCCCCGACCGAATCCACCTGGCAGAACCACCCGACCGTGGAACCGCCGCCATCGACTCGCCCCCGATGACGGCCGAGCAGAGGCAGGAGGCGAGACCAGTGAGGAACGAAATCATGGTGACGACGATTCCGTCCGCAGCGGTCCTGTCGGCCTGCCCAGCGCTGTCAGACGTCGCGGCTACGTTCGCTCCCACCGCCCTTTCCCTCAGCTCCGCCGCCGCCCAGGTCTGGGCCGGCGCGCTGGTGCGACCGCAGGGACGCGTCGAGGCCATCGGTGCCGGCTATGCCGCCGCCCCGGTCGTCGCCGTGAAGCGACGTGAAGTCGATCGTGACGTCAATGGCAGCACGACGGCCGGCGGCAAGCGCGTGACCGCGAACGGTACCACCGGCAGCACCAAGCAGCAGGACCAGCTTCACCTGATGTCCCGTCGGGACCCACGACCCTGGAGACCACCGGTCTGACCACCAGTCAGACGAGCGACCTCCAGGCCGCGGAACCCGAATATCCGGGATCCGCGGCCTTCTTGTTCCTCCGGCAGAAAACCGGTGGTGCGAGGGGCGGCGGGACCTGAACCGCATTCAGATCACGACCGAGGAAGACGGCGAGTTGACCGAGACAGCGAAGGTCGAAACCCGCAGCCAGACCCCCAGCACCATCGCAGTGAACCCGGGCCCCGCAGCCGGCGGCGCCGAGACCGAGAGGAAGGAATCAACGATGCAGTTGACCGTGTTCGAGCCGGTCGCGCTCGCCGACGACCTGCCCTGCCGCTCCACCGACCCGGAGTTGTTCTTCGCGGAGTCGCCGGCCGACGTCGAGCTCGCGAAGAGCATCTGCACCGCCTGCCCGATCCGGGAGGCGTGCCTCTCCGGAGCCCTTGAGCGCAAGGAGCCGTGGGGCGTCTGGGGCGGCGAGCTCTTCGTCCAGGGCGTGACCGTGGCCCGCAAGCGGCCGCGTGGACGTCCGCGCAAGACCGACGTCGTCGCCGCCGCGGCTTAGCCGAAGACGACCCGCAAGCAGCAAGCAGGCAACACCCATCGAAGAAGAAAGTGACTGACCCCGATGTCCACCACTGATCTGTTCGTTCCCCCGGTCTCCGGCCACGCCAACCCGTCCGACCTGCGAGTCAGGAGCAACCTCATGCTGCACACGCACTATCAGCTGGCACAAGAACTCCATCGTGAACGCTTACGACAAGCGGAGGCGCACCGCCTCCACCGCGCAGCGCTGCGCGCGCGCCGCGCGCTCGCCCAGCAGCTCATGCGATAACGCGGAGCAGGCGGTAATACCGGTAGTAGAAGACTGAAGCGGCTTGCCCGCCCTGGGACGGACCCCGGGGCGGGCAAGCCGCTTCGTTTTTCGCTCAGCGCGTCAGATGCTCACCGGGTAAAGCGCTCACGCCTTGCCGATCAGCGCCTTGGCCGAGGAGATCAGGGCCGGCGCGCTGTTGTGCCCCGATCCCTGGATCCCGTGCGGCGCGAGCGCGGCGTGCGCGTACGGCGAGAACCCGCCGCCGTCGAAGAACTGGTCGTTGATCAGCTGGTTCAGCTGCGCCGCGATCGCGTCGCGCTGCTGTCCGAGCGCCGCGAGCTGCGCGTCGGTCTGCAGATAGGTCGCGTCGCCCGGCGAGCTGGACTCGATCGCCGCAGTCGCCTTCTTCAGCGTGGCCGTGGCGAACTCGCCAACCGAGGCGTTCAGCTGCTTATACACAGCGGACAGCGCCTCATACAGCGGCAGCGCGCGCTGCACCGAGCGCGGCAGCGCCTGCGGCTTGAGGAAGCCGATCAGCGGGACGCCGTCGTACGCGTAGTCGTCGCTGAGCCCGAGCAACGCCATCATCGTCGGCCGGATGTCCGTGTGGTCAGACCACACCGCGTTGGTCACGCCGAGGTGCTTCACGCCGGGGCCGACCAGGCCGAGCCAGGTGGTGTTGATGTCGGGGGAGAAGTCGCCGTGGTTCCACGCGAACGCCGCCTCCGCCTGCACACACGGCGAGTTGCAGTTCGCCGCGGCGCCGTAGACGAAGTACTCCGGGTCGGCGAACTCGGTCACCGTCGGCGTGCGCAGCGGGTCGCCGCTGACCATGTGCAGGATGTTCATCTCGGTCTGATCCGCCAGGTAGTTCGCGATCGGGGCGGTCGTACCGGTGTACGGGTTGGTCGCGGTGACCGCGGCGACCGCCTTCTCGAAGGACCTGGTCGTCGGGTCGTTCTGCGCCGGATTGCCGTTGAGGTAGTAGTTCGGCGCCGAGTCCGCGTGCACGCCGAACGGCGTCGTCGTGTTCTGCTGCGTCGCGAGCAGACCCTTGATGTTCGCGTTGACCTCGCCGATCTGCGAGTACGTGCACGGGATCGTCACGCCGTCGCAGTTCGCCGGACTCGGCTTGCTGCCGACGAAGTGGTCGTTCTCGTCGGAGGTGACCACGAACAGGGTGTTGCTCTTGTTGATCCCGTCCTTGGCCAGGCGGGTGAAGAACTGGCCGAACGCGGTGTCATACGACTTGAGTGCCGCGACATAGCCGGCCTCGCCGGGTCCGTAGGCGCTGACGGTGTTGTGGTTGTCGTGCGCGTCGGAGATGTACGCGTACGTCACCGGGACGCCCGCCTCTTGCATCTGCGCGACGTAGCCGAGGCTGTTGGCCGCGGTCATGCCGTCGAAGCCCGGGAAGCCCTTGACGCCGTTCGCGTCGGTGATCGGAGTGCTGCCGTCCACCTGGGTGACCGGTCCGTTCGGCGAGATCGCCGGGTTGGTGTACTTCGCGCCGAACAGGCCCTGGTAGCCGGTGTAACCGCCGGGCTCATCGGGCAGCACGTCGGGCTTCGCGTTCGGCGAGCCGGCGCACAGCGTCGAGTCCTTGGCGCAGTGCACGCCGATGCCGACGAAGTCGGTGAAGGCAAGGCCGGGGTTCGCCTTCAGCTCCGCGGCCTCGGCCGAGTTGGCACCGAACACCTTCGGGATGTCGATGTTCGTGTTCTCCAGGATGGTGTTCGCCGTCGACACCGCGCCGAAGTCGCAGCCGGCCCTGGTGTAGCCGACCCAGGGGGCCGGGGTGTTCTTACCGCTTTGGGTGACCATCTCGGGCGCCGGGTCGGTCGGCGTCGGGGTGGAGAAGTCGGCGACCCCGTCGGTCCAGTAGGCGAAGGACGCGGCCGAGTTCGTGGTGCCGTTCGGGTTGTAGTACCGGAACGAGTTGGAGATCGGCTGGCCGTGGTTCGAACCGTACAGGCCGGTGATCGAGGTGAGGATGTCGTTGCCGGTGTGCGCGATCAGCGGCGTGTGGTGGTTCGAGTCCATCGTGCCGTTGGCGGTGAGGAAGTTCAGCAGATTCGGCATCTGCTCCAGGTCGCTGGGCACATTCGGGTTGTCCCTGGTCAGGTGCACGTTGTCGAACTGAAGGTAGATCACGTGCTTGGTCGCGCTGCCCGGCTGGCTCAGC
>DASUAR010000139.1:0-50373 GCA_035763685.1 Actinocrinis sp. | reverse complement strand
GCGGCGGTCGCCGCGGCCCCCTGCGTCCCTACTCCGACTCGGGCGGCTCCCGCGGTGACTGTCATGGGGAATCCCCTCTTCCGGTGGCCCGACCGCAGCCGGGGACACCCCGCACCGCACCCGACAGCCCCGCGTCGTCGCGCTCACGGAAAGCGCGCTGTCGTGGGCCGACCACTAACCGTATTATTCGCCGACCAGCCCGGTGACGCGAGCGTGGCCGTGTACGGAGCGCCGACCTTGAGAGCGCTCTCACGGGATCAGGATCCCGGTACGGACCACTGCTGTCAAACGTGTCCCGCGAACGGGCGTGCGACCAGCGGCTTGAGATGAAACTCGCATCGCCCGTGCACCGGCGACGCGGCGATTGCGAAGTGCCCGCGAAGCGCGCGAGGTGAGGCGATGGGAGGGGGTGCACCGTTGCTTAGCGCCATGGTCGGTGGTTGTCGCCGCCGAGATGATGTCGTCGAACAGCGCTGGCGCCACCTGTCGGACCGTCAGATGCGGCGGTTGTGCGGTGCTGAGCCGGGTGCGCGGCAGTTGGTGAGCGGCAGCGGCGCAGCTGCCTTACGGTCAGTCAGTTCCATCAGGTCCATCAGGTCCATCAGTTCCGCCGGGCCGATCGTCGCCGCTCCTATCGGCCTTCTTGTTCTTCGATCGTCGTCGGGCGCTCCTCGAGCCAGTGCCGCCGGCCAAGTGAGATGAGTCGCAGCTGCATGCGCGCCGCGTCCAGGATGGCCCGCTCCTCATACCGCGCCGCAGAGTCGCCACCCGCGCGGGCTTCGGCATCGGTGCTCGGGCTCGCCGGATCGACGCCGGACCGCGGATCGACCCCCAAGCGCGGCTCGCCAGTCGTGGCCTCCAGGATCGCCGTCGCGGTCAGCATCGTGTGATTGACGTAGAGCTCTGCCAGTACTCGAACCTCCATCGCAGACCAGCCGGCCGATTCCGGCTGCGCGGAAAGATCCTCGACAAGGTCGCGCACGAAGCCGTTCAACTCGGCGGCGATGGCGACGCGGACGGCCGCGACCCCGCCGTGCCGCTCGCGGGCCAGGAAGCGGAAGTGCGCCGGCTGCTCATGCACGTGCTGGGCTATTACGTCGACAGAGCGCCCGATCACGTCGTCTACGTCGCCACCCTGCGCGCGAATCTCCCGCACCATGGCGCGCAGGCTCCCGAAGGACTCCTCGACGAGCGCGACGCCGAGCGTCGCCATGTCGGGAAAGTGCCGGTAGAACGCGGCCGGGGCGATGCCCGCCGCGCGGGTGACTTCGCGCAGGCCGAGGCTGCTCAAGCTTTGCTGCTCAAGCAGTTCAAGCGCAGCGTCGAGCAGCGCCTGACGGGTGCGCTGCTTTCGAACCTGTCGGACACCACCCGACCCCGCCTCGGCTTCGGCCTCCGCCTCGACTTCCGTCTCCGCCCCCACCTCGCCCCCGACCTCGAGCCCGCCCCCAGCCTCGACGGACTCAGGCTCGTGCTCGTGCTCGGGCGCTGCCTGCTCAGCGTGCGGGTGCTTCATGTGGTCCAACTCACTCGGTAAACGACTGTTCTCTCACCCTCCACAGGGTATCCTGATTTTCAGTGAACAACTGTTACGGTTTCTCTCGGCACCGTAACTCCGACCGGCCGCAGCGCGGCCCGGAAGGTGGAACCATGATTCTTCTGATGGCGGGAATCACCTTGTTCGCCCTGATCATGGGCGCCTTGTCCCTCGTCACCGCGCCGGTCGCGCTCGCGTTCGCGGCGCTGATCGGCGGCTGGCTGCTCCTGTTCGCGGCCCGTACCGCCCTGTCCAACGGCAGCTTCAACTTCTTCCGCAAGGGGGTGCGTCGTGGCTGATCTCGCGTCGAACCGCGTCGTCTCGTCGAACCGTCCCACCACCCCGAACAGCGCCGCCAACCCGAACAGCGCCGCCACCCCGAACGGCGCCGCTCGCAACGAGTCCCGCAGCGAGGCGCGCGACAACAGCGGAAAGTCCGTCGTCGCGTTCATCAGCGGACTCGTCGGACTGCTCGTCGGCAACCTCATCCTCGGCCCGCTCGCGATCGGCCTCGGCATCGCCGCCCTGCGCGGCGTCAACCCGCGCCGCGGCCGCGCCGTGCTGGCTATCGCGCTCGGCGTCGCGGATCTCGCCGTCTTCGCCTTCCTCACCCTGCACTCGGCGTCCGGACACGGCGTGCTGTGGAAGTTCGGGTCCTGATCAAGGACGCGCCACGGCCGGCCGGTACCGCCCGCGCGTGAAAGATTCACGGCCGTGCAGGTCGTACTCGTCCCGTAAAGCGCTTCTCGTTGAGTCCCCGCGGCGCCCTTCGTAACTTCTCAATTGGCTGATCAGACATCAGGTCCGGTCGGCCGACGAGAAGGGAGGGCGCGCCGCCGTGTCCCCGTCACAACAGGTTGCCCATATCACGGCGCGCCGCTGGAACGCGGTACGCGCCCCGCTTGCCGTATTGCTCGTCGCCAGCGGCTTGACCATAGTCGTGTCACAGTCACACCCGGCGTACGCCGCCGGAACCGTGACGATCAACGGATCGACGACCTTTCAGAACATCTCCGGATTCGGCGCCTCCGAGGCCTTCGGCGAAGCGTCCACGGTCATGAGCGCCTCCGCCTCGATCCAGCAGCAGGTGCTCAGCCTGCTCTACAGCCCGACCTCCGGCGCCGGACTGACCATGCTGCGCAACGAGATCAGCGCCGACTCGGGCAGCACCATCGAGCCCACCTCCCCGGGAAGCCCCACCGCCGCACCGGCGTACCAGTCGCTCGCCTCGATCAACCAGGACCAGGGCCAGCTGTGGTTCGCCCAGCAGATCAAGAGCCTCTACGGCGTCAACAACGTATTCGCCGACGCCTGGAGCGCCCCCGCGTTCATGAAGACCAACAACTCCACCAGCAACGGCGGAGCAGTCTGCGGTCTGAACGGCGCCACGTGCAGCAGCGGCAACTGGGTGCAGGCCTACTCGGACTACCTCGTCCAGTACGCCAAGGACTACGCGGCCGCGGGCATCCCGCTGACCTACATCGGCCCGGAAAACGAGGCCAACCTTTCGACGAGCTACGACAGCATGCAGCTGAGCCCGTCGCAGACCGCGCAACTGATCGACACTCTCGGCCCCGCGCTGGCGAACTCGGGCTTGTCCACGCAGCTGGAGTGCTGCGCTACCGAGGGCTGGGACTACGCGAGTCAGTACGCTTCGGCGATCGCGGGCGACTCGACCGCCAACTCCTATACCAAGGTGCTCACCAGCCACGGCTACACCGCCGCGCCCACCTCGCCGCTATCCGGCTGGAGCAAGCCGGCCTGGCAGACCGAGTGGTCCACCTTTGACGGATTCAACTCGGCCTGGGACGACGGCAGCGACGCCTCCGGCTTCACCTGGGCGCAGCACATCTACCAAGGCCTGACCGGCGCGAACCTGGGTGCATTCCTGTACTGGTGGGGCAGCACGACCCCGTCCGAGAACGGCGACAACGAGGGCCTGCTGGAGATCAACGGCTCCTCGGTGCTCCCGACCGGCCGGCTCTGGGCCTTCGCCAACTACAGCCGCTACATCCACCCCGGAGCCACCCGGATCGGCACGACCACCTCGGACACCGGCCTGCAACTCAGCGCGTACAAGAACACTGACGGCACCGTCGCAGTGGTCGTACTCAACACGGCGAGCAGCGCCGACTCGGTCTCGTACTCGCTGCAAAATGCCGGGATCACGAGTGGAACGGCTACCCCGGTGCTGACCAACGGCTCGAACAACGCGGCCGCGCAGTCGGCGATCCCGGTCACCGGCGGTGCGTTCAGCGCGAGTATTCCGGCGCGCTCACTGGTCACGTACGTGATCTCGGGCAGCGGTAGCTCCGGCAGCCCCTCGGCGAGCCCGAGCACGAGCCCGTCGACCTCGCCGTCCGCGTCCGCGTCCCCGTCCTCCTCGCCTTCATCGTCACCGTCGTCTTCGCCGTCCGCCTCGCCCTCGCCGAGCGCGAGCACGGGCGGCGCGACGTGCAACGTGTCCTACGTCAAGTCCAGCGAGTGGCCCGGCGGCTTCGTCGCGAACGTGACCCTCAAGAACACCGGCACGTCGGCGATCAATGGCTGGACACTCAAGTTCACCTACCCCGGTGACCAGAAAGTGACCAACGCCTGGAGCGCGACGGTGACGCAAAGCGGAGAGGCGATCACGGCGACGAACGTCTCCTACGACTCGACGATCAGTCCAGGAGGAACCGTCTCGGTCGGCTGGCAAGGCACGTGGACAAGCAGCGACGCGGTGCCGACCGCCTTCACGCTCAACGGAGCCGCCTGCTCAACCTCGTGACCGTGGCCCGCGTCTGGCTGACCGCCTGACCACCCAACCCAACCACCCAACCCCAACCACCCGACGCCCTGACCGTCCGCTTTCTCGATACTCATGCCGAACGCCACGCGCTACCGTGGCCGGATGACGAAGACCGACGCCACACCGCGCGCGGCGTTCGGCATGAGGCCCTTCAGGGCACTGCGATCCCTGACCGAGCACCCGCTTCGGCGTGCCCGGATCGCGGTCGCGCTGTTCTTTCTCCTCTACGGCGTGATCCTCGGCTCCTGGACCTCGCGGATCCCGGCCGTCAAGCAGCGGCTCGGCGTCAACGACGGCCAGCTCAGCTTGGCGCTGCTCGCCTTCGCCGCCGGAGCGATCGTCGGCATGCAGGCGGTCGGCCGGCTGGTGGACCGGTACGGCAGCCGGCGCGTGATGCTCCCGGCCGCGCTCGTCGACAGCGCGATACTGCTCGGCCCGGCGTTCGCGCCGAACCTGCCGTTGCTCGTGCTGGCGCTGTTCGGCTTCGGAGCGGTGCACGGCACGCTCAACGTCGCGATGAACACGAACGCGGTCGAGGTGCAGCGTGCGTGGGGGCGGCCGATCATCTCGTCGTTCCACGCCGTGTACAGCATCGGCGGCTTCATCGGCTCAGCGCTCGGCGGCTTGTACGCGCGCGCCGAACTCGGGCCGGCGGCGAGCTTCGCAACTGTCAGCGGCGTCGTCGTGCTCGGCGTCAGCTTGTCTTCCCGCTGGGTTTTACCGCAGCGGGAAGACAAGCTGACGACGTCGAACGCGTCCCTGCCTGCCGATGTGCCCACGCCATCTCAAGTCTCTGATTCAACGCTGCGGCCCGCGCCGCCATCCCCGCCATCCCCGCTAGCCCGTCTGCGCGCGTTCCTCGCACCGTCCAGCGCGGTCCTCTTCCTCGGCACACTCGCCTTCTGCTGCCTGGTCGGGGAGGGGGCGGCGGCGGATTGGAGCGCGGTCTACCTGCGCGACAACCTGCACACCAGCGCCGGATTCGCGGCCACCGCGTACGCCGCGTTCTCCATCGCGATGACGGCAGGCCGGCTCGTCGGCGACCGGCTCACCGCGCGACTCGGGCCGGTCCGACTGGTTCGCGGCTGCGGCGTCCTCGCCTCCGCAGGACTCGCCGCGGGATTGCTCGTCAACTCACCGATCGCCGGTGTGATCGGCTTCGCCTGCCTGGGCGCGGGGCTGTCATGCATCGTGCCGCAGGTGTTCTCCACGGCCGGCACGCGTGATCCGGCACGTGCGGGCGAGGCGATCGCGCGGGTCGCCAGCCTCGGTTTCATCGGATTCATCATCGGGCCGGTCGTCATCGGAGGAGCCGCGGAAGTGGTCGGCCTGCCCGCGGCGCTCGCGATCCCGGTCGTGCTGGTCTTCGCCGTCGCACTCGCCGCCTCGGCGCTTCGCCCGCAGGAAGCGGCGGTTACCCTTGAACGATGATCAGAACCGCTACGCCGGATGACGTACCGGCCATCCTCTCCATGGTCCGCGAGCTGGCCGAGTACGAGCGTGCGCCGCAGGAAGTGACTGCCACCGAGGCGCACCTTCGTACCGCGCTGTTCGGCGAGAACCCGGCCGTGTACGCGCTCATCGCCGAGAACGACGACACCGGTGAAGCGGTGGGCTTCGCGATGTGGTTCCTCAACTTCTCCACTTGGCTCGGCCGACACGGCATCTACCTGGAGGACTTGTACGTCAAGCCGCACGCCCGCGGCGAGGGACACGGTCGCGCACTGCTCACGCGGCTGGCGCAGATCGCCGTCGAGCGTGGCTGCGGCCGGGTCGAGTGGGCGGTGCTGGACTGGAACGAGCCGTCGATCGGCTTCTACAAGTCGCTCGGCGCGGTACCGATGGACGAGTGGACCATCTTCCGGCTCACCGGCGATTCTCTCGGCCGGCTCGCCTCGTCGTAGCCAGCAGACCGGCCAGCCAGTCAGTCGGCCTCGGCCAGCCAACCGACCAGCGCATTTCCCGCTCCGCGAGCCATTTGTCAGTGCCGGGCGGCACGATAAGACCATGCTGTTCGCCGAGGTAGTCCAGGTCTCCGCCGCCGTCGCGGCGACCCGGTCACGCCTGGCCAAGGTCGACGCGCTCGCCGGCATACTGCGCGCCGCCGCCGCGGATCCGAACGCTGACCCTGCCCCTGCCCCTGCCCCTGCCCCTGCCGCTGCCGCTGCCGCTGGCCCTGCCCCTGCCCCTGACACCCCGGCCGCCGTACGCGTCGTCGCGGCGTTCCTGGTCGGCGTGCCTTTGCAGGGCCGCTTCGGCACCGGATGGCGAACTCTGATCCAGCTCGACGCGCCACCCGCCGCCGCGCCCACGCTGACCGTCGGCGAGGTGGACCAGACCCTGGAAAGCCTCGCCGGGACCTCAGGCACCGGCTCGCGCGGGCGCCGCGGCGATCTACTCGGCTCGCTGCTGCGCGCCGCCACCGCCGAGGAGCAGAACTTCCTGCTGCGGCTGCTCACCGGCGAGCTGCGGCAGGGCGCGCTGGAGGGCGTCATGCTCGACGCCGTCGCGAAAGCCGCGCAGGTGCCCGGCGAGCTGGTTCGCAGGGCCTTCATGCTCTCCGGTTCGCTGCCGGACACCGCCGAGGCCGCGCTGCACCGCGGCCCGGACGCGCTGGCCGCGTTCACCCTGCAAATAGGCAGGCCGATCCGCCCGATGCTCGCCTCGCCGGCCGAGTCGCTCCCCGAGGCGCTCGCCGAACTCGGTGACGTGAGTGTCGAGTACAAGCTGGACGGCGCGCGGATTCAAGTGCACCGCAGCGGCCGGCAGGTCAACATCTACACCCGGACGCTACGCGAGATCACCACGAGCGTGCCAGAGCTCGTCGAACTGGTCCGCGCGCTGCCCTGCGAGACCGTGGTGCTCGACGGCGAGACTTTGGCGCTGACCGACGACGGTCGCCCGCGGCCGTTCCAGGAGACGATGAGCCGCTTCGGCGCCACCTCTGAGCGCGACCTGCTGTTGCAGCCGTACTTCTTCGACTGCCTGCACCTCGACGGCCTGGACCTGCTCGACGCGCCGCTGGCCGAGCGCCAGGCCGCTTTGCAGCGGGTCGCCGGGCCGTACGTCATTCCCGGTGCGCACCGGCCGAGCCAGGACGAGGCGCAGGACCTGCTCGCGACGGCGCTGACAGCCGGACACGAAGGCGTCATGGTCAAAGCGCTCAACGCTGCGTACGCGGCCGGCCGGCGCGGGCGCTCCTGGCAGAAGGTCAAGCCGGTGCACACCCTGGACCTGGTCGTTCTCGCCGCGGAGTGGGGCCACGGACGCCGCACCGGCCTGCTGTCCAACCTGCACCTCGGGGCCCGCGACCCGGACGGCGGCCCGCCGATCATGGTCGGCAAGACCTTCAAGGGTCTCACCGATGAGCTGCTGGCCTGGCAGACCGAGCAGTTCCCCAAGCTGGAGCAGCGCCGCACCGACTGGACCGTGTACCTGCGACCGGAACTGGTCGTCGAGATCGAGCTGGACGGCGTTCAAGTCAGCCCGCGCTACCCCGGCGGGGTCGCGCTGCGCTTCGCCCGCGTGCTGCGTTACCGGCCCGACAAGGACGCCGCTGAGGCCGACCCGATCACCGCCGTGCAGGCGCTGCTTTCCGCGCGCGATCCGGGCAGCTCCGGGCACGTTTCCGGGTCGACCACGGACGGGGCCGCGGCGGCCGGCGAGGGCCAAGATCGGGACTCAGCGGACTGAACCGCCATACGCTGGGGACCAGAGAAAGTCCTGGTACCAATTTTGCCTGAGCTAAACGATGCAGCTCTTCCGCACGCCGGACGGAGCTGACACACTAGCTCATGATCAGACACCCCACCCCGTCTGATCTATCACCCGGCGTGCGGATTCGTTCCCGCCGGAAGGGTCCCCGGCATCGCATCCCCCCCGTGATGCCGGGGACCGCCCCATTTCCGGGGCGAATCAACTCACCTCAATCAGCTCACCTTGATCAACTCGCCTCAGCGGGTGGCGGCCGAAGCCTCCCGGAGCGCTGCCGGATCGGATAAAAGATGCAAGCGCGTGGGGAGGCTTAGGGATGAGGCCGTAGCTCTCGGGTATCCCGAAGCGGTGAACTGGGAGGTCGGACATGCGCGAGCTCGAGCCGCTGCGTTCGCGGGTGGACGAGGTCTTGACGGAGTTTCTCGGCGGGCGGCTAGACGAGGCCGGTGTTGACGAGGCGGGCGGCGGTGCGGTTGATCGCGAAGGACACCGGCGGCGCGCGGATCAGCAGTTCGTCTCGTGCATCGCAGACCTGATCACACGCGGCGGCAAGCGGCTGCGCGCGTCTCTCTGCGTGCTCGGCTGGACCGGGACCGGCCTCGACGTCGACGACGCGATCGTGCGCGGCGGCGCTTCGCTGGAACTGCTGCATGCCTGCGCCCTGATACACGACGACGTGATGGACCGGTCCGAGACTCGGCGCGGCGGCGCGACCGTGCATCGCAGCTTCGCCGCCCGGCACGCCGGCGCCGGTTGGCGTGGCGACGCGGAGCAGTTCGGCGTCGGCGCGGCGATCGCCGCCGGGGACCTGTGCCTGGTCTGGGCCGATCGGCTGCTGCGGGAGAGCGGGCTGTCGATCGGCGCGGTCGAGCGCGGCCGACCCGTGTACGACGCGATGCGCGCCGAGACGATCCGCGGTCAGTACCTTGATTTGGTCGCCCAGGCGGCCGGCTGGTTCGACCTCGACGATGCCTTGACCGTGGCGCGTGCCAAGACCGCCGCGTGCACGACTACCGGCCCGTTGCGGTTCGGCGGAACGCTGGCCGGGGCGGGCGAGGATCTGCTGGCGGCGTACGAGGAGTACGGCCTGGCCCTGGGTTTGGCGTTCCAGCTGCGGGACGACCTGCTCGGCGCCTTCGCCGACCCGGCCGACACCGGAAAGCCGTCCGGCGACGATCTTCGGGACGGAAAGTGCACGGCGTTGCTCGCGGAGGCGTATCAGCGGTCGGATTCGGCCGGTCGGCGGCGGTTGCGGCGGTTGGTGGGCAGCGGCTCACTCGCGGCGGTCGGCGAGATCCGGGTGCTGATGGAGGAGGCGGGGGCGCGGCAGGCCGTGGAGGAGCGGATCAAGGGTCTGGGAAAGCAGGCGATCGAGGCGATCAGCTCGGGCGTGCCGGTTGACGTGGGCGTGCGCGAGTCGCTGGTGAACCTGGTCGCTGCCGTGACGGACGGTTGAGCGCGGGGCCCGGCCGGCGCGCAGAACTCTTCGGGGCGTCTGAGCCGAGCCGCGCTACCAGTGCGCGACTCGGGAGAGCAGAACCGCGATGGCGATGGCGGGCGTCGCGTAAGACAGCAGTCTGAGAGCGCCGTCGAGTGGATCCAGCAGCGCCGCTTTGTCCAGCGGCACGGTCGAGCCGTCGGAGAGTTGGATGACGCCGGTGACGTCGGCCGCTTGTCGGCGCAGCAAGCGCGCAGGCGTGCTCAGGCGCCGCTGCGCCGCGGACAGCGCCGTCGCGGCGGCTACGGCGACCACGGCGCCCAGGGTGCGCGGCGAATTGAGCGCGGGCGCCTGCGCCACATAGCCGACCGCGGCCGGGAACGCGCCCCAGGCGAGGGCGAAGCCGAGGTCCGTGTGCAGTGCGCCGCCGAAGAGCTCGAGGTTGTATCCGAGCACGAGCACGACCCCCACCACCACGAACGGGATCAGCACGAGTCCGGTGCGCGGCAGAACCACGATGCCGAGCGCGGCGGCGGCCAGCAGCGAGACGACTGCCGCGACCCACAGGGCTCTGTCACTGATCCCGGTGCGCAGCGGTCGGCCGTTCCACTCGTCGAGCGCATGTGCCGCGATGCCTACCGCCAGCGCGAACGCGAGCACCGACGCACCCAGGATCAGCCAATTGAGACGAGGCGCGAGGGCGGCGCCGAGAACGACGTAGGAGAGATGCCAAAGCGTGTACGGCGGATGCAGCACCGTCCACCAGTCCCAGCGCGCGCCGCCGCGCCGCGCGTAGAAGGCAGGGGAGAGGGAATCCGCTTCGGCCATGTCAGGCGCCATTCGACTCAGGAGCCGCGGCTGGCGCGCCCGCCGCCGAGGCTGCCTCAGCCGTCTCTAGCTTGTCCCGCGCATCCGCGGCATCGCGGCGCTTTCTGCCCCACATGACCACTCCGCCGCCGAGGCTCATCGTGCGCACCCCGACGTCTTCGATGCCTGCTTCACGCCACTGCGCGATGGTCTCCTCAACCGGATGACGCTGGTAGTGCTCGCTGATGGACGGACCGAGGAACCGGCCGACCTGCGCCCATTCGCGGCCGCCGGTGGCGAAACCGGCGGCCGGGAGCACCGCCCGCGTGTATCCGCGCCAAGCGGTGTGCCAGATCGGCTTGCTCGGCACGGCGAATTCGAGGCTCGCGATGGCTCCGCCGGGACGCACGACGCGCGCCAGCTCGCGCAGCGTCGCCGCCGGATCGGTCACGTAGCGCAGCAGATAGGTGAAGGTCAGCGCGTCGAATGTCGCGTCGGGGAACGGCAACTGCTCCGCGCGCCCGGCGACCAGCCTGACCTGCCCCTCCGCATTGTGGCGGGCGACCCGGTCCCGGCCGACGCGCAGCATCTCCTCAGTCAGGTCGACGCCGACGACGTCCGCCGCAGTGCGCCGGGTCCAGGCGAGCGCGACCCCGGCGGTTCCGGTCGCGACGTCGAGTACCCGGTGCGCGTCGGGGCTCAAGCGCAGCGCGGCGTCGACCATCGCGTGCCGCCAGCGCCGGTTCTGGCCGAACGACAGCACCTCGGCGAGCAGGTCGTACTTCTCCGGCAGGCCGTCGAACAATCCGCGCGTGAACGCGTTGGCCTGCGCGTCTGTGTCCCACTGTGTACGCATTGCGCCTCCTTGGAGGGAGACATACCCCGTGCGCGCCAGGTCACTTGCGGGACGCGATCCGACGCGCCGCGGCCACGCCCGGGATGATCACGATGGCCAGCACCTTCAACGGCAGCGAGAGCCCGCGAGAAGGGACGAACTGCACGGCGGCCGGCAGCAGCGGCCGGACCGGCGTCGGCGTCGGGCTGCGCGGCGGACTCGGCGTCGGCGGTGCCGAGGTCGGGGGACGGGACGGGGATGGTGGCAGGACCGGCGGCACCGGTGCGGCGGCGGAGCGCATTCCCGGTGGCGGCGCAGTCGGCGTCGGGGGCGGGCTCGGCCGCGCGATGCCGTTGTAGGCGGCGACGGCGGTGGCTTGGATCGGGAACAAGCGCGTCGGTTGCGGACCCCGCGCGGTGATCGCGAAATCCCAGCGCCAGGTTCCGGCGACCACCAAAGCGTCATCGCGTCGGCCCGCCGAGGTCGTCAACGGACCGGAGCAGACGGCTGATTCGCCTGGTTCGAGCGAGCCGATCGTTGCTCCGGCGCGACAGCCGAGTCCGGACAGCGATGGCGGCGGCGATACGCGCAGCCCGGTCAGCTCGGTCGATCCGGTATTCCGGATCAGGACCCTCGCGCCCACCGTCGCGTCCGCGGGCAGGTTTCCGCCTTGCGGCACGCCGTTGTCGAAACCGAGGGTTGCGGAGAGGCCGGGAGCGACGGCCGTGTAGCCCGCGTCGCCAGCCGCGGAGAGCGTGCGTCCGAAGGCGGCTGAGACGGCGCTCGCGGTGACGCTGCTGACGTGCTCGCCAGCCGAAGCCCGGAAGGTGGCGGAGCAGGTGAGCCAGCTCAGCGGACCCAGATCCGCGTCATCATCGTCATCGCCGTCTGGTGTGCAACGGATCGCGGACGATGACACGTCCGGATCGTGCACCGCCACGTCAATCAGCGGTAGCAGGCCGTCGTTGCGGACGACATACACCCGCCGGACCACGTCGCCGGCTAGGGCGCGGAACGCTGTCGCCGTCTCGCCGGGAAGCGTGTCAGTGAACGTGGAAAGGTGCAGCGAATCGAGATCGAGACCGGCGCGCACGCCCGCCGGCGGATTCGAGCCGGACGCGGCCAACGCCGGCGGGCTCCAGGAGACGACGATTCCGGCTGCCAGCAGCGCGCCCAGGAGCGAGAGCCTCATCAGTGGCCTGCTACGCATTCGCCAGCGCGTCTCGCAGCGGCTGTGGACTGGCATGGATGAGCCCGTGGAAGGGCGACTGAAGGTCCACGACGAACCAGAAGGCCAGGCATACCAGCGCCGTCGTGACCACGAACCCCGCGAAGGCCAGGGCGTCGGCGCGCAGGCCGAGCGCCAGCGGCGTGGCGATGGTGATCAGGCTCAGGATCGCCAGCGCGATCAGCAGTACGTCGGGGATGCCGGAGCCGGACTTCGCCAACCGGTCGTCCCGCGCGTCGGCCACCGTGTTGATGTCCCCGATCGCCTGGTCCTCGATGGTTCCGGCCAGCGCTCCCGAAGCCACCGGACGGGTGACTGCCGCCCGCGCTTCGGCGAGGATGCGCGCCGCCGGGGCGCTCTCGTCCGCGCCGTTGCCGCTGCCCGGCTTCGGCGGCCACTCGGAGTTCAGCACGGCAGCAGCGTATTCGTGTGCTGCTTTGAGCACCGGATGCCCCTCGGCCGCCGGTAGCCGCTGCGCGGTCTGCACGAGGGCCTGCAATCCCGAGGCCTCCGTCCGCACGTCACCGCTGACATCCGAGACGTTCTGCCACATCACCACGACGACGAGCGACAACAGCACCATGTACAGCGTTCCGATGAACAGGTTGATGTATTCGACGGCCTGGGCGTCCTCACGCTCGACCCTCGACTCCTTGCGCCGCCGGTCCAGCAGCACCAGCACGGCCACCGCGACCACGACAAGGCCGATCAGAATCGCGAGCCCCATAGGCCCGGCCCCTCCCCTTTGCCGACGACATCGGCGGTCACCCCACGTCACGGCGGCCGCACGGTCAGCATTCCCCGCCGCCGACTGAATCAGGGTCGCTCGTTCGGGTGATGGGGGAGTGCACCCTCTTATCCGCGCTCGCCGGGTGCAGCCGCACGGCCAAGTACGCGCACAGCGCGGCCAGCGGCAGCTCCGCGCCCACCGCCATCGCGATCGCGACCGTGCGATCGGTGCCTGGCGCCGAGGTGAGCACATCGAACCACGCGTCCATCGCGAGCAAGGTAGCCGTCGCGGCGGCGGTCAGGCCGGCCCGAGAGTCCTGCCGGCGCAGCAGCAGCCCGGTCGAGGCGAGGCCCAGCGCTTCGAGGCTGTCGAGGCCGACCCACGCCGTGTTCCAGTGCGCCGCGGTGGTCTGCGCGGGCAACTCGCCGGCCAGTACGAACAGCCACGGAACCATCGCCGCACCAGCCCCGATGAGCGCCCAGCCGGCGTGCCGCTGCCACGGTCTCGTGGCGGCATCCCGGCGCACCATTGGACGCCTAACGACCGCCGGCCGGTGGGTCCGGAGGGTCCGGTGGGTCCGGCTGGCGCGACCGGAAAGCCCGGCCTGGGCGATTTCAAAGAAAGAGACTGACATGGCGCAGGGTTCCTTTCGTCCCGCTCGGACTCTGCCCTCTAGCCTGCCGGGGCCGTACCTCCGAGTCAGTAGCGCGCGATACCGAGTCGGGGGTATGGCTAGCCCCACCTTCGCTACGGGGTCTCGCGTCATGGTGGGCCGCCGTCGGCTTGCATAGGCTTCCGGTCATGACAGGCCTTCGATCATGACTGGGGTTCGATCATGACCGCCGACACGGGGGCATCCGGCGGCGCCGCGGCCGTCGGCGCGCCGGGCGGCAGTGCCATCGCGCCGCCCCGGCACGCGCCCATGGTGCGCGGGCCGTTCTCCCGGCTGGTCTGGCGCGACGCCGCGTTCGTGGCCGCGGGAAGCAGCTGGGCGGTCGTGTTCGCGCTCGCGCTGCTCGTGGACTCGAAGCTGTGGTGGTCGCTCTCCACGCTCTCGGTCCTGTTCGGTCTGATCCTGCTGCCACACCTGCTGCGGCTCGCGACGATCATGCAGCGCAGCCGGTTCGGCTCCCTGCTCGGCGTCGAGCTGCGCACCGAGGGCGCCCCGGATGCCCAGCCGCCGAGCTGGCGCGGCTTCCTGGTCACGTTGCGCACCGGAGACGCTTGGCGGCAGCTGGGCTACCACTTCGTCGCCGCCCCGGCGTTCGCGGCCGCCGGGCTCGGCATGATTCTCCTCGGCGGGGCCGGTTTCGTGCTGCTGCTGCTCCCGGTGATCGGACTGGGGCTACCCCCGCACTCACCGCTTCGCGCCCCCGGCGCCGCGCCCCGCGACGCGCTGCTGTGCGCGGCCGGGGTTGCCGCCCTTTGGCTGGCCTCGTGGCTGGCCGGCATCATCGCCGCGCTGGACGAGCGGGCCGCCATCTCGCTGCTCGGGCCGGACCGCGCGGTGCAGCTTGAGCAGCGGGTCGCCGGGCTGACCGAGAGCCGGTCCGCGCTGGTGCACGCCGTGGACGCCGAGCGCCGCCGGATCGAGCGCGACCTGCACGACGGCGTGCAGCAGCGACTGGTCTCGCTGGCCATCAACCTCGGCATGGCCCGCTCACAGCTCGACGATCTGCCACCGGAAGCCGGCGCGGTCATCGACTCGGCGCACGAGGAGGCGAAGGCGGCGATGGCCGAGCTGCGTGACCTGGTACGCGGCCTGCACCCCGCGGTTCTCGACGATCGCGGGCTCGACGCGGCCCTCTCCGGCATCGCGGCGCGCGCTCCGTTCCCGGTGCGGCTGAGCGTGCAGGTGCCCGAGCGGGCCGCCCCCGCCGTCGAAGCGGTCGCGTACTTCGTGGTCTCCGAGGCGCTGACCAACATCGCCAAGCACGCGGAGGCGACTCAGGCCGACGTCGAGGTGGCGCAGGTGCGCGGCCGGCTGCGGCTGCGGATCGTGGACGACGGAGTCGGCGGCGCTGATCCGGCGCGCGGCTCCGGCCTGGCCGGGCTGGCCCGCCGCGCGGCCTCGGTCGACGGGACCTTCGCGCTGGCCAGTCCGGTCGGCGGGCCGACCGTCATCACCGTGGAGTTGCCGTGCGTGCTGTGATCGCCGAGGATTCCGTGCTGCTGCGCGCGGGATTGACGAGAGTGCTGGAAGGGTCCGGCATCGACGTGGTCGCCGCGGTCGGTGATGCGCAGGCGCTGCTGAGCGCCGTCGAGGAGCACCGGCCCGACGTGGCCGTCGTGGACGTGCGCATGCCTCCGGGGCACTCGGATGAGGGCGTGCGCGCGGCTATGGTGATCCGGCGTTCCTGGCCCGAGGTCGCGGTCCTCCTGCTGTCTCAGTACGTTGAGGAGCGCTACGCCGCGGACCTGCTGGCGACGAACACGGCCGCCGTCGGCTACCTGCTCAAGGACCGGGTCGCGGACGTGACGGAGTTCATCGACGCACTGGAGCGGGTCGCGGCCGGCGGCACCGCGCTCGACCCCGAGGTCGTCTCCCAACTGCTGCTGCGGCGGCGCAACGACCCGCTGGACCGGCTCACCCCGCGCGAGCGCGACGTGCTGGCGCTGATGGCGGAGGGCCGCTCGAACGCCCGGATCGCGCACACCCTGGTCATCACGGAGAGCGCGGTCGGCAAGCACATCAACAACATCTTCACGAAGCTCGACCTGCCGCCCGACGAGGGCGACCATCGCAGGGTCCTGGCGGTCCTGCGCTTTCTGAACAGCGCTTCTTGAACACACTGCATCGAGCAGTAGCTGTTTAAACGTGCGTGCATATGGGCTAGGGAGGTAAATCGGGGTGAATGAGCTCTTTGAGGCCGAGGACGCCCGACCGGCGCGGTTCGCCGGTCCGGCCGGGCCGCTCACGGCGGCCGGGCGGCCGCACCGCGCGG
The DNA here is from genome assembly GCA_035763685.1 of Actinocrinis sp. Classification (GTDB taxonomy): domain Bacteria; phylum Actinomycetota; class Actinomycetes; order Streptomycetales; family Catenulisporaceae; genus Actinocrinis. The sequence continues at coordinate 34,348 of DASUAR010000139.1, read as the reverse complement.
CCGGACGCAAGGGCCAGCGCGCGCTGTGGTTCGGCATCGCGGGGATGACGGCCGTCGTCGTCATCGCGGCGGTCGGCCTGCCGCAGATCGGCTGGCTCGCGGCGCAGACCACTACTACGACGTGGACCGCCCGACACGCGATCACCGCGGTCGAGATCGACGTCACCGGCGGCGACCTGACCGTCCGACCCACCGGCGGCGGCGACACGGTCTCGCTTGAGCAGACCTTGACCTGGACCGTCAACAAACCACTGGTCACCGAGACCTGGCAGGGCGACACGCTGCTGATCAACGAGGACTGCGCGGCGCCGTCCTTCGAGGTGGTCAATCCCTGCGGCGCCAGCCTGGTGCTGAAGGTCCCCGCGACGGTTTCAGTGCAGTCCATCCTCGACTCGGGTTCGGTGGCGATCAAACGGATGAGCGGGGCCGTGAATGCCCGAGCCCAATCCGGTGACATCGACCTTGACGGCGACAGCGGCACGATCTCGGCGCGCACGGACTCCGGGGACATCCACGCGGAAGACCTGGCTTCGCAGCAAGTCAACGCACAGACGCTCTCCGGGGACGTCGACCTCACCTTCTCAAGCGCCCCGGTGGCTGTTACCGCATCGGTCGCATCCGGCGGCGTCAGCGTCACGGTTCCGCGCGGCGCGACCTACCGCGTCTCCGGGCAGACCTCCTCCGGTGACCGTCACGTCGAGCAGGGCATCGAGGACGACTCCTCGCAGCGCAGCATCGACATCAACACCCTTTCCGGCGACGCATCGCTCACTTACGCGGGTGACAACTGATGCGGTGACCGGTTTGCGGCTAACCTGGTCACCGTGGGTGCCGCAGGCGTCACGCACGTGCGGCGCGCGCCCTGCCGACCCGAGCAGGCGAAAGTCGCGGCGACGAGGAGAACCAATGCCAGCATCCGAACCATTCGTCATCGTCGGAGCGAGCCTGAGCGGCGCCAAGGCCGCCGAGGCGCTGCGCGCGAAGGGCTACGACGGCCGGATCGTGCTGGTCGGCGACGAAGCGCACCGGCCGTACGAGCGCCCGCCGCTGTCGAAGGATTATCTGATCGGCAAGAGCGAGCGCGAGAAGGCGTTCGTGCACCCGGAGTCCTGGTACGCGGAGCACGACGTCGAGCTGCGGCTCGGCAGCCACGTCTCCGCGCTCGACCGCGCCTCGCATCAGATCCGGCTGGCGGACGCCACGCGGCTCGACTACGCCAAGCTGCTGCTCGCCACCGGCGCCAGCCCGCGTCACCTGCCGGTCCTCGGCGCGAACGCGGACCGCGTGGTCTACCTGCGCACCATCGACGACTCCGAGCGGCTGCGCGCGCTGTTCGGCCAGATCCAGCGGCTGGTCGTCATCGGCGCGGGCTGGATCGGCCTCGAGGTGACGGCCGCGGCGCGCGGCGCGGGCGTCGAGGTCACCGTCGTGGAGACCGCCGAGCTGCCGCTGCTGCGCGTGCTCGGCACGCAGATGGGCCGGCACTTCGCCGATTTGCACCGCCGCAACGGCGTCGAGTTCCGGTTCGGCGAGATCGTCAACGAGATCACCACCGAGGGCGGTTACGCGGCCGGGGTGCGGCTGCGCGACGGCTCGGTGCTGCCGACGGACGCGGTGCTCGTCGCGATCGGCGTCGTACCCAACTCGCAGCTGGCTGAGGACGCCGGCCTGGCCGTGGAGAACGGCGTGCTGGTAGACGCCTCGCTGCGTACCGAAGACCCGGACGTCTTCGCGGTCGGCGATGTGGCGCGGGCTTTCCACCCGAAGTACAACAAGCGGATCCGGGTCGAGCACTGGGCCAACGCGCTGAACCAGCCCGAGGTGGCCGCGGCGGCGATGCTCGGCGAGGAGGCCGAGTACACCCGGTTGCCGTACTTCTTCACCGACCAGTACGACCTCGGCATGGAGTACTTCGGCTACGTCGAGCCCGACGGCTACGACCAGTTCGTCACGCGCGGCGACCCGGCCGGCGGCGAGTTCATCGCCTTCTGGCTGGCCGGGGGCCGGGTGCTGGCCGGGATGAACGTCAACGTCTGGGACGTCGGCGACCAGATCCGGGCCCTGATCGAGTCCGGCCAGAGCATCGACCCGGACCGGCTCGCCGATCCGAACACGCCGCTGGAGTCGCTGGTTTCGGCTTGATCAGCTCGGCAGCCTGATCAGCCGGCAGCCGGTCCCCGTCAGGTCGCCAAGGCCATGAAATTGCGCCCGGCCGACTCCCAGCTCGCCTCGAGCCGGAACCCGAGCGGCCGGGCCAGCGCGAGCAGCGCGCTCGCGCCGACGCTGGCCCACGGCACCGGCGCTCCCTGCTCGCCGAGGCGCAGCTCGTGCCGTTCGTCGAGTTCGCCGGCCGCGGCCTCGACCAGCAGTTGCCCGTTGCGCGGTCGCAGCAGTGCCTTAATGCGCGCGAGCAGCGCCCGCGGATCCCCGCCGATCCCGATGTTGCCGTCGATCAGCAGCGCGTACGGCCAGCGGCCCTCGCCGGGCAGCCGGTCGAACACCGAGCGGCGCAGCGCGGTCGCTCCGGCGGCCCGCGCGATGAGCAGCGCCACCGGCGTAACGTCCACGCCGAGCGACGGGATGCCGCGCCGAGCCAGTTCGGCGGCCAGCCGTCCGGGCCCGCAGCCGATGTCGAGGGTCGGGCCGGTACATCGATCCAGCAGGCAGCTGTCGGTCTCGTCCGGCGCGGCCGCGTACTTGGCGACGTCGAGGTGGAAGACCGCGCCGCTCTCGCAACGCAGCAGGATCGGCTCGTGCTGCTGCGCTGAGGCGCGGGAGGCGGCGGACGCGTGCCTCGGCGCCTGTGCGATCGTCTGCCAGAGGGCGCGTTCGTACCCTGACGAGACCGGCCCGCTCCAGCTGGTGTCCGACGTGGTGACAGTCACGGTTGTGGCTGCCGTTTCCGGCTCGGGCTCGGCCGGCCGCTCAGGCTCGGTTCTAGGTTCGGTCTGGGGCTCGTCTTGGCCGGGCACGATGCGGCTCATCAATACGGCGAAACGGGTATTCGGGGCCTGCGCCGCCGCCACCCGCGCATCGGCCTCATGGTCGACGTCCCGCAGCGTCGGCAGGATGCTGATGCGCAGGTCCGCGTCGACGAGCCGGTCGTGCTGGTGCTTGCCCGTGTCCTCGCGCGACATCGGCACGCCGACCAACAGGCCGTTCACCCGCGGGTGACCCGGCTCACGAAGTCCCAGCGCCCAGAATCCGCCGTCCTCGGCCGGCCCGAAAACCGCGTCCGCGTCGGCGTAGGAACCGGCCGTGCCGGCGCCCGCCATTCCCGCGCCGAGCGCCAGCATGCCCTTGCCCAGCACCTCGGCCGTCAGCTGCGGGGTGTCCATTCCGACCAGCAACGCGGGGCCCCGGTCGAGCCGGGCCGCTTCGGCGAAAGCCGCCGCCAGCCGCAGGTCCAGCGTGCCCGATACCTGGGGCACGATCGTGAAGCCGTCCCGCAGCTCCGGCGCAAGCCAGTCCCCTGCTTCGCCGTCCAGGACGAGCAGCCGGTGATCGGCCGGCGCCCGGCGGACCGCTTCGAGGGTGTCCAGCAACGCCGCGTGAGCCAGCGATGCGGCCTGTCTCGGGGTGAACGGGGGAGAGAGCCGGGTCTTGACGCGTCCCGGCACCGGCTCCTTGGCGATGACTATCAGAGTGCTCATCGGCTTGTCGCCTCCCGCCACACCCGGTTCATGTCCCGGATCGCCTGCAGGGTGCCGGTGAGCGTCCCGGTGACCTTCGATTTGCCGGTGCGCGGCGCGTAATCGACCTCTGTCTCGTCGATTCGCCAGCCGGACCGCGCGGCCGCCAGCACGGTCTCCAGCGGATAGCCGGATCGCCGGTCCGCGACGCCGAGCGCGAGCAGCGATTCGCGGCGGGCCGCGCGCATCGGGCCGAGATCGCGCACCTGCACTCCGGTGCGCCGCAGCCGGAAGGCGAGCACCTGGTTGGCGATCCGCGCGTGCGGCGGCCACGCCCCGGCGCCGACCGGACGGCGCCGGCCGAGTACGAGGTCTGACTCGCCGCTGAGCACCGGGCCGGCGACCCGCGGCAGTTGCCGGGGATCGAGCGAGCCGTCGCAGTCGCAGAAGCAGACCACCGGCGCGCTCGCCGCGGAAAGCCCGGCGTGGCAGGCGGCGCCGAAGCCGCGCCGCTTCTCGGTCACCACCAGCGCGCCGAGTTCGGCGGCGAGCCGCGCGGAGCCGTCGGTGGACCCGTTGTCCACCACGATCGCGCGATATCCCTCGGGCAGACGCCCCAGGACGTAGGGCAGCGCGCCCTCTTCGTTCAGACACGGCAGGACGACGTCCACGAGTGGCACGGCGGGCTCCTCGGCAGCAGCAGAGACGGAGGTAAGGGAGGGTGAGGGTTCGGCGGAAGGCGAGCGATCGAAGGCGGCTGAGGAGGGGTCGAGTGAAGCGGACGCGCCCGGCTTGCGCCGCCGCCGTTCCCGCAGGGCGGTCACGGTGAGCACGACGATCAGCGCGAAGCCGTAGCCGCATCGCAGCGCGTTGACCAGGTCGAGTCCGAGCGGCTGTGCGATGTCTGAGATGAACACCGGCACCGCGAGCGCCAGCCATTCCCATCGGCCGTCGAGTGCGACCAGCGCGACGAGCAGGATCGCGTACCACTGGAAGACGGGCGTCGTGGCGAACATGGTCACGCCCGCGATCACGAGCGTCCCGCGCCACGGCCGGTGCGGGTCGCCGCGCAAGAGCACGGCCAGTGCGGTCGCGCCGATGATCAGCACCGCGGCCGCGCCCGCAAGCGCGTTCGGCAGCACCGCGTCGAGCAGCATGAATCCGCCGCCGCCGGCGTAGCCCTGCTCGCGCATGTAGCCGGGGATGTAGCCGATGACCTTTGTGCCGACCGCGATCACGTGCGGCAGGTACACGGCCGCGAAGGTCCCGGCGACGGTAGTGGCGATGAGGATCGGTCGGCGGCGCAGCACGGCGGGCATGGCTATCGCCGGAGTCAGCTTCGCGCCGACGCCGAGGCCCAGAATGAGCGAGCCGATCAGATATCGCCTGCGCGCCGCCGTGCTGCCCGGCTCGGTCCTGGCCGCCAGCGCGAGGCAGCCGAGCGCGCTGACGGTGAGCAGCGCGGCCAACACGTCGACGTGTGCGCCGTTGCCGGTTTCGTAGGCGATCATCGGGCACCACGCCCACAGCGCGGCGAGCCGTGGATCGCGGCCGAGCGCGCGCAGGGCGAGCAGCAGCGCGATCGTGGTGGCCAGGGCGAGGAGCACCGCCGCGAACTGAATCGGCTTGTAGCGGCTGCCCGGCGGCGAGATCGCGTGCACGCCGAGGAAGTAGGCCTCGGAGACCGGCGGGTAGATCGTGTGCACGGCGGGCCGGTTGATCAGCGCGCAACCCCCGACCAGGGTGCCGCCGTCCGGATCCGGCTGGTCCACCCTGATGCACCAGCGCGTCTTGTAGTCCGGCCAGAGCGCGGGATCGCGCAGCCCGGCGAGCTGCGGCGCGGCGGGGACGTAGTCGTAGGGGTCGATCCCGGCGGCTTGCACCCGGCCGTCCCAGACGTAGCGGTACAGGTCGTCGCTGGTGCGTTCGGGAGCGGTGGCGCAAGCGAAGCCCGCCGCGAGTCCGCCCAGCAGGATCAGCACGACCGCCGCGCGCGTGGGAACCTTTCGCAGCAGCCAGACCGCTACTGCGAAGACCACCCACGCGCCGCCGAACAGCAGGATCGTGGGCCAGATCGAGCCGTGAGCGGGAGGCAGGTGAACGCGCTCGGCCAGGCAGAGGACGATTCCGGCGACCGCGGCGGCGCACAGGGCGGTGACCGCGAATGTGCGCAACCGGGCGCTGGAACCGGTTGTCTCGTGCAATGAGACACGGGGCTCTGATACCGGCTCGAGCCGATCGGCGCGCTGTCGGGTGGATCGTTGCGCCGGTATCGGCCTTGGCGGCGTGGTCCGCGTGACGTCGGCCTGCTTAGCGCGGTCGCTCTTAGCCGCTTGCGAATCTCGCCCGGTAGATCTTGTGGAGCCCATAGCGAACCACCGTGGCAGCCGCGCCGCCTTAAGACCCGTCTTCAGGTCCGACCGTAAGGGCTCCGTAATCGCGGGTCTGCCAGTTCTTACGGAGTAAAGAACCGCATGCCGCGGGGGTACCGGCCCTTGCGGCGGCGCTTAGAGTGGTCGGAATGGAAGCCAGCGCTGACGTGCTCGTCGTCGACGACGACCCCACCGTGTCCGAGGTCGTCGCCGCTTACCTGCGCCGCTGCGGCCACCGGGTCAGGCTCGCCGCGGACGGGCCGAGCGCGGTCGCCTCCGCGCACCTCAAGCGGCCTGACCTGATCGTGCTCGACCTCATGCTGCCCGGTTTCGACGGCTTCGAGGTCTACCGGCGCATCCGCAGGCTCGGCCCGGTCCCGGTGATCATGCTGACCGCGCGCGGCGAGGAGCACGACCGCATCCTCGGCCTGGAACTGGGCGCCGACGACTATGTCACCAAGCCGTTCAGCCCGCGCGAGCTGTCCCTGCGCGCCAACTCCGTGCTGCGCCGGGCCAGGCATAACGCGGCCCCGCCGGACCTGGCCCCGGACATCCGGCGTGTCGGAGACCTCGAAGTCGACGTCACCGGCCATCAGGCCACGCGGGCCGGCGAACCGCTGTCGCTGACCGGCCGCGAATTCGACCTGCTCGCTTTCCTCCTCGCGCATCCGGGCCAGGCCTTCACCCGCGCCGAGCTGATGCAGCTGGTGTGGGGCTGGGATTACGGCGACCAGTCCACGGTCACCGTCCACGTGCGCCGCCTGCGTGAGAAGATCGAGCAGGACCCGGCCGAGCCGCGGCTGCTGGTCACCGTGTGGGGCGTCGGCTACCGGCTCGATTCGCCGGAAGCGCAGGAGGCGCTCGAGCCGCCTGCCTCCGCCGGCCGCGGTGAACCGGGACAGCGCGCCCAACGTGGTCAGGCAGACGTGTCCACCAACCACCTGCCCGGCTCCCCGTCCCGACCGTCCACGAACCCGGCCCGGCCCGGCTCGCCTTCCGGAGCGCACCAGTGAGCGACAACGTCCTGATCGTCCTGATCGGTGGCGGCAGTTCGATCGGCGTCGGCGTGCTGGGACTGCTCGTGCTGCGAATGCTGCGCGGTCGTTCGATCCGCCTCAAGCTGTTCGTCGTCGCGATGTTCACCGTCCTGGCGATGGTCGCCGGGGTGCTGGCGGCGGCGCAGAAGATGTTCCTCTCCAAGCACGACTTCGGCGTCGCGCTGGTGGTGTGCATCGCGGCCGGGGTCGTCGCGCTCGCGATGGCGATACCGCTGGCCCGCAGCGTCACCGCGGACAGCCGCGCCCTGCGCAACGCGATGCGGGCGCTCGGCGACGAAGGGCAGGACTTCGAGTTCCCCTCTCGCGCCGCCGGCCGGCACGCGGCCCCCGGCAACTCCGCCGCGGACCGCGCGAACCCGGTCTCGCTGGCCACCGCGGAACTCGACGGCCTCAGCCGCGAGCTGGCCACCACCGCCTCGCGCCTGGCCGAGTCCCGCGAGCGCGAGCGAGCCCTTGAGCGTTCGCGCCGTGAGCTGGTCGCCTGGGTCTCGCACGACCTGCGTACCCCGCTGGCCGGGTTGCGCGCGATGGCCGAGGCGCTGGAGGACGGCGTCGCGACCGACCCGCTGCGCTACCACACCCAGATCCGCATGTCGGTGGACCGGCTGGCCGGCATGGTGGACGACCTGTTCGAGATGTCCCGGATCCACGCGGGCGCGCTGCGGCTGACCCTGGAGCGGGTGCCGCTGACCGACCTGGTGGACGAGGCGGTGATCGGTGCCGATCCGCTTGCCAGGGCTTGCGGCGTGGCCTTGGAGGCGGACGTGCGCACCCCGCTCGCGGTGCGCGTCGACCCGCGCGAGCTGTCCCGCGCGCTCACGAACCTGGTCGCCAACGCGATCCGGCACACCCCGAGCGCCGGCGAGGTCCGCGTGGAGGCGACCGAGCGGGACGGGCACGCGGTGCTCGCGGTCGTGGACGCCTGCGGCGGGATCCCCGACGAGGATCTGGATCGCGTCTTCGAGGTGGCCTGGCGCGGAACCGCGGCCCGCACCCCGGAGCCGCTCGCGGGAGCCGGCCTCGGCCTGGCGATCGTGCGCGGCATCGTCGAGGCGCACGCCGGCGAGGTGGACGTGCGCAACGTGGTCGGCGGCTGCCGGTTCGAGGTCCGGTTGCCCGTGCCGGTTGGGTAAGGCGCGGTGTTGTCCGATGCTCTCCCTAAACTGGCGGCATGACGAGCACGATCGGGACTACGACGACGTATGTGGCGCTCCTCGCGGCGGTCAACGTCGGAAAACGCAAGGTTCCGATGGCCGACCTGCGCGACCTGCTCGGCGGCCTCGGCTACCGGGACGTGCGCACGTATCTCGCCAGCGGCAACGCGGTATTCGACGTGCCGGGCGACGCCCGAGACTCGGATAGCCCCGACGCGAGCGCCGCGCTGATCTCGGCGGCGCTCGCCGACCGGTTCGGCTTCGACGTGCCCTGCCTAGTGCGTACCGGCGCGTACCTCGAAGCCGTGATCAAGGCTTGTCCGTTTCCGGCGGACACCCTGGAAGGCAAGCAGTTGCACGCGGTCTTCTACTCGGCCGACGTCGCCGCCGACCGGTACGCCGACATCGACCAAGCGGCCTTCCTGCCCGAAGAGTTCCGGCTCGGCGAGCAGGTCATGTACCTCTACGCGCCGAACGGGCTCGGCCGCTCCGAACTGGCTGCCGCACTGGCCAAACCGGCCGGCCGGCTGAACGGGATCCAGGCGACCGGCCGGAACTGGAACACGGTCAAGGCGCTCGCGCAAATGGCCTGCGCAGCCGCCTGATTCAGCTGAGCCGACCGAGACCGCTGCGCAGGTCGGCCGCGCTCATACACGGTATGAACTCGACGTGGGCGTTCATCTGCGCCCAGAACGGCTCGCACATCGTGACGATCGACGCCTCGTCGGGCGCGTCCACGATCAGCGTCATCGCGCGGTGCCCGTTGTGCGGGTAGAAGTAGGCGGCCTCCGGCTTGAGTGTGCCGAGGAGCTCCTCCATCGACTTGCCCATCGTGCCGTCGCTGATCAGCTTGTTGCCGGCCTCGGTGTCCATCTCCACCACGAGCATCGCGCGCATCGCACTCTCCCTTCTGAGCCACGCCCGGCGGGCGTCGCCGACTGCCTTGACGAGTCGGCGAAGCCGCGGGGCGCGGCGCGAAGCGGCCGGTACCTGCGTGCGCCGCCGGCAGGTCCTTGTCACGGAGACTGCTCCGCACGCCCCGAGCGCGCAAGGGAACGGTCGCGTTGCGCGTTCACCCGCTCACCTGAATGGGCCTACACGCGTCAACCGAGCCAAGCAGGCGAGCGCACGTCGCAGGCCCTAGCTCGCCTTGTACTCGTAGACGGTTGTGGCTACCGCGCACACCCCTGGCTGGATGATCTCGACCCGCAGGATGCCGCTGTTCGGGTCGTAATCGACGCCCTCGGACTCGAAGGTGCCGGAGCAGATGCTGTCGGCCTGCGGGATGGGGCCGAGGTCGGTGACGTGGCCGGCGACGTCACCGCCGGCCAGCGCGTGCGACAGGTCCACTTCCAGCAGCGGCTTCTGGTCCGGGAAGAGCGACCGGCTGCCGTCGTCCGAAGCGCAGATCAGCTTTGTCGCGGCGACGAAGTCGCAGCCCTGGACGTCGTTGACCTGGTGGTCGAGCTGGATGTAGCCCGACAGCGCCAGGCCGCCGCCGGTCGCGGGGGTCTGCGGGTTGAGGATCGGCGTCGGATAGACCTGGAGGTGCGACATCGTGCCCCACTCGCCCGCGACCATCCACTGGGTGTCCGGGGAGACGGCGGCGAAGGAGTTGTTGTACTGCTCGCCGGGCACCAGGCTGTGGGTGTATTCGTAGGTTGATCCAGATGGCGTGGTGACCCGGAACATCTTCGAGGTCGGAGCCGAGGCGCCGCTCTGGAAGGCGTCGAAGATGTAGCCGTTGACCGAATCCGGGTCGCCGACGTGGTTGTAGCCCTCTATCAGCACGCTGATCGGAACTGAGGCGACACCTCGGTAGAGCTGGTAAGCCGAACCGCCGGGCGGATCGACGGTCGCGACCCCCTCGTCGGCCGAGAGGCTGCTCTCCAGGTAGTGGGTGACCTGGGTCCAGCCCGACACTGCCGCGACCGCGGTGTGGGTCGCGGCGTGCGCGGCCGACGCGGGCAGCACCGCGGCGAGCAGGCCGGCCGCGCTCGCGGCGGCGACTATACGGGTTCGTGGGTGAATAAGAGGGCGCATGCCCCTCAGCATCGTCCGCCGGTCACGCCGGGACAACGAACTGAGCGAGACCATCGGCAAAACTTACGGCAGGTGCCCAGCCCAGCTCGGTGCGCAGCCGCAGATTCGAGGCCGTCACATGCCGCACGTCGCCGAGCCGGTACTGGCCGGTCACCACCGGGATCGGCCCGCCCATCGCCTCGGCGAGCCCGGCGGCCAACTCGCCGACCGTGCGCGGCGTGCCGCTGCCGACGTTGAACGACCGCCCGGCGCCCGGATCCGCCTTTCCAGTCCATTCGAGGGCTGCGACGTTGGCGGTCGCGATATCGCGCACATGCACGAAGTCGCGCCGCTGGCCGCCGTCCTCGAAGACCCGCGGCGGCCGCCCGGCCTGCAGTTCGGAGCGGAAGATCGCGGCGACCCCGGCGTACGGCGTGTCGCGCGGCATCCGCGGGCCGTACACGTTGTGGTAGCGCAGCATCGCGACCGTCCCCTCGGCGGCGCGTGCCCACGATGTCGCCAGATACTCCTGCGCCGCCTTGGTCGCGGCGTAGACGTTGCGCGGGTCGAGCCGCGCGTCCTCATCGACCAGGCCCGCGGTCAGCGCCTCGCCGCAGTGGGGGCACGGCGGCTCGAACTGACCCGCGGCGAGATCCGCCGTCACCCGTGGTCCCGGTTCGACGCGGCCGTGCTCGGCGCAGTCGTAGCGGCCCTCGCCGTACACCACCATCGATGACGCGAGTGCGAGCCTCGACACGCCGGCGCGCGCCATCGCGGAGAGCAGCACTGCCGTGCCGAGATCGTTGCACCCCGCGTAGTCCGGCGCGTCGTCCAGGTTGAGCCCGAGACCGACCATCGCCGCCTGGTGGCACACGGCGTCGATGCCGCGCAGCGCGCGCTCGACGGCGTCCGCGTCGCGCACGTCGGCGCGGATGAACTCGACCTCGGCCGCGATCCGCTCTCGCGAGCGCTCCGGCTCCGGATGCACGGCAGGCAGCAGCGCGTCGAATGCCACCGGGTCGTGCCCGGCGTCCAGCAGCGACTCGACGATGTGCGATCCGATGAAACCGGCAGCTCCGGTGACCAGTACCCTCATGGCAGCCACGCTAGGCGGCGGAGCACGGCCGGGGGAAAGGGCAGCGCACGGGCGTCACGGCTTCGTAAGGAGTGGCGAAGGTGGCGCGGTCTCACGCCTCGCGGGCGCCAGGCCGGCCGCCGGAGCGCGCAGCGGCGCGCCGCGGGTTCGAAACTCCGCCGAAAATTGCTGGTACCGGCGGTGCCGGGTGGTCGCGCGGGCTAAGCTCTCAGCATTCGTACTGCACGGGATTCGTACGGCACGGGCTTGGTCCACAAAGGGGCGGTCAGTTGGTGAAGCGCACGTCTCGGGATATCCGCCGGGCCAATCGCAATGAGCTGCTGCGGTACGTGATCGCGCAGGCTTCGGTCTCCCGGCAGGAGCTCGCCGCGGCCACCGGGCTGAGCCTGGCCACGGTCGCCAACCTGGTGGGGGAGCTGCTCGAGCGCGACGTGCTCGTCGAGGTCGGGTTCGAGGACTCGGACGGCGGACGTCCGCGCGGGCTGATCGCGATGAAGGCCGACGGCGGCGCGCTGATCGGCGTCGACGTCGCCGAGACGTACATCCACGTCGAGCTGTTCGATCTGGCGCTGCGGCTGCTCGCCCGCGCCGAGGAGCCGCTGTCCGCCAGCGAGAACCGTCCGGAGCAGGTGGTCGGGCACATCGCCTCCGGGGTGCGCACCGTGCTCGCGGACGCCGGGGTGGACGCCGCGCGGGTCTTCGGTGTCGGGGTGAGCATGCCGGGCCAGGTCGAGCGGGAGGGCGGCCTGTCCGTGTTCGCCCCCAACTGGAACTGGCACGAGGTGCCGCTGCGCGAAATGCTCGCCGAGCAGCTGGCCTTTCCGATCTATCTCGATAACCCGCTGATGGCCTGCACCGTCGCGGAGCTCTGGTTCGGCGCGGCGCGCGGCTGCGACGACGTGGTGGTGGTGAACCTCGGCACCGGCGTGGGCGCGGGCATCGCGGTGGCCGGCTCGCTGTACCGTGGCGCGTCCAATACCGCGGGGGAGTGGGGCCACACCACGCTGGTTCTCGACGGCCGGGCCTGCCACTGCGGTGCGATGGGCTGCGTCGAGGCGTACGTCGGGGCGGTGGGCATCATCAACACACTGAGAGATGTTGACCCGGACAGCGCCATCCTGCGGGTGGATCAGGCCGCTACGATAGACGCGCTGGCCGAGGCGCTGGCCAAGGGCGAGGCGGCCGCGGTCGAGACGGTCAAGCGCACCGCGCGATATCTCGGCGTGGCCGTGGGCAACCTGGTGAATCTGATCAACCCGCAGGTGATCGTGCTGAGCAGCTGGGTGGCGGCCCGGCTCGGCGACGCGCTGCTCGCCGGGATGCGCGAGGCGGTGGCCGAGCACGCGCTGCCGCGACCGCTCGAGCACACGCGCATCATGCTGTGTCCGATCGCGACGAACCCGGTGAGTCTGGGTGCTGCGACTTTCGCGCTCGAGGGTGCATTGGCCCTGAACCGATCGTAAGCGCGCGTCCGACTTCGGTACGGAATGTGCTGTTCGGGACTTTCTCTACGGGGTTGACGAAGGGTCGCTGTCCGGTTAGCTTTCCGGATCGCGCGCCCGACATGACGCCGCGCTCTCAGAGAGGAGAGCAGCAATGTCCCGACCCTTATTCACAGGTCGCCACCCACATCGCGTGCCAGAACCCTCACATCAGCGACACAAGACCGGGCCATCGGCCGGCGTCGCGCTGGCCGGCCTGGCCGGCCTCGCCCTCGTCGCCGCAACCAGCTTCGCGACGCCGCATTCAGCCGCGGCCCGAATCGCGCCGGCCGCCTCCTCCGTCGCGCAGATCACCGCGCCCGCGCAGACCGTGGCCGGGTTCGGAGCCTCCGGCGCGTGGTGGGTCAACGATCTGGCGAACTTCTCGGCGGCGAACCAGGCGCAGGCTGCCTCGCTGCTGTTCACCCCGGCCGGGCTGGATCTGAGCCAGTACCGGTACAACATCGGCGGCGGTGGAGTCGGCGTGGCGAGCGGTCCGCGCGCCGCGTCCAGCTTCCTGACCTCCTCAGGGTCCTACGACTGGTCGAAGGACCCGACCGGCCAGTACTTCCTCAAGGCGGCCGCCGCCGACGGCGTGCCCGACCTGATCGGCTTCGTCAACAGCGCCCCGGAGCAGTACACCAGCAACAACAACAGCTGCGCCGGCACGCTCGTCGCCGCGGACGAGGGCGCCTACGGCGGCTATCTGGCCACCGTCGCCTCGCACTTCGCGTCGCAGGGCGTGACGCTCAACGAGATCAGCCCGATGAACGAGCCCGACAACAGCTTCTCCAGTTGCAGCCAGGAGGGCATGGGCGTTCCCGCGTCCGAGCGCGCCGGGACGATCGACGCGGTCGGCTCGGCGCTCAACTCCGCCGGCCTGTCCACGAAGGTGATCGCGGACGAGTCGAGTAAGACCACTCAATCGCTCGCCGAGGCGCCGACCTGGCTGGCCGATGCGAACGCGCCCTCGTACGTCGGCGCGATCGCGCACCACACCTACGACTTCCCCAGCGCCACGCAGCTGGAGCTGGTCGCGGCGCTCGGCGACGTGAACAACAAGGCCAAGTGGGCCACCGAGATCTGCTGCCAGGTCACCGGCGGCGGCTACGGCGCGCAGTACGACCCCACCATCTCCGGCGGCGTCGCGCTCGCGAAGATCGTGTACAACGACTTCGCCTATGGCGACGACAGCGCGTTCCAGTGGTGGACCGCGCTCTCCCCGGTGATGGGCTGCGACCCGAAGACCAGCTCCTCCTGCGCGACCAGCGTCAACTCCAGCGGCTACAACGACGGGCTGATCTACTACAACCCGAACTACGCCGCCGACAATGATCAGAACTTCTACATTACGAAGCGCTTCTACGTCCTCGCGCAGTACAGCAGGTACGTGCGGCCCGGCGCGGTCAGATACGGGTTGACCGGCGCGCCCTCGGGCGTGCAGGCGCTGGCGTTCTGGGCGAACAACGCCTGGACGCTCGTCGCCACCAACACCAACTCCTCGGCCACCTCGTTCAGCCTCAACCTGAACAGCGGCACGCTCACGTCGCAGGGCGCTTACCGGACCAGCGCCACGGAAAACGTGGCGAGCATCGGCGCGCCCTCGATCTCGGGATCGACGCTCAGCACCTCGCTGCCCGCGCAGAGCGTGAGCACCTTCGTTCTCGGCAGCTCCGGTCAACCGGGCAGCGGCGGCGCGAGCGCGTCAGGGCTCGTAGGTTCCCAGTCCGGCCGCTGCCTCGCGGTGCCGGGCAGTTCGACCACGGACGGCACGCAGGTCGACATCGAGACCTGTTCCGCCGCGCCGAACCAGGAGTTCACACTGCAAGCCGACGGCACGGTCACCGTCTACGGCGACAAGTGCCTCGACGCCTACCAGCAGGGCACGTCCGCGGGCACCATCGTGGACATCTACACTTGCAACGGCGGCAGTAACCAGCGCTGGGAGCTGCATCCGGACGGCTCGCTGACCAACAGCGAATCCGGGCTCTGCCTCGACGTGGTCAGCCGGAAGACCGCCTCGGGCACGCCGGTCGAGCTGTGGACCTGCAACGGCGGAGGCAACCAGCTGTGGTCGCAAGGCTGATCGGATAGCGCGCGAAGGCCGTCCGGCGCGGACCGGACGGCCCCGCTCGCGGCGGCTCGCGCGGCTGGGCCGAATGAGCGATAAGTCGCGTCCCTGGTTACCGCGGGTTGAACTCGACCCGCCCTGCGCCGCGGCCTGCGGTTAGGGTCTGGTCATGGCGACCGTGACGACCTGGCTGCGGATCCTCGGCTCATGACCATCGAACCGCTGCTTCCCGAGAGTCCGGCGCTGCCTTCCGACGCCGGCGGGCTGACCGCGGCGCAGGTCGCCGAGCGGGTCGCGGCCGGCGCAGTGAACGAGGTCCCGGTCCGCTCCAGCAGGTCGATGGCCGCGATCCTGCGCGCGAACGTGCTGACCTGGTTCAACGGGCTGATCGGCGCGCTGTTCGCGGTCATGCTGGTGGTGGCGCCGATCCAGGACGCGCTGTTCGGTTTCGTGATCGTGTTCAACGCGGCGATCGGCATCGTGCAGGAGTGGCGGGCAAAGCGCACCCTCGATTCGCTCGCCATCGTCGGCGAGGCGCGGCCGCGGGTGCGCAGGGACGGGACCGAGACCCAGGTCGCCGCGGCCGAGTTGGTGCGCGACGACCTCGTGCTGCTGGCCACCGGGGACAAGATCCCGGTGGACGGGCTCGTGCTCGACGCGGAAGCGCTGGAGGTCGACGAGTCGCTGCTGACCGGCGAGGCCGATCCGGTGACGAAGCGCCCCGGCGATGAACTGCTGTCCGGCTCGTTCGTCGTGGCAGGCTCCGGCATCATGCGCGCCACCCGCGTCGGCCCGGACGCGCACGCGGCCAAGCTGGCGGCGGAGGCGCAGCAGTTCACGCTGGTGCGCTCGCAGCTGCGCGACGGCATCAACCGGATCCTGCGTTACCTGACCTACCTGCTCATCCCGGCGGCCGCGCTGCAGGTGGTCGTTCAGGCCGGCTTGGCCGGTGGACTCAGCCGCGACGGGATCAGCCGGACGGTCGCCGGGATCGTGCCGATGGTGCCGGAAGGGCTGGTGCTGCTGACCTCGGTCGCGTTCGCGGTCGGCGTGGTGCGGCTGGGGCGGCGCCAGTGCCTCGTGCAGGAGCTACCGGCGATCGAGGGGCTGGCGCGGGTCGACGTGGTGTGCCTGGACAAGACCGGGACGCTCACCGAGGGCGGTATGCGGCTCGCTGAGGTCAAAGTGCTGATTCCCGGCGGGACGGAGCCCGACGTGCGCCGGGTGCTCGGCGCGCTCGGAGCCGCCGAGGAACGACCCAACGCGACGATGACAGCCGTGATCGAGGCTTGCCCCGATCCCGGCGGATGGCGGCCACAGACCGTCGCGGCCTTCTCCTCGGCGCGCAAGTGGAGCGGCGTGACCTTCGCCGACGGCCACGGCACCTGGCTGATCGGCGCGCCCGACGTGCTCGGCGTGGGCACCGAGGCCGCCGAGGAAGCCGAGCGACTCGGCGCGACCGGATTACGTGTCCTGATGCTCGCCTCGTCCGCCGGTCCGCTTCCCGCGCAGGGCGCCGCCGACCTGGCTGGCGACGCGATCACGCCGACCGCGCTCGTCACGCTGGAACAGCGGATCCGGGACGACGCCGCGCCGACGCTCGAGTACTTCGCCCGCCAGTCGGTCGCGCTCAAGGTCATCTCCGGCGACAACGCGGTGTCGGTCGGCGCGGTGGCCGGCTCGTTGGGCCTGCCCGGCGCGGATCATCCGGTCGACGCGCGCGACCTGCCGGACGACCCGGAGGCGCTGGCCGCGGCGCTGGAGGCGAACTCGGTGTTCGGCCGGGTCACTCCGCGCCAGAAGCAGCAGATGGTCGCCGCGCTGCAATCGCGCGGCCACACGGTCGCGATGACCGGCGACGGCGTCAACGACGTGCTGGCGCTGAAGACCGCGGACATCGGCGTCGCGATGGGTTCCGGCTCCGGGGCGGCGCGCGCGGTGGCGCAGATCGTGCTGCTCGACGAACGCTTCGCGACCCTGCCGTCCGTCGTCGCCGAGGGCCGGCGCGTGGTCGGCAACATCGAGCGGGTCTCGAGCCTGTTCCTGGTGAAGTCCTTCGAGTCCTTCCTCATGGTGCTGCTGGTCGGCGTCGCCCGGCTGCCGTACCCGTTCCTGCCTCGGCACACCACTCTCATCAGCACATTGACGATCGGGACCCCGGCCTTCTTCCTTGCCCTCGCGCCCAATCTGAGCCGGGCCGAAACCGGGTTCGTCGCCAGGGTGCTGCGGTTCGCCGTCCCGGCCGGGTTGATCGCCGGCGCCGCCTCGTTCATCTCGTACTATCTGGCGCGGCTGGAGCCCGGCGCTCAGCTCGTGGTCGAGCAGACCTCCGCGATGGTCACCCTGTTCGCGGTGGGTATCTGGGTGCTGACGCTGGTGGCGCGGCCGCTCGCGTGGTGGAAGGCGGTGCTGATCACCGTGATGTCCGGCGGGTTCGTGCTGGTCGCGCTGCTGCCGGTGGGCCGGCGGGTGTTCGACCTGCACTTCGGCGGCTGGCCGCAGACCCTCACCGCGCTCGCGGTGGCCGGCTGCGCGGCGGTGGCGCTGGAAGTGTTGTGGCGCATCGATATGCGACGTTCCGCGGGTTTATCTGCCGGAGACCGGCGCCGACGCGGTATTTGAAAACCGGGCCGGGATCGGTCCGCGATTAATCGCCGTCCGGTTGTTCACCGGGCAGATAAACGTCATCGAGTTCGTATTCGCTTCGGGTCGACGAATAAGAGGGCGTCTGCTCCTGCGGCGCCTCGGCGCGCCCGCGCAATTCGGCCGCGAGCCGCAGCAATCGGGTCGCGTATGGCCCGAGCCCGAGCGTGAGTTCCTGCCGGAACGGTTCGGTCCGCTCGTCACGTCGTCCGGAGAAGGCCAGGTCGCCGGCGTCGCGCAGCATGTGCAGGTGATAGGAGAGCAGGCTGCGCAGCTCATCGCGCGGCTCGGCCAGCGCCGCTCCCACGTCCAGGCGCCGCACGCGCTCGTACAACTGTGAGTAAGAGCTCGAAAGCCGGCCGAGCTCCAGCGCGGTCGCGTCGGGCACCGGCCAGGTCCCGCCGCATTGCGCGACCGCCGTGTCCGCGCCGGGTTGCAGCGTGGCGGCCTGCGCGGCGATCTCGGCAAGCGCCGCCACCTGTTCGCGGTAGTCCGGCCCGGTCCAGCCGTCTCGATCCACTGTGATCACCGCACGCGGGTGATCCGCACGCGCATCGCCACCGGATACTTGCGCGCGAAGTCCTCCTCGACGCCGGACACGCGCCGTATGTCCGCGGCGTACTTCTCCACGTATGGCGGGTACTCGTGCGCGAGCGGGAAGTCCTCCAGCACCTCGGCCTCCCCGGTGAGCACGACGATCTCGCCGCCGCGGCCGTTTCCGTCGAAGTTCAGCGACACCCGGGGACGGGCCCTGACATGGGCGATCCGGTTGGCGTCCGCGCGGTTGTAAATCAGGATCGTGTCCTCGCCCTCCCACAGGAACCACACCGGGTTGGGCTGCGGCGTTCCGTCCGCGCCGATCGTGGTCAGCCACAGCACGATCTCCTCGGCGAGCCGTTCGCGCACGCGCTTGCCGAACGTGGTGGACGGGTCGGGGAGTACTTCGTTCGCCATACGTGCAGCCTACGACGGACAGCGGCGCAACGCTGCGCTTCAGCCCTCGCGCCGCGACGCGATCGCCCTGGAGATCACTCTCGAAGCGCAAAGAAGTTCACCGCGGTAAGAGCCTCGGCTAGGGTGCGCTCATGATGCTCGCCGCGGCAACCGCTCCCTCCGCGATCGGCGGTACGGTGGCAGTCGCGGTAGTGCTCGGCTCAGCCCTCTTACACGCGTCGTGGAACGCGCTCACCCACTCCGCGCGCGATCGGGTGGCGACGATGGCCTTGATGGGCCTCGTGTACACCGCCTGTGCACTGCCGCTGCTGTGGCTCGCTCCCGGGCCGGCCCGCGCGGCCTGGCCGTTTGTGGCCGCCTCGATCGCGCTGGAGACGACGTACTCATACGGACTGGTCCTCGCCTACCGGTATGGCGACTTCAGCAGGACGTATCCGCTCGCCCGCGGCACCTCGCCGCTGCTCGTCGCGCTGTTCGCCACGCTGGTCCTCGGGCAGCACGCGTCGCCGGCTCAGCTGCTCGGAATCGGCGTCGTGTGCGCCGGACTGCTCGTCCTCTCCTTCGCCGAAGGACTGCCGCGACGCGAGGACCGGGCCGCCGTCTGCGCCGCCATCGCCACCGGCTGCATGATCGCCGCGTACACGATCATCGACGGGCTCGGCGTGCGGCGCTCCGGATCAGTGCTCGGATACGTCGCGTGGACCTTCCTCGGCGAGGGCGTCGGCATCGTGCTGATCGCCATTGCCCTGCGCCGCGCCGGGTTCCCCGAGATCTTCCGCGCCGACGTGCGGCGCAGCCTGCTCGGGGGAGTGGTCTCGATGACCGCGTACAGCTTCGTGCTGTGGGCGCAGACGCGCGGCACGCTGGCCGGCGTGGCGACGCTGCGCGAGACCTCGATCCTGATCGGCTGCCTCATCGGGACGGTCCTGTTCCGCGAGCGCTTCGGCCGCACTCGGCTGCTGGCCTCCCTCGGCGTGGTCACCGGCATCCTGCTGATCGCGCACACCTGACCAAACCCGTCAAATTAGGCACCCGCTAAAGTTTCCATTGCTGGGCAAAGCTTTTCGTCAAAGCAGCCATTTCCCGATGATGCCATCAGTCTCTTGAATCGATCTCACTAAACCGGATAGGCTGCGGCCCCTGAATAAGGGGGGAGATGTCATGTTGGCGACCGGATTCACGGTTTCTGCGCACGCAATGCAAATGAGCGGTCACCTAAACGGACCGAGCACGCCGTTACTCGCCTACGCCATGTCCTGCGTCGGTTCGGCGCTCGGCCTGTCGGCCATGTCGCGGGCCCGCGCCACCGTCGGGGCGGTCCGCTGGCGCTGGCTCAGCCTCGGCGCGGTGTCGATCGGCGGCACCGGAATCTGGGTGATGCATTTCATCGCCATGCTCGGCTACGGGGTCACCGGGATTCAGATCACCTACGACCTGACCATGACGATCATCAGCATGCTCATCGCGATCATCGTCGTCGGAATCGGCCTGGTGATCGCGGTCTCCAGAGGCGCCACCTTGCCCGCACTCGCCACCGGGGGATTCGTCACGGGCATCGGCGTGGCGAGCATGCACTACTTAGGCATCTCCGCGATGCGTATGCCGGCCAGCGTGCATTATCGGCCGCTGATCGTCATCGCCTCGGTCGTGATCGCCGTGGTCGCGGCCACCGCGGCGCTGTGGGCGACGATGAACATCCGCGGCATCTTCGCGACCATCGGCGCCGCCTTGATCATGGGCGTCGCCGTCACCGGGATGCACTACACCGGCATCGCGGCGATGCTGATCTACACGGCCCCGGCGCCGGCCGCGCCGGGCATGACCGCGAGCGCGCTGCTCGAACCGCTGATCGGCGGGATCAGCCTGACCACCGTGGTCATCCTGTTCGTGGTCGGCCTCGCCGCCACCGAGAAGGACTTGCTCGAACAGGCCGAGATCCGCGCCGATCTGCAGAAACTCGCCGAACGCAAGGGTTAGGGTCAACTGGACGGTTCTTGTCGGCGCGGTGCCGTAGCTTGTACTTCCTCGGTCAACGCGCGGCGCGATTGACCTAGGCACAGTCGACCCGCCGCACGCCGAACCAGGAGGCAGCCGATGACGGAATCACCCGGCGTCGCCGAGATGATCCAGGTCACCGGGCTGGCCAAGACGTTCAAAACCAAGCGCGGCACGGTGGAGGCGGTGCGCGGCATCGACCTGAGCGTGCGGGCCGGCGAGATCGTCGGCTTCCTCGGCCCGAACGGCGCGGGCAAGACCACCACGCTGCGCATGCTCACCACCTTGCTGGAGCCCAGCGGCGGCACCGCCGTGGTGGCCGGCGCGGATCTGCGGCGCGAGCCGACCGAGGTGCGCAAGCGGATCGGTTACGTGGCACAGACCGGCGGGACCGACGGCGCGTGCACCGTCGCCGAGGAGGTGATCACTCAAGCCGAGCTGTACCGCCTCAGCGCGGCCGAGGCCCGGCAGCGCTGCGCCGCGCTCCTGGAGCAGCTTGACCTGGCCGGGCTCGAAGACCGCTATGTCAAAACCCTGTCCGGTGGTCAGAAGCGGCGTCTTGACATCGCACTCGGTCTGGTGCACGCCCCGCGGCTGGTGTTCCTCGACGAGCCCACGACCGGACTCGACCCGCAGAGCCGGGCCAACCTGTGGACGCACGTGCGGCGGCTGCGCGACGAGCTGAACACCACGGTCTTCCTGACCACGCACTACCTCGACGAGGCCGACGCGCTGTGTGACCGGATCCTGATCATCGACTTCGGCCGGATCGTCGCGGAGGGCACGCCCGAGGAGCTCAAGCACCGCATCTCCGGCGATCTGGTCACGATCGAGCTGCCGGCCGACCGCGACTGCGCGATGGCGCTCGCCTCGCTGAAGAACGTCGAGGGCGTGCGGGACGCGACGCTGAGCGGCAAGACGCTGCGTGTGATCGTGGACGCCGGCGGCCAGCAGCTGATGGGGATCATGCGCGCGCTCGACGCGGCCGGGGTGCCCATCGCATCCATCCAGCTGGCCCGGCCGACGCTCGACGACGTGTTCCTCACGCTGACCGGCCGCTCGCTGCGCGACGACAGCCCCGGATCCGGCGCGCCGCCGCAACCCGGCAATGCGGCCGGCGACTCGGCAGTCGCCGCGAACTCGGCCGCATCCGACTCTGCCGCCGAGAACGCTGCCGCCGAGCCGTCCGCCCCGAGCGATGTGACCGGGAGCTCCCGATGAGCCTTGCCAGCACCCTGCGAGACACCGGGCTGATCTTCCGCCGCCAGTTGCGGCTCTCGCTGCGCAACCCCGCGTGGCTGATCATCGGCGTGATCCAGCCGATCCTGTACCTGGCCCTGTTCGGGCCGCTGGTCAAGCACTTCGTCACCGCTCCCGGCGCGTCCTCGGACCAGGCCTGGCGGATCTTCGTGCCCGGCCTGCTGGTGCAGCTCGGCCTGTTCGGCAGCCTCTTCGTCGGCTTCGCGATCATCGCCGAGTGGCGCGCGGGTGTGATCGAGCGGATGCGCGTCACCCCGGTCAGCCGGTTCGCCCTGCTGTTCGGCAGGGTGCTGCGCGACATGATCGCGTTGCTCGTCCAGTCGACCATCCTGATCCTTACCGGCCTGGTCATGGGGCTGCGCGCGCCGATCGGCGGGGTGCTGCTCGCCCTCGCGTTCATCGCGGTGCTCGCGATCAGCATGTCCTCGCTCTCTTACGCGGTCGGCCTCGCCCTCAAGAGCGAGGACTCGCTCGCTCCGCTGCTCAACTCGGTCGCCGTCCCGGTGCTGCTGTTGTCCGGCATCCTGCTGCCGATCACCCGCCAGTCCGCACCGAGCTGGTTGTACTACCTGTCCCGGATCAACCCGTTCCGCTACGTCGTCGACGCGATGCGCGAGGTTTTCGTCGGTACGTACGCGGACCTGACCGTGCTGTGGGGCACGCTGATCAGTCTCGGCCTCGCCGTCGTCTGCATCATGCTCGGCGTGCGCCGCTTCCAGATCGAGAGTGCTTGATCAGGACAGTGCCCAACCGCGCACCCTGTCAGCTGAACGGGAGGGCGAGCCAGAGCGCTGACTCGGCGTCCCAGTGCAGCGAAGCACCGTCGAACTCGGGCGCTTCCAGATCGAGGCCGGACAGGCTCGGCCAGGACTCGGCCGGCCACCGGGATTCGTCGCGGGGCAGGATGACCGCGACCCGCGGCGGTGTGACGCAGACGCGGCGGGTGCCCGCGGATTCGGCGTGCCGGCGCTGCTCGGCCCAGCGGTCAAGCAGCGCGGCGAGCGCGGCAGGGGCCTGATCCTGCAGCTCGTGCA
This sequence comes from Actinocrinis sp., assembly GCA_035763685.1. Lineage (GTDB taxonomy): Bacteria > Actinomycetota > Actinomycetes > Streptomycetales > Catenulisporaceae > Actinocrinis. Next base: position 11,576 of record DASUAR010000139.1, on the reverse strand, counting down.
GCAGGGCCTTGACGAAGGGGGCGCTGATCGCGACCAGGCCGGGTTCGCCGCCGTTGTGCTCACCGGCGCCGCCGTGCTCCGCCAGCGCGGCGGCGAACCCGAAATAGGGGCCGCAGTCGCGCTCCGGCCGCCAGGACGCGGCCAGCCGCCCGACCTCATCCTCGGTCAGATCGCGGTAGCGGCGGCGCAGCGCGACCAACTGCTCCGTCGCGGCGGCGCGCGCGGCCGCCTGGTGCGCGCCGAAGGTCCAGTCCGGCCACTCGGCGCGGATGCGGGCTTCGAAAAACTCGCTCACCAGGCCGAGGCTACGCCAGGCGCGGTCGGAATCGGCCGGAAACGGCGATGGCCGCTCCTGCGCGGCGCGACTTCGCGGCCGCCGATCCGTTGACGCCCGCCGGCGCACTGAATCAGGGTCCATTCATCCGGGCCGGAACACCGCTTGGCGGCTTTGGCTTGACGCGGCCGGTGCGCTGGTGTGGGTTTGGTGGTGACGGGTACTTCTGGGAGCACTGGCGGAGAGGTCGCGCGTCGGGCAGTTACCAATGCTGGGAGGCTGAGCATGACTGATCAGACTGGCCATACGACCGATGAGACCGGTTACCGCACCGATGGAGGCGCCACCCACCGGGTTGTGATCATCGGCTCCGGCTTCGGCGGCCTGTTCGCCACCCGCGCGCTACGTCACGCGAACGTGCAGGTCACTGTGGTCGCCGCGACTCCACACCACCTCTTCCAGCCATTGCTCTACCAGGTCGCGACCGGCATCCTCTCCCAGGGCGAGGTGGCGCCCGCGACCCGGGAGATCCTGGCCAGGCAGCGCAACACCCGGGTCCTGCTCGGCGAGGTCATCGACATCGATCCGAGCGCACGCAAGCTCACCGCTCGGGCGCCCGGCCGCGGCGACCTGTTCCACCTCGAGTACGACAGCCTCATCGTGGCGACCGGGGCCACCCAGTCCTACTTCGGCAACGACCAGTTCGCCGAGTTCGCCCCCGGCCTCAAGAGCATCGACGACGCGCTCGAGCTGCGCGGCCGCATCTTCGGCGCGTTCGAGCTCGCCGAACTCGAGCCGGATCCCGAGGTGGAGCGGCGGCGGCTGACCTTCGTCGTGGTCGGCGCCGGAGCGACCGGGGTGGAGATATCCGGGCAGATCGCCGAGCTGGCCCACCGCGCGCTGGTGGGGGAGTTCCGCCGGGTCGACACTCGAAAGGCGCGCATCGTGCTGCTCGACGGCGCGCCGATGGTGCTGCCCGCCTTCGGCGAACCGCTCTCCACCAAGGCCGCCGAGCGGTTGCGCAAGCTCGGCGTCGAGATCCACCTCGGCGCGATGGTGGTCGGTCTCGACGCCGGCGGCATCGAGATCAAACGGCAGGACGGCGGGCACGAGCGGATCGAGGCGCTGACCAAGATCTGGGCCGCCGGCGTCTCCGCCTCCCCGCTCGGCCGGATTCTCGCGCAGCACGCCGGAGCCGAGGTGGACCGGGCCGGTCGGGTGAAGGTGAATCCGGACTGCTCGCTGCCCGGATTCCCCGACGTCTACGTGGTCGGCGACCTGATGGCGCTGGACAATCTGCCGGGTGTCGCGCAGGTCGCCATTCAGAGCGGCCGGCACGCGGCGCGCCAGATCCAGCTGCGCCTCGACGGCAAGCCCGCCGGCGAGCCGTTCCACTACCACGACAAGGGCAGCATGGCGACGGTGTCCCGGTTCAACGCCGTGGCCAGCATCGGCAAGCTGAAGCTCAGCGGATTCGCCGCCTGGCTGCTCTGGCTGGTGGTGCACCTGATGTACCTGGTCGGGTTCAAGCACCGGGTCACCACGGTCATGCACTGGGCGGTCAGCTTTGTCGGCCGCGGCCGTTCCGAGCGCGCCGTCACCGCGCAGCAGGTCTTCGCGCGCACCGCGATGGAACAGCGCGCCGCGCAAGAGGTGATCGAGGCGGAGACCAAGGCCAGCGTGCAGTAGCAGAGGTCGCAATCGCTGCGGGACAAGCGATCAGGTGATCGAGGACGGGACGGGACGGGACAGGAGACCGGCCTCGGCGTGCTTTAGCGGGCTGCGTCCGTGACGTCAATTAATATCTACGCAAAGCCCTTGTCTCTGTGACAAGGCTCACTTACCGTCCAGTAATACTACCGGCCGGTAGCTGTGACGGTCGCAATGCCGCGACCGGCTCCGTGCATTTCCTGTCCTGCCACGGAGGACCCCCATGGCTCCGGCCCACCCACGCCCTTCGCAGACCCCTGCCTCAGACCGCCCGGCGCAGCGCCGCGCCGCCCGACGAACTCGCACTCGCACGACACTGTCCGCGCTCACGGTTGCCGCCGTCCTCGGCGTGGTCCCCCTCGCCACCGCTGCGGGGCCCGCCGCCGCGGCGTCTACCACGCCTTCGGTCAGCAACAGGCCCGTCCCCTACAGCTTCGCCGCCGGCATCGCCGCCGAACTGCTCACTCCCGGCGCCGCCCCGCCAGGCTCGAACGATTTCGGCTGCAAGCCCACTGCCGCGCACCCGTACCCGGTCGTCCTCGTGCACGGCACCTTCGGCAACATGACAGACTCCTGGCAAGCCCTCTCCCCGCTCCTGGCCAACCACGGCTACTGCGTCTTCGCGCTCAACTACGGCGGCGCGGCCGGCAGCATCTTCCAGGGCTATGAGGAGATCGCGGCCGGCGCGGGTCAGCTGTCCGCCTTCATCGACCAGGTCCTCAGCGCGACCGGCGCCGCGAAGGTGGACATCGTCGGCCACTCCCAGGGCGGCATGCTGCCGCGCTACTACCTTGACTTCCTCGGCGGGGCGGACAAGGTGGATGCCCTGGTCGGCCTCTCGCCATCGAACCACGGCACCACCCTGGACGGCTTGTTCGGCCTGCTGGCCGCCTTCCCCGGCGGTTCGTCGTTTCTCGGCTCGCTCTGCGCGGCCTGCACGGAACAAGCCGCCGGCTCCTCGTTCCTGACGACGTTGAACGCGGGCGGCGACACCGTGTCAGGAGTGCGCTACACCGTCATCTCGACCAGATACGACGAGGTGGTCACGCCGTACACGTCCCAGTTCCTCTCCGGGCCTTCCGTCACGAACATCACGCTGCAGAACCAGTGCGGCCTGGACTTCGCCGATCACCTGGCCGTCATCTACGACCCGGTGGCGTTGAACGATGTGCTCAACGCCCTGGATCCGGCGCACCAAGTGCCGGTCGGCTGCACGCTGGTGCTGCCGGTGCTCGGCGGCTGACTCGGCGGGCGTCTCTCAGAGATCGGACGCCCTTAGAGGGCGGCGCGCCGAGAAACAAATGCGGCGTGGCCGCGCGCCCAGCGTGTGGACACGCCATTTATTTCTCGGCGCGCCCTTAGTTGCCGCAGTAGGGAAGACCGGGCTCGGGCTGGTCGTTCGCGCCGCCACTGAGATCGACCACTGACACCCAGCCGAAGGTGCCCTGCGCCGACTCGGTCCAGGCCCACCAGTGATTGCGCAGCCCCTGGAAGGTGTGCTCGGCGCCCGAGGACTGGCAGTAGAAGGGCTGCGGACCCGCGCCGATCGTGCCGGACTGGGTCAGCGTCCCGGGCTGGAACACCAACGCGCCGTGTTCGCGGCCGACGGTGCACTCGAACTGGCCCGGTGCCAGCTTCGTGCAGCCACCGTTGCCGGCCGCGACGGCGGTGTAACGCAGATAAGGCGTGATCGGCGCGGGCGGCGTGACGTTCGACGTCGCGCCCTGATTCGTCGTCTTCGCGGTCGTGCCGGTCGTGGCGCCGTTCCCGCCGGCGGCACCGGCGCCGCCCATCGCCGGGGCGGAGGACGTCGCAGCAGCCGAACCTGGCGCGCCGCCCATCCCCGTGCCCGGCTGGGCGGCCTGGCTGCCACCGGTCATCGCGGGAACTTGCGAGGCCTTTGGCCTATCCGCACTCGGCATCGCACCGATCACGGTACCGTTGCCGGTCATCGCCTGGCGGCTGAGCACGACGCCGAGAGTCAGGCCCGCGACGATGCTGACGATCAGGAAAGCGGCCGGTGCGCGGCGCTTGCGCCCGGTCTTCACATAGCCGCCGTCAGGACCCTTCCGCGTCGAACCGCCGCGGCCGCCGCCCCGGCCGCTGTCGCGGCTCTCGGCGCGCGGCTTCGGTTTGCCGCCGCCCTCGCCGTTCCACTCGCGCAGCGCGTCGAGGCCGAAGTCCGGCGCGGGCTCCTGCTCCAGGTCGAGTTCGACGTACGGCACCGAGTGCGTCGCGGTGGTCGCGCCGAACAAGTCGTCAAGGGTCTGCTCGTGCGCGGCCTCGGCGCTCGCGTTCGGATAGGTCATGGCCAGCGACTCGAGCCGGCCGGCCACGATGGCCGCGGAGGCGGGCCGCGCGGCGGGCTCCTTCGCCAGCATCCACAGCACCAGCTGATCGATCTCGGGGGCCACCTCCGGGCGCCAGCGCCGCACCGGCGTCGGCTCGTCGTGAAGGTGGCGGTGCAGGATGGTCAGGCTGTCGTCGGCCGGGAACGGCGGCAGACCGGTCAGCAGGACGTAGAGGATGCAGCCGACCGAGTAGAGGTCGGACTGGATGGTCGCCTGGCCGCCCATGATCCGCTCAGGGGCCGTATACGCCGGGGTGCCGAGGCTGTTCGCGCCGGTGCGGGTCAGCCGCTCGGTGAACCCGGCGCCCTGCAGGAAGCCGGCGATGCCGAAGTCCAGGACCTTCACCATGCCGTCGTGGCTGACCATGATGTTGGCCGGTTTGATGTCCCGGTGCAGCACCCCGGCCTCGTGCGCCGCTTCCAGCGCGCGGCTCATCTGCACCCCAATGGCGAGGGCGGCGCCGATCGGCATCGGGCGCCCGCCGCGCAGCTCGTCCAGGTTGCAGCCGGTGACCAGCTCCATGACCACGAACTGGTGCCGCTGGTATTCGCCCTGGTCGTAGACCGCGACCACGTTGGGATGGGTGATCCGGGCCACCGCGATCGCCTCGCGGGTGAACCGGTCGGCGGTCTCCGGGTCGGTGCTCGGGTCGCCGAGCACCAGCTTGACCGCCACGTCCCGGCTCAGCCGTTCGTCCCGCGCCGCCCACACCTCGCCCATCGCGCCGAGGCCGAGCCAACGCGAGAGCCGGTACCGGCCCGCGATCAGGGCTCCTTCGTCGATCTGCTGCGAATAGTGGTGGTCGGTGCTGGTCACAGGTCCCCCCTGGTCGGGCTCGCTGCGGAAACGTGGGTGTGTTCGGGACTGGCGTCTTACTCAGGTCGTCCCGCGCCGGTGTGCGGCACCGGCGCGGGACGTTGTGGGTATCTTCGGATGGACCGTCACTCTGGCGGTCGCGGCCGGATCAGCTGTTGTAGCCCCAGCTGTTCATATCACTACTGCTGTAGTTGTAGCCGCCCCAGTAGTTGCCGTTGCCGCCGTTGCGCAGCGGGCCGACCGCGCTCAGGCTGTTGCTTAGGTCGTTCACGTAGAACAGCCACTTGCCGTCCCAGCTGGGTGCCAGGCCGAACAGCGCGCCCGCGCCCGGGCTCGAGCCGGAGACCGCGGTGGTGTCCAGCGCCTTGACCAGGACGACCTGGCCCTTGAGGCTGATCGCGATCAGGTTGCCGTTCGCCCCGTTGACCGTGAGCAGGAATCCGCCGAACGAGGTCAATCCGAGCGGCATCTTCAACAGCCCGGCCTCGGCCAGGGTGAATCCGAGCCCTGCGCTGTTGTGCCGGGTCGTGGCCCAGTTGATCTGCGCGATCCGGTTGGCGAGGGAGTCGGCGACGAAGAGGGTGTTGCCGACGAGCGTCACGCCGGTCGGGCCCTGCACGAAGCCGTCCTTGCTGACCATCTCGGGGAAGCCGGAGCCGACGATCACCGCGGTGTCCAGCCGGAAGGTCTGCCGGGTGACGTCCAGCTTCAGCCGGACCACGGTGCCCTTGTTGACCTGCTGGCCCATGTGCCCGGCCACGCCGTTGAGGACGTTGGTGACGAAGATCTGCACGTCATCGCCGCGTTCCCAGGCCGACATGCCCCACGGGCCGTTGATCCCGTGCCCGGTGATGACGGCTTTCGCGTGGCCGAGGCTGTTGAGCACGATGATGCAGCCGGAGCCGGCGGTCTTGTAGGTGCCGTCGGTGGTGGGAAGGCTGCCGACGAGCACCCAGCCGTTCTGAAGCACCGTCAGCGCGGTGGTCAGGCCGATGCCGCCGGGGCACCTGGAGGGCAGCCGCGACTGGGTCAGCCACGAGAACAGCGTCTTCTTACCGGTGTTCGGGTTGATCTCGACGATGGTCGAGCCGGTGCCGTTGAGGTTGCCCTTGTTGTTGTAGTTGCTCACCAGCACGTCGCCGCGCACCAGGTTGCCGATGCTGCGCGGCACGATCGCGACGCCGTACGGGTTGACGTCGCCGTTGGACGGAACCGTCGAGGAGACGGTCTTGAGGGTGGTGGTGCCCGTGGCGACGTTCGGAGACCACTTCGACGAGTAGCTCGCGTTCGACGAGGAGCTTCCATGACTCCAAGGCGACGCGTAAGCGGTCGTCAGCGCGCCGGCGGCAAGGGCGACCGCCGCGGCGGACCCGATCCCGATCCGGACCTTCGTTCTGCTCAACATGTCGCTGAACACGCTCCTTGAGATTTGTAATGCTTCAGGCTTTGGTCGGCTGACGCCGAGGGCGAGGCTTCGGACGGTTATCGGCCAAGCACGCGGCAAGCGCGGATCCGGTTCAACCCCGCGGCCCGAATCGGTATTACGAAACGCTGACGTGCCTCGCGCGCACCAATACATCCGACTGTCCGTCAGTTCGTGCACCGCTCGACACGGTCCCTGGCCGCCTTGGGTTCACCGTCGGATGAACTGGCTGACGCGCGCTCGGCGATGCGTCGCCCTGTATGTCGCCCTGCATACCGCGCAATGCACGGCCTGATCCTCGGCATCAGGCGGGCCCGATGCGCCGCTGGTCCGCGGCGGCTGCGCGTTCGCGTTGAACCGCTTTCGAGAGTCCTGCGTGCTAGCGGTCACGCGCGCGCCGAGCCAGTCGGCTTGGCGCATCGACAGCCACGGAAAGGGCGTGATGAGCACGTGCGCCGTCCTCTAGCAGCCCGCTTATCTGGCCTTGCCGTCCCACTCGGGGCGGCGGCTGCGCTGCTGCTGTCCGTCGGGCCCGCGCACGCGAGTTCCGGGTATGGACAGCTGATTGTGAACCCGGGCACGGTCGCCCCCGGGCAGAGTGTCAGCATCCTCGGCACCTGCCCGAACAACGGCCACGGCCTCGGCGGTGTTTTCTCTTCCGCGTTTGTGGGCGGATCGGCGTCGCTGACACAGACCTCGATCAACTTCTCGGGCTCGGCGACCATCGCGTCGAACGCGTCCGGTAGCTACCAGGTGACCGCCGACTGCGGCCCGGGCAGCCCCAACGCGGTGACGATCACTGTTGCCGGCTCGGCGGTCGCGCCACCCACGACGCAACCGGCGTCCGCACCGTCCATGGCGAAGAGCTCGGCGGCCATGCCGCCGGTCGCGACGAGCAAGGCCGCGATGGGCGGCGGAATGAACCAGACCACCGCCAAGCCGGCCTCCCCCACGGCGAGCGGCGGTGCGATGGCCATGGGCGGCGGCGCCCAGGGGATGTCCCCGACGCCGGGTATGACCGCGGCCGGAAACGGGCCGGTGACCAGCACGGGCATCGTGCGGGTCGGCCTGGCCGGGTCGAGCCGTTCCGCATTGACCACAGCAGGAGCCGCGGCGATAGCCGTGGCGCTGGCGCTTGCCGGCGGGGTCGGGTTCCTCGTGATCCGCCGCCGCCGCAACACACCTGGTACGCACTTCTAAGGAGCGAGAGTGTCCGCATCGAGTTCGCACGGACGGGACCGGCGCCCACAGCCCGGCCAGCCGTTGCGCAGGACGACGAGGGCTGAGTCGACCCGGGCCCGCCGGGAGCGTCGCAGTTGGCGGACGCGCAAGGTCGGTACGATCTTCGCCGCCATGCCAGTCGTGGTCATCGCCGCTGTAGGTGTAGCCATGGCCTCGCCTTTCCACCATCACCACAACAACAACGGCCAGGCCGCCGGCGCGACAGCGTGTATAAGCCCGGCCGCCGGAACGAGCACGACGACCGTCGCCAACACCGGCGCGAACAACGCCGGCAACAACGGCGGTGCCGCGAACAACGGCGGGACTGCCAACAACGGTGGCGCGGGCATGGCGAGCAACAGCGCCGCGGCGGGCACCAACATGGGTGGCGCCGCCAACCACATGACGACGGTGCACACGAGGCATCACTACGGTCCGAGTGCCTCGCCGAGCGCGGTAGGCGCTGCCGGAGCCGGCGCGACCACCGCTGCCGCAGGCACCGGCGCGAACAACGCCGGCACCGGCGCGGCTGCGGGTACGGGCGCCGCCGCCACCACCTCGGCCTCGGCGGCCGCCGCCGCCGCGAAGCCGACCTGCACCGCGACCGCAGCCGCGGCCACCACCTCGGCCGCCGCCGCTGCCGCTGCCGCGGCCACCCCGAACCCGAACTGCACCCTGATCGTCCCGGCCAACCCGCTCACGGCGGCCGGCCTGGCCACGCCGTTCCAGCTCGTCGCGACCAACGCGGCGATGGGTCCGTGCCACGAGGCCAACGCGGCACAGTCGGCCTTCGTCGAAGGCGCGATCCTTACCGCGGACGGACAGCTGACGCTGTACGACCCGCTGGTGATCGACCAGGGCACCCAGCCCGCGGCGCCCACGAAGGCCGCACAGGTCCCGGCCGGCTCGACCGTCGGGCTCTGGTTCGGGTTCAACGGCACCAACCTGACGCTTCAGTCGGCAGCGGGCACCAACAGCCTGATGCAGGGCAACTGTGTCAACGGCGCCCAGGGCTCGATCTTCGGCCAGTTCTCCTACTGCAACGCCCCGGCGTTCTTCCAGACGGCGAACCAGGAGATCGGCGCGAACATGCTGCAGGTGCCGCCGGTCGGCACCGCGACGGACGGGCTGCCCTGCCCGACCACGCGTGACTTCTCCCTGGTGGACCAGGACCAGAGCGACAACGTGGTGACCCACTACCTCGCCAACGCGAACGGCCAGACCGCGCAGATGAACGCGGCGACGATGGCCGCGGTCCCGAACGCCACCGACCTGGCGAACGGCTCGGACAACCTGCTGCTGAACAAGTTCGTGGACCCGACGCTCGGCTGCCAGCCGTGGACCCGTCCGAACCAGTCCAGCGACGGGCAGGCCACTGGCGCCCTGCCGCTCGACGAGCTGTCGGCCATGGCCAACCAGCAGGCCCCGATCGCGATGGTGCCGCTGAACGACCCGATGACCCTCAACAACAACAACATGTCGCAGAGCAAGGCGAACCTCTACCGCGCCGGCGTCGACCAGGGTGCGATCGGTCAGGCTGCTGACAACGGCAACGGTGCCACGTACTGCAACAACCTGTTCGGCAACCCGGCGGGTATCGCGCGGGTGTTCAAGGACATGGCCATCTTCCAGAACGGTCCCTCGGTGGACGCGGCCATGGCCACCAACCTGTTCACCTTCCTGGCGATGCGCGCCAACCAGTCCTTCACCAACCTCAACTGCCAGGGCCTGATCAACAAGCCCAACCCGATCGCGCTCACCACCAACGGCCAGGGCGTCGTGACGGCCGCGGTCATGGTGCCGCTCGGCCAGACCCCGCCGCAGGTCATGGCGGGAGCGGGCGCGGCGGCCGGTGGCGCAAACACGGCCACCACCGCCCCGGCGGCCGGTGGCGCGACTCCCACGCCGACCATGACCATGCAGAAGAGGCCAAAGAAGGTCCGCTGGTAACCGCAGTACATTGAACCGATAGCAGGGCCCTTTGAAGCACCCGGCCCGCGTACCTTGGAAAGTCAGGGTACGCGGGCCGGTCGCGCGTCCGGCGGCCGCCTCTAGACGGCGGTCAACGCCGCCTCGATCGCCGCTCCGTTGCGCTCCAGCCAGGCCTCGCGTCGCTTGATCTCGTCGCCGACTCCGGCCTCCCACATGCGCGCCCAGCCGCCTCCCTCCGCCTGGGCGATATGGCGCATCGAGTACCAGATACGGCGTGCACGCAGCACTGCGACCTCCACCACACGAGAGCGATCGATGTCCGACAGCCCGTACGCGTCGGCGAGGATCCGGCATCGGCGCGGGACGTCGACGTCGCGAAGCAGCGGGTCGCGGTCGGCGGGGTCTTCGAACGGCGCCCAGAAGCGCATCGCGTTCTGTACTTCGTCAACCCTCGAGACCGGGTTGGCCAGGTCGAAATCGATGAGCGCGACCGCCCGGCCGTCCCGGAACACGATGTTGTCCGGTGAGACGTCCATGTGGCCGACCAACTCGACGGGATACGGCGGAGGCGGCGGTCGATCCGGGTCCTGCGATGCCGCCAATCCCTGAAACGCCCGGATCCCCTCAGGCAGCGCGAATCCGGCCGCGGCATCGTCGTATTCGCGCAGGAATGCACCGATCGACACCAGCCGTTGTTCGTCCGCGATCCACGCCGGCCTCGGACGAGCGGCTACCTCGCCGTGGATGAACGTCAGCACCTCGCGGCCCGCCGCGTCGATGCCGAGGAGCCTCGGCGCGCCCTGGAAACCGACCGATTCGAGGTAGCGCAGCAGCGCGTGCACCAGTGGCGCATTGGCCCCGATCGGCCTGCGTACCGTCTCGCCGACGCGCACGACGCCTTCCGTGACGTCCCCGCCGATCAGCGGGATTTCGGGCTCCGTCTCGCTCGGCTCGGCGTACTTCTGCGTCCCGGTCACCGGTCGGATGGCGTCACAGGCGCAAGAGCCTATCGAGACATGCCTATCGAGACACGCGTGTCGCAACACACCAGCGCCCCCGAAGCGGACCGAGCCGTCTGGTCTCGGCCGCCTCGGGGGCGCCAACCCATCCCGGGTTATGAGTGCTGCACAGGCACGTCCAACAGGGTCTTGCCGGTGGCCGTCACCACCTGGAACTTCGAGATCTCACTCGCCTGCATCGCCACCCCGCCGGGGATGGTCGCCGTGCCGCTTGACGGAGCCCACCAGGTGCTGGCCACCACGCGATCGCCCTTGCCGTCGACCGCGAGGAGCATGCAGTCGTCGCCCGGCGGGACGTTGTGCATCGTGACCTGGACCCAGCTGCCCCACTCGGTCGCGTGGTACTGGACCGTGCCGGTGATGCCCATCGCCGCGTTGGCCGCGTTGATCGTCGTCGTCACCGGCGCGTTCGAGCCGGCGGTCCCCGCGTACACGCTGATCACCGCGGCCGCGGCCAGTACGCCGCCGGCCGCCGCGATGGAGACGCGGCGCATCAGGCTGCCGGACCACAGGCTCGAAAGCAGGCCGGATTTCTGGTGCCCGGCCGACTTCTGCCGAGCCGGACGGCGACGCCGCGCGCGCCCGGAGTGGCTCGAACCGCCGGAGGCCAGGTCGAGATCGGGGTCGCCGGCCAATCCGGACGAGCCCGGCGCCGAACTCCAGGCGGAGGCGGGCGAGGAAGCCGCCGAGTTGGGCACCGCGCCCCGACCCGACGCCTCCCGAGCCGCGGCCTTCTCCAGCAGCCGGGTCAGCAGCTCGCCGTCCGGGGGTACCGGTCCGGCGGCCATTTCGGTCTCGGTGATGCGGGCCAGCACCGCCGGTACCGCGGC
>DASUAR010000138.1:0-12770 GCA_035763685.1 Actinocrinis sp. | reverse complement strand
GCATCCCCTCGGCGGTGATCTGCGGTTCCTCTCGCGGTCCGGCCAGGCGCAGCGGCAGCAGCGAGAACAGTTCGCCCTCGTCGCGGGCCGCGCACAGCTCGGAAAGCAACTGCTCGTAGGCCGCGCCGTCGCGGCTGCCTGATTCAACGCGTGCTGCATCGACGTGGCTTGGGCCTGAATCGACGCGACGTGAATCGACGCGGCCTGATTCAGCACCGTCTGATTCACCGTCTGATTCAGCATCTGATCCAGCGCCGCGGTATCCGACGCCGGCCGGCTCGCCGAGCCGCACCAGCAGCCGGTCGAGCGCCGCGCGTAGCCAGACCCCGTCCCGCCACACCCGGCCCAGCCCTTCGCCGTCACGTAGACCCTCGGTGTCAGGCGCCTGCTTCTGCTGGTTGTGCGCCCACAGGCCAAGGCATGCGGCGGCGGCGAAGCACAGCGTGTAACGGCGCGCGGCCTCGAAAGCCTGCGGCGAGACGTCGGCCAGGGCGTTCTGGTGCGACTCCATCTCGGCGTGCACCCGCTCGATTGCCTCAGCCAGCCGTTCGGCCGCCGCGACCGCGCTCTTGAGCGCGGGTTCCTGGTCGGCCGCGGCGCGCAGGATCGCGATGGAGTCCGGCACGGTGGCCACCACCCCGCTGCCGGTGCGTGCGACCAGGGACAGCCGCGCCGGATCGACCGGCGGCAGCGGGGCGTCCAGGTCGAAGGCCGCGACCGCGCCGGCGCGGTCGCCGGCGCCGCGCCGATAGCTGCGCACCAGCGTCCTGAACTGGTTGATGATCGAGTTCAGATTCACCAGTGTGTTGCCGTCGAACAGGCCCACGATCCGGTGGTCGCGGTCCACCTTCTGGAACATCCCGTGCGCGTAGACCTCCTTGAGGTACGCGCGAGCGCCGAGTTGCCGGGTCAGATCGGCGATGACCATCTCAGTGTTCGTCGGCACCAGGTACTTCGCCGCCGCCGAGACCACGCTCATCTCTTCGGTCAACACGTGCACCGCGCGAGAGGCGACGATGGACAGCGCCTCGCCGATCAGCACGTCCGTGGCCGCGGTGGCCAGCACCGAGCGGGTCTTCGGCAGCTCGATCAGGGCCCTGCCGTAAAGCTTGCGCTCCCGGTTGAAGTCCAGCACCAGCCGCAGCGCGTGGTCGGCCGCGCCGAGCGACAGCGCCGTGCACATCGTGCGGGTCAGCTGCAGGGCCTTGAGTATCGTCTCGATCCCGCCGCCCTTGGCCCCGATGATCTCCGATTCCGCAACGAGCGCCCCGTCGAAGCGGATGCCGCTGATGTCCGCGCCCCGGATGCCGAGCGTGTGGATCTTGTCGACGCACGTGTACGTGCCCTGGTTCAGCTTGCGCTTGTCGACCAGCAGCATGCTGAATCCGCGTGGGCCTCCGGCCGGCTGCGTGCGCACCAGCAGCGAAAGCAGCCCGCCCCGGGTCGCGTTGTTGATCAGCCACTTCTCGCCGCTGACCAGCAGCCCGCCGAAGCCGTCCGGGACCGCGGCCACCTCGCCGCCGATCAGGTCGCTTCCGTGCGCCCGCTCGGTCAGCCCCAGCGAGACCGGCACGCCGGCGCAGATGTCCGCGCCAAGCGTGTCAGCCTGCTGTTTCGAACCCGCGACCCACACGCACACGCCGCCGAGGTACGTCTTGCCGTGCCCGATCGCGACGGTCAGGTCGCGCCGGGCAACGACCCGCATGAGCTGCACCAGCTGTTCGTAGTCGTCGAGCCGGCCGCCGTGCTGCACCGGGACGTAGTAGCCCGGCACGCCCCAGTCGTCGAGCTGCGCGCAGATCGCGGCCGGAAACTCCTCGCGCTCGTCGAGCTGTGCGCACCGGGCGTACGAGAACTCGGTGTCCGGATCCCACGGATCCCCGAGCCTGGCTTCCAGCTCTTCGGCCGGCTGATAGCGGACTGCGCCCATCTCAGGCTTCTCCCGTCCCGATCCTCTGGCGTCTCAGTGCTCTGTCGAGTCAGTCGTCCGTCGCCCTTGTCCGCCGCCGGCTCAGCCGACCGGCTCAAGGGCCGCGGCGGGCCGGATCATCGCGGCCACATCGCGGTCGAGTACCTCGTGCAGCGGCGTGACCTTGCCTTCCAGGAACAGCCGGCGCATCAGGGTCCGCTGGATCTTGCCGCTGGTGGTGCGGCGGATCGTGGACGGCTTGACCAGCACCACGTTCGCGACCGGAACGGCGAACTCGCGGGCGATCTCGCGCTGGATCGCGGCGGCGAGCTCGGCCGGGTCGGCCGGCCCGGCGTTGGCGCGTACCTCCTGCACGATGACCAGCTGCTCGCGCTCGGTGTCCACGGAGAACACCGCGCCCGCACCGGTCCCGAGCGCCGGGTGCAGCGCCTGCACCGCGCGCTCCACGTCGTGCGGGTACAGGTTGCGGCCGTTGATCAGGATCATCTCCTTGAGCCGGCCGGTGACATACAGCTCGCCGTCCTCCAGCACGCCCAGGTCGCCGGTGCGCAGCCAACCGGACGCGTCAGCGCCCTCGGTCCCGGCGATCCCGGCGTTGAAGATCTCTTCAGTGCTCTGCGGATTGGCCCAGTAGCCCGCCGCGACGCTCTCGCCCTTGACCCACAGCTCGCCGACCTGACCCTCCGGCAGCTGCACGAAGGTCTCCGGGTCCACCACCCGCACGTCGAAGTCCTCGCGCACCACCACGCCGCTGCTGACTAGCGTGCGCACCGGCGCGTCATCCCGTGCGGGCAGCAGTTCGCCGCGCTCGAGGCCGCCGGCGTCCACGGGCCGGTAGACCGGAACCTTGCCCAGCGGCGTGCCGGAGATCAGCAGCGTGGTCTCGGCCATTCCGTAGCAGGGGAAGAAGTGCTCGGGCCGGAACCCGGCCGGGGCGAAGCGCCGCGCGAAGGCCCGCAGCGTCTCGGCGCGGATCGGTTCGGCGCCGTTGCACGCGATGGTCCAGGAGGAGAGGTCCAGCGTCGCCAGCTGCTCGTCGGTGACCCTGCGTACGCACAGGTCGTAGCCGAAGTTCGGGCCGCCGCCGACCGTGACCCGGTGCGTGCTGATCATCTCCAGCCAGCGATACGGCCGCTTCAGGAACGCGCTCGGCGACATCAGCGCGGCCGAGCTGCCCAGGTAGAGCGGGTGCAGGATGTGCCCGATCAGGCCCATGTCGTGGTAGAAGGGCAGCCACCCGCCGAGCCGCGACTCGCGGTCCACGGTCCCGGTAGAGCGCTGAATCGCCGCCTCGTTCGCCAGCAGGTTCCCGTGTGTGACCATGACGCCCTTGGGCGTGCTGGTCGAGCCGGAGGTGTACTGGAGGAAAGCCAGGTGTTCGGGCCCGAAGGAGGGCTTGACCCACGCGGCGGGGTCGCCGTAAGCGGCGGTGCCCGCGCCGTCAACCGCGTTCGTGGCCAGGCATTGGATTTCGTCCAGGCCTTCGGCGGCCAGCCACGCGCGGATCTCCGCCTCGTTCGCGGTATCGGTGAGCACCGCGGTGACCTCGGCGTTGCGCACGATGCCGGTCACCCGCTCGAAGTGGTGGCCCATCTCGCCGGGCAGCGGCGCCGGAACGGCCACCGCTCCGGCGTACAGGCAGCCGACGAACGCGGCGATGAAGTCGGTGCCCGAAGGGTAGAGCAGCAGCACCTGGCGGCCGAAAGCGCCGTGCGCCTGCAACCAGGAGGCGATCCGCTTCGCGCGCTCATCGAGCCCCGCATAGGTCAGGTGCTCGGTCTGCGCCCCGGCGCTTGTGTCGCTCAGAAAGATGAACGCGTCGCGCTCGGCCAGCTCGGCGGCGTTCGCCAACACCAGGTCCGTGTAGGTCCCGAAACGTGCGGCCATTGCTAAGTCACCTCGATCGTCGGCAGGCTGTCGACCGCCACCGTCAGCGGTGGGGATCGTCGCCATCGTCGATCAGGGCACTTAAGGCCTCCTTGCGCGATTTGGACCCGCGTGCTGTTTTTCACCGGCGGGCCGGCGCGGTCGCTGGGAGCGGGGCCGAACAGCCGATTGCGGACAAAACCGATGGCGATTCGCTGCCGGGTCGTGAATGATCCGGAGAATGCGTTCGGCACCTGAGGCGCACGGCGAGGGCATCGTCGTGCGCGGCCTGACCAAGATCTTCCACACCACCGTGCGGCGCCCCGGGTTCGCGGGCGCGGTGCGGTCGCTGATCGCGCCGCAGCGCGCGGCCAAGACGGTGGTGCGTGACGTGTCGTTCGACGTCGCGCGCGGCGAACTGCTGGCGCTGCTCGGCCCGAACGGCGCCGGGAAGTCCACCACCATCAAGATGCTGACCGGCATCCTCACCCCGACGCGCGGCGAGGTCGCGGTCGCCGGCATGAATCCGCACCTCGACCGAAGGCGAAACGCCGGGAACATCGGCGCGGTCTTCGGGCAGCGCACCCAGCTGTGGTGGGACTTGCCGGCCAAGGAGTCCTTCACGATCCTGCGTTCCATCTACGGCGTCCCGGCCGAACGGCATCGCGCCCGGCTGGCCGAGCTCGACCGGCTGCTGGAGCTGTCAGAGTTCTGGGACACGCGGGTGCGGCACCTGTCGCTCGGCCAGCGGGTGCGCTGCGACCTGGCCGCGGCGCTGCTGCACGATCCGGCGATCGTCTTCCTCGACGAGCCCACGATCGGGATGGACGTGGTGGTCAAGGAGCAGGTCAGGGGTCTGCTTCGGCACGAGGTCGAGCAACGCGGCCGGGCGGTGCTGCTCACCACGCACGACATGACGGAGGTCGAGCGCCTGGCGGAACGCGTGGTGCTGATCAATCACGGCCGGATCGTGCTGGACGGATCGCTGGAAGAGGTGCGACGCGAATTCGGCGGCACCTGGCGCATTCACGCGACCATCGCGGACTCGGCCGCGGCCGCCTTCTCCTCGCCGTCGCAGCCGGTCTCTGCTCGCGATCTGCCGGCCGGTCTCGAACTGTTCAGTCAGGATCGCACCGAGATCGTGTTCGCACCTGTGGCGGCGAGCGGTGATACGCCTGCGATCACTGTTCCGGAGGCGCTGCGAGCCGTGGTCGACCGCTACCCGATCGTCGGCATCTCTATTGAGGAGACCGATCTCGAGGACGCCATGCGCGCCGCCTATCTGCGCCAGGGCGTGGCGACCGCCGAGCCTGAGCCAGAGTCCGGGCCTGAGCCTGAAACCCAGCCTGAGCCTGAAATCGAGGCTGACCATGACGCCGGACAGGTCGTCTCGTGATCGAGACGCCGTCGCGTCAGCCGCTCGCCTTGCGCGCCGCGTGGATTACGCCGCTCGGCGAGCTGCTTGCCCCGCCGCGGATCGCCGCCACCGCGATCCGGATGGTCATCCAGGTCTTCCTGGTGGTCTACCTGTGGCACGGCCTGTACAGCCACACCTCGACCAATTCAGGGCTCGATCGCGGTCAGGCGGTGACCTTCGCCGTCCTGGCGGTGCTCATCACGCGCATCCGCGGACTGGACCGGTCCGCCGGGCGGGACACCGTGTTTCAGCACGTTGCGTACGGCACGATCGTCTACTGGTTCCTGCGACCGCTCGCTCCGCGCCGCTACTACGTCCTGCGCGCGCTCGGCGACCAAGCGTACGGTTCCGCCTGGGTCGTCGTCGGCTATGCGGCGTGCCTCGCCAGCGGCGTGATCGAGCCGCCCGCGTCGGGCACGGCCGCGGTCGCGTGCGCGGCCTCGCTGCTGCTCGGCCAGGCGGTCCTGTACGAGTTGACCCTTCTCACGGACCTGATGTGCTTCTGGACGACGCACAACAACAGCGCCGTTCAGATGATCCAGTTCGCGCAGAACCTGCTGTCCGGAGCGTATGCGCCGCTGTGGTACTTCCCCGCCTGGTTCATCACGATGAGCTCGTTCCTGCCGTTCCAGTCGACCCTCAACACGCCGCTCTCGCTGTACATCGGCCGCATCCCGGTGCGGCAGGCTCCGGGCGACCTGCTGTTTCAAGCCGCGTGGGTGGCCGGCCTGGCGCTGATCTCGCGGCTGTTGTGGGACCGGGCGGCTCGGCGCGTAGCCGTGCAAGGAGGCTGAGGCCGACGATGAGGCCGACGATGTGGCGCAGATTCACCGAAGCGTGGAGCGTCGCCTGGCAGATCACCGCGCTCAACTTCCGCGCGCAGCTGGAGTACCGGGCCGAGTTCCTGATCCAGATCGCATTCGGCATCGTGTGGCAGTTGTCGATCATCGTGTTCGCGGCGGTGCTGCTCGCGAAGTTCTCCGGCATGGGCGGCTGGACCAGCTCGCAAATCCTGCTGCTGGTCGCGACGCGGATGCTGTGCAACGGCTTGTACGTGCTCTACTGCGGCAGCGTGTTCTCCTTGGCGTTCCTTGTGCAGCAGGGCTTCGTCGACGGATTCCTGCTGCGCCCGATGCCGGTCTTCCGGCAGGTGCAGCTCGTCGCCTTCCAGACGAACGGCATCGGCGACCTGCTGGTGGGGGTCGGCCTGTTCGCGGGCGCGATCGCCCGCAGCCCGCTGGACTGGACTGCCGGCCGCATCGCGTATCTGGCCGCGGGGGTCATCGGCGGCACCTTACTGATCACCGCGGTCTTCACCGCGGTCTCCGCGGCGGCGTTGCACTTTCCGGCGAGCTGGTATTGGTCACTGTGGATCGGCGAGGTCAGTGCGACCTTCGGCAGCTATCCGCTCAGCATCCTGCCAAGGGCTGTCGGCGAACTGCTGACCTGGCTCCTGCCCATCGCGTTCATCGCGTACCTGCCGGTCGGCGTGCTCACCGGACACGGCGCCGGCCTCGGCGTCCCGGTCGCCGTAGCGGCCTGCGCACCCTTGGCCGCACTCGCCATGTATGTCGGCTCGCGGCTGCTGTGGAACTGGAGCCTGCGGCACTACACCGGCGTCAACGGCTGACGCCCTCGTGGAGTATCAGTACGCTCACGCACCGCCGACTGCGACGACGCTCGTCTTGGTACCCACGAACGCCTGGTTGCCGACGACAGTGGGGGAGGTGAAGGTCGGGCACGCGCTGCCGAGGTAGATCTGCGCCTTCGTCGCCCCGGTGGCCGGGTCGAGCGCGTAGAGCTCGCCGCCGAAGTAGTCCACCCACCAGACCGCGCCGCCGCCGATCACGGGGGAGCCTTCGGCCGGAACCGTGGACTTCCACAGCACTGTCGGCGTCCCGTCGGCGGCGATGCTCACCGCCTGCGGCCCGCTGGCGCAGGGTGCGTAAACGATGTTCCCGGCCACCGCGGCGGTACCGAAGGTCTGACAGGTGTTAGCCAGCTCCGCCACCTGGCCCCCGACGCCACCGAGCGCGCCGAGCTTCAGGACGTAGCCGTTGTTGGTCTTGCCGTCCTCATAGATGTACTGCCCGACGATGGCCGGGGTCTGCGAACCGAGGTCGGCGTCGCCGCCGTTCTGCGTGGCCCAGTCGGTCGGTGCGAAGAAGTCCAGCCGCTGAAGCGAGGGCGACAGTTCCATCACCGAGTCGGCGCCGTCGTAGGTCCCTGATGTGGCCGCTCCGTTTCCGGACGCGTACAGCAGATTGCCGCTGGGGTCCACGACCCCGCCGCCGGTCTCCCAGATGCCGCCCTCACGGGTGGTCGGAACCGCGTAGCTCGTCTCACCGGTTCCATCGGTGGCCACCGAGACCACCTGGCCGATGTAGTTGCCGCAGTCGCCGTATAGGCCCCCATAGGGCACGTAAATGCGTCCATTGAGTAGCGTCAGGGCGCCGCGCTGCTGGAACGTGTTCGCAGTGCCCTTCGGCGGATCGAGCGGAGTCTGCAACTCGACGGTGCCGGTCGCGGCGTTGATGCCGAACAAGGTGTGCGTGGCGCCGGCCAGTTCCGCGAGGGCGTACACCCGGTTGGTGCCCGGGTCGTAGACCATCGTGCTGGTGATACCCAGCGGATCGATGTCGCCGCAAGGCAGGCTGGAGAGCGGTTCCGGCGAGCCGAGGTGCGCGGACCAGATGACCGCGCCGGTGCTGCGGTTGAGCGCGTAGACCGTGTCGTTCTCGGTGGCCGCGAAGACCCGGCCGCCCACGAGCAGCGGCTGGCCGTAGACCGCCCCGTCGACTGGCGCGGTCCAGTTCAGCGACAGCGTTGTCAGGGGGCTGAGCTTCGTCTGGTTGCCGTCGCGCTGGTTGTTGAGGTGGTACGTCGGCCAGTCGCCGGGGGTGATCTGCCCGAGCGGGGCGGTGGCCGCGGCCGGCGCTGCGGTGGCCGCGTGCGCGGCGGAACTGGCCCCGGCAAAGGCGGCGCACGCGACGAAGAGCCCTGAGGCCGCCACTGCCCGCAAGACGATGCTTCTCATGCGCTGCAACCCATCCGCTGTGGTGGACTCGGGCGAACCGGGGCGGCTTCCGGTCGGCCGGCCCACCGTCAGGCTAGGGAGCGGGGCGGATTGCGCCAGCCCCGAACCTGCCGGATTGAGCACCGTCGTTCCAATACGCCTACTGACCCGCTCTGACGCTGGTGGCGCCGACAAGGCGGGGTGAAACTTACCGAGCGGGCGGCCGATTCTGGCAGAGTGGACCGGGTGGTCGACGTCTACCCGCGCACGACGAGCCGCCGCGCCGGGGAGGAGCCGCAGTGAAGCGCCTGGGTCCGTTCTATCCCGTCCCGCTCCCGCCTGAGCCGGCCGAACTGCCGCCGTCCGGATTCACGGCGGCGGTCGGCGACTACGCGATGCGCGTGCGCGAGTTCTACGATCGGCGGGCGCACTGGCACCGCAGGTTCTACCGCGCCACGGGCGTCATCGTGATCTTCATCGGTGCCGCGCTGCCGGTGCTCGTCGCCCCGACGTATCCGGGCAAGCAGATCGTCGTCTCGCTCGCCGGTACCATCGTGGCCGCGCTGACCGGTCTGCGTGCCTTCTATCGGTGGGACGAGTCCTGGGTCGTGATGCGCACGACCGAGCGAGCGGTCACCGAGGCGTACTGGCACTGGCGCGCGCAACTCGACGGCGACCGCGACAGCGCCGCCGCCGAAACTCACCGAGCCGCGACACAGGCGCTGCTGGCGCGCTTGGGGGAGCTACAGCTGCGCGAGGCGGACACCTATTTCAAGGATCTGTCATTTCCGGCCGCTCATCGGACGGACTGAACGTCCGGCGGTCACCGGCCACGTGGTCACCGGCCGGGCGCGGACGCGCCGGCGAGCTGAGCCCACAGCCGGCGCTCCTCGGCGGTCGGCGGCACGTGCGGGATGAGGCGCTCGGGATGGCCGGGCGGCAGCGACGGCGGCCGGTCGCCCATCGGGTCGGTCGGCCCTGGGATGAAGTAGCCGTTCGAGCCGGCGAAGGCGCGCAGGCACAGGAAGAGGAATCGGCGCACGCGGCGCAGCGGTGAGTCGCCCATGGTGGCCTCCTGTTCCGGCGCTGGATGGAGCGCCGGTCGGTGCGGGGGGCAACTCCCGCGCCGACCGGCTGCCTACGTTCTGGCTTCCCGTTCGGGCCGCTTGAATCAGACGGCTTGAGTCAGACGGCTGTGATTCCAAGCGGCCGTGATTCAGACCGCTGAGATTCGAACGGCTCGGCGGTCAAACGGCCGCGGTCGCGCCCGCGATCGCGGTGTAGATGTCGCGCAGGCTGCGCTTGGAGAACAGCCGGCCGACCGGGACCCGCGTGCCGGTCTCCTGCTCCACCGCGGCGACCAGGCGCAGCAGGTACAGCGAATCCCAGGAGACCACCTGGTCGAAGTCGTTCTCCAGTTCGGTCTCCAGCAGCGGCAGGTCCAGCTCGTCGCGGACGATCTCGAGGAAGCGCTCCTCGGTCAGCGTGCTCATGTCTTCTACCTTTCGAAACTCGCGCGCAGGCGCAGATGGCCGGGGATTTCTGGCAGCGTCGCCAGATCGTGGCGGTAGTCGGGCGCCTCGTCGGTTCCGCCGCTGCGCTCGAAACCGAACGACGGCCAGAAGTCGCGCACCCGGTGGTTCTTCTTGGTGGGGCGGTAGCTCGCGTGGACCGGGCCGAGGCCGGCCGCCTTCGCGTGCGCCAGCAGCGCGCCGATCGCGGCCTGTTCGATCCCGCGGGACAGCACGCGGCAGCTCATGATGTAGTTGTCGATGGTCAAGCCGTCCGCGCTCTTCGTGCAGAACAGCGCGCCGACCAGGCCGTTGTCGCCGAACTTGTCGGCAGAACGCAGATACAGCACGAGATGGTCAGGGCTCTGCGATAGCTCGCGCACGGTGTCGGGCTGCATCCGCAGGGTGGTCAGGTTGCACTGGTTGCTGCGCAGGCTCAGCTGCGAGACCCGCGCCACCTCGCTCTCGCCCACCGGCGCGAGCGTCAGCGTGACGCCGAGGTTCGCCAGGTACTCCTCGAAGTTGTCCGAGCCGTCCAGCAGGTCCTGCCTGGCCGCGTCGGTCCGGTAGAGCGCGGCGCGCTCGCGGTCCTCGGCGGTGAGTTCGAGCACGTCGAACCAGCCGTCCGCGAGCAGCTTGCCGATGTGCAGCGCGGGCTCCTCGTCCAGCCGCACCACGGCGACTTCCGGGATGCTCGCGGCGATCAGGCCGGTCTCGAACGGCGAGTCGTCGGCGAACACGAAGCTGTCGATGCCGAGGTTGAGCCTGGCCGCGATGTCGCGCAGATTCGCGTCCTTCGGGTTCCAGTTCGCGTTGATCCGCACGAAGTCGGTGTCGCGCAGCACCATGTCAGGGTGCGTACGCAGCACCTCCTCCACCGGCTCCTGGTCGTTCTTGCTGCTCACCGCGAGCAGCACGCCTTGTGAGCCGATCTGCTTCGCCACCCGCTGGAAGTTGCCGAACGCCTCGCCGCGGTACGTGGTGGCCATCTCGATGCCGTCCGCGCCGTCATCGCCGAGGATGCCGTCCCACAGGGTGTTGTCCAGGTCGAGGACGAGCACCTTCTTCGTCAGACCCTTGATGGTCCTGGTCAGATGCGCCACCTCGCGGGCGTAGCGGCCGAGCAGTTCATCGCCGAGGTGCGCCTTCGCGTAGGAAGCCATCCGCGGGTCACCGACCGGTCCTGCGGCCGCGATCAGCGGATCGAAGTCGATCACCGCGACGCGCTGATGCGCCGCGGACAGTCGCAGCAGGCCCGCGTTGAACTCGCGCCAGGCGATGCCGAGCGCGGCCCGGGAACGCAGGTCCACCAGCTGATGCGTGTGCGCGCGCTGCAACGGCACTGTGTTGAGCACGAGTGTCGCGGTGGGCTGATTGCTGACGAACTTCTCGGTCAGCCGGCTCAGCTGCGCGAGCTTCGCCGTCGTCGCTTTCTGCAGATCCTCGATTCGCCACACCTCGGGCAGCTCGTCGAAGATCGCCTGCGGGTCGAGCACCACCAGTGCGAGATCGAGCCCTGATGTGTACAGCTGGCTGCCGGTGTCCTGCAGCTCGCGCAGGTAGCCGTCGAAATCGCCCAGCGTGATGTCCAGCACCAGACCATGCCTGGCCAGCTCCGCGGTCAGCGGCGGCACCAGCGCGGCGACCGTGGAGTGCCCGGCGACCGCGACCTTGACCACCGGCTGCGCCGGGTGGTGCTCCAGGATCGCGGCCGGGCTCAGCTTGCTCAGCACCCGGCCGGCGCGCACCAGATCACTCGCCGCGCTCTCGCTCCGGGTCAGCTCCGCCAGCAGCGGGGCCACCTCGGCGTAGTCGGCGGCCAGGGTCTTGGCGCGGGCCAGCGACTGGAGCCGGCTGAGCGGATCGACGTTCTCCTTGTGCTGAGCCGGTTCCCCCGCCGCGGCGGAGACCGGGGAGTCGACGACCGTGGTCATCAGCGCTCCTCCTTCTCTCTCATCCGATCCGTGGCTTTACCAGCTCGGGGTTTCCAGCAGCTCGATCAGGATCGCGGTCCACATGAACCCGGTGCCGACGCCGATCGTCAGCACCTTGTCTCCGGCCTTCGCCTTTCCGCTGCGCACCACGTACTCCAGGTTCACCAGGTGGTCCGCCGCGCCCATGTGGCCGTAGTCGCAGCCCCAGTCGTAGACGGTGCGCGAGGCGTCCAGGCCCAGCGGCCGGTAGAACGCCCACTCCACGATCGACTTGCCGGTGTTCGCGTGGATCAGCCAGTCGACGTTCGAGATGTCGCTGTCGGTGCCCTCGAACACCTCGCCGACCACGGCGAACAGGCTCTTGCTCATCCGCTCGATGGTCTGGTCGTACAGGTCCTCGCCGGTGGCCAGGTACGCGCGCTTGCGGCCGCGCAGGTCCACCTTCGAACCCTGAGCGAACGGCGCCAGCGTCCAGGCGTCCGGGCCGCGGTAGATCGGCTCGAGAGTCGAGTCCGCGACCGAGGCGGTGGAGATCACCCGGGCAAAGCCGCCGCTGCTCGAGAGCACCGCCGAACCCGCGCCGTCGCCGTAGACCTGCTGGTCGTCGCTGTTCCACCGGTCGAAGTAGGGCAGGTGGAAGGAGTCGCCGGCGGTCACCAGCGCGGCGGTGCCGGGCCTGGCCACCACCCAGGAGGCGGCGAGTTCGAAGGCTGCCAGGCCACCGTTCGAACCCTGCTTTATCTCGATCGCCGCGGCCGGTCCGCCGACGGTTTGGTTGTGCACGTACGATGCGGGCTGCCAGAACTCCTGGCCCTGATGCCCGATCCCGGCGTGCACGACCAGGTCGAACTGCTCGTGGGCGATGCCCGAGCGCTCCACGGCCTGACGGCCGGCCGCCGCCGCCATGACGCCGGGAGCCTCCGTCTGCGGGTCGGCCACGTGCACGGCGCGGATACCGTTCGCGACCTTCTCGCCCTCGGTGTACCGGCCCTGCGCGATCGCCTCGTCGGCGGTCTCGATCTTCTCCGGGACATAGGCGCCGAAGGCCGCTACGTACAAGTTGTCCCAACGCATGAATTACTCCAGGGCGTCAATC
>DASUAR010000137.1:0-57331 GCA_035763685.1 Actinocrinis sp. | reverse complement strand
GACGCTCCGGCCGCACGCCCAGGCTCGTCGCGCAGTGAACCATCTGCGCCTGGCGGCGCGTGGCGATTCGCCATCACGATCCCCGACAAAGCGGCGGCCGGATCGTTGCCTTGATACATTCCCCAACACCGCCTAGCCGAGGCTCCATTGCTGGTTGGACTGACCGTTGCAGGTCCACAGCTGGACCAGGGTCCCGTCTGTGCTGCCGCCACCGCTCACGTCCAGGCAGAGGCCGGACTGGACACCGGTGACGGTGCCGTTGGCGTTGAGGGTCCACTGCTGATTGGTCTGGCCGTTACAGGACCAGATGATGGCCTTGGTGCCGT
This sequence comes from Actinocrinis sp., assembly GCA_035763685.1. Lineage (GTDB taxonomy): Bacteria > Actinomycetota > Actinomycetes > Streptomycetales > Catenulisporaceae > Actinocrinis. Next base: position 57,005 of record DASUAR010000137.1, on the reverse strand, counting down.
TCGTGGTGCCCTGGCCGCTGGCGTCCAGGCACATCAGGCTGCTGCCGCTGTAGACGGTCAGCTGGTTTGAAGCGGTGTGCGTCCAGATCTGGTTGGCTCCGCCATTGCACGACCAGATCTGCATCTGAGTGCCCGCCGTCGTGCTCATGCCGTTCACGTCCAGGCACTTGCCCGCGCCGACCGCATGCAGTTCACCGGTGGGAGGCGTGGCGTAGCCGGCCGCGGCGATGTTGGCCTGGACGGCGGCATCGGTGGCGTCGGAGGGATAGCCCTTGACCATCGCGCCCTCGTAGAAGGTGCCTTCGCTCTTGTTGGTGTTCGTCTGGCAGCAGTCGCCGCCGCTGCCGAGGATGATCGCGCCCTGCTTGACCATGGGGTCGTAGCCGCTGGGCAGCGCGCCGCTGTAGAGCGTAGTCAGGCTGCCGGATTGGGCGTTGGCTCCCTTGAGCGCCATCGCGGTGGTTCCGTTGTTCTTCAGCATCGCGGTGACGAAGTGGCTGGTCTGCGCGACCTGGCTCGGGTTCCACGAGGTGCTGCCGCCGGAGAACAGGCCGGCTTCCAGGTCGGCCTGTACCCACGGCCCGGTGCCGCTGCAGCCGCCGAACCAGCACTCGGTGCCGAAGTTGATCGCGTCCATCGCGCCGGCGCCGCCGGCCGTGTGGGTGGTCTCGGTGTTGCCGTAGTCGAAGCAGCAGCCGTTGTTGACGTGGGTGCCGCTGGTGACCATGTACTCGCCCTCCGGCGAGCTGCCGGTCGGCACCGCGGAGCCGTCGACCCAGTAGCTGTTGCCGGGGTTGATGAAGAGCGAGTAGGCCTTGGTGCCGTCAACCGTCACGGCTTCCGAGGTCGCAGTAGCCGCGGTGTCGTCGCCGCCGGTCCCGCCGGGCCCCTGGTAGAGCAGGGTGTTGCCGTCGCCGGTCTGGTCGTAGATGCGGGTGATCGTGCACGTCGTGCCGGCGCAGAACGAGTCCTGGGTGGCGGCGTTCGCGGCTCCTCCGGCGGACAGGACGCCGATGTCCTTGAACGTGCTGTCAGACGACCTCTCCACTTGATAGAGCGCGCCGTTGTAGGCGGCGAACAGCGCGCGGGTCGTGCTGTGCGCCGCGACGCACGGCGTGCCGTCGGCGGCGTAGATGTCGCAGGGCTCTTGCGTAGCGGCCTGCGAGGTGCCCGCCGCGGCGAGTACGCCGCTGAATGCGAGCGCGACCATGGCCAACGATGCGAGCAGGCCCCTGCCGAATCGGCGATGAGTGCGCAGGGCAGACAATATAAACTCCATGTTGTTCATATCAGTGTCGTCTGGAAGCCGTAACGCGGCTGGTGGTGTGACTGGTGGCTCGGGTGCCTGAGCCACCAGACCGTCGAAACGTCCCGCCGCCGCCTCCGGTGGTTTCTTCGTGCCGACAAGGACCTCGGCGCTTGAGCTGACCGCCGGCGTGGAGATCACGGCCGATGATGAACGGCGCAGGTTTTTCGCGCGCCTCCGGTGAAGCATGGGGACGTCATTGTCCTTCCGATCCGTATGCGGTGCCCGGCAAAGCGGCACGCAATTGTTAGCGCTAACATTCAATGTCGGCGCCGGACCTCGCTCGGTGTGGAACAGAGGGGTTGGTGGCTGACTATGACGGCGCAGCGGGGTGATGTCAACGCTTGATTTCGAGGTGGAATACTTCCTCCATGACCGACGAGCTGGACCGGGCAATCCTCCACGCCCTGCAGCACGCGCCGCGTGCGCCGTTTAGCCGTATCGCCGACGTGATCGGCGTGTCCGAACAGACCGTCGGGCGCCGCTACCAGGCCCTGCGCCGCGCCGGCGTGATGCGTGTGATCGGTCTGGTCAACCCCGCGGTATACGGGCAGATGAAATGGGTCGTGCGGATCCGCTGCCGCCCCGACCGCGTCGACCCCCTCGCCGACGCCCTCGTGCGCAGGCCGGAGATCGCCTACGCCAACCTCGCCTCCGCCGGCACGGAGATCATCTGCATCATCCGCTCCCCGGTCAGCACACCGCGCGACGACGTCCTGTTCCGCCAGCTGCCCAAGTCCGCCGCCGTGCTCCAGCTCGGCATCGACCTGCTCATTCACGCCTACGCCCACCCCGACACCCCCGGGTGGACCGGTTACGGCGCACCGCTCACGCCAGAGCAGAGCGAGCAGCTCGCCGGCCCGCAACCCAGGACCTCCACCGGCCCGCCCGAGGCTCCTACGGACCAGGACGCGGCGCTGCTCGCCGCGCTCGCCGAGGACGGGCGCGCCACCCACACCCGTCTGGCCGAGCTCACCGGCTGGCCCGCGACCCGCGTCGCCCGCCGCCTGGAAGCCCTCGAAGCCTGCGGCGCTCTCGTCTACGACGTCGACCTGCTGCCCGAACAGCTCGGCTACCACCTGAACGCGACGATCTGGCTGCGTGTGGCCCCCGCGCGCCTGCACCAGATCGGCACGCAGCTCGCCGGTCACGACGAGGTCGCCTTCACCGGCGCCATCAGCGGTGAGCACAACCTCATGGCGATCGTCGTCTGCCGCGATGCCGACGACTTCTACCGCTACCTCACCAACCGTTTCGCCGCGATCCCCGGCATCGACTCCTACACCATCAGCATCCGAGTACGCCGCCTCAAGCAAGCCGCATCCCTGATCGCCCACGGCCGCCTCATTCACCCCGCCTGATCCGGGGGCTGATGGCGGCGATCGATTACGCCGCCGTGTATCGGGCTGCCAGGCCAGGTCGATTGCCTCCCGCCAAGAGCGCGGCTTCGGCTCGCTCGATGACGGACAGCGCGGCGGCCTGGTCGTGCAGGCCGGGTATGCAGACGGTTTCGCCGAGGCGTAGCGCCGTAAGGCTGGCGTGGGCGACGTCGTCAGGAGCCATGGCCGATGAGATGCTGCGGCCGAAGCCGCCGTTGAATTCGGTTGCCGTGACACCGGGGCAGACCACCTGGATGCGGATCGCGGTGCCCGCCATTTCGCACGCGAGTTGCCTGGTGAAAGCGACGGTGGCGGCCTTGGCGGCGCAATAGAGGGTGCGCGGAGGCATGCGGGGGTCGGGGTTCGCGGCGCTGAAGGCCATGAGGGAGGCGACGGCGATCACGGCGCCGCTGCCGGCGGCAAGCATGCCGGGCAGTGCCGCGCGGGCGAGGTGGAGCGGGGCCATGGCGTTGAGGGTGAGCAACCGATCGACTTCGGCGGGGGAGAGGTCGGTCAGCCGGGCGTACCCGGCCGTGCCGGCGTTGCTGATGAGCAGGCGCACGTCTCCCACGGCGAGGCGGGTGGTGACGGTGGCCAGGCCTTCGCGGGTGGCGAGGTCCGCGGTCAGGACGTATACGGCGCCGCCGAGTAGTTCCAGTTCGCCGGCGAGGGCGCGCAGCCGGTCGGTGCGGCGGGCGACGAGGATCAGATCGTGGCCGGGCGCGAGGGCGCGAGCATAGGCCGCGCCGATGCCGGAGGACGCGCCGGTGATCAGCGCGAGGGTCCGGGATGCTGGCGCGTCGTGCAGGCCACGAGGCGGATGCTCGTTCGTGGGGATGGGGCGCATGGGATCGCTGTCTTTTCGTCGGTCTGCCGGGCCGGCGAACCACCCAGGGACTGTGTCGCAGTCCCGGAGCGGTTCGCCGGTCGGTGGGGGCTGGGTCAACTGTTAGCGGTGGGTGTGCTGGGGTGCGCCTGCGGTGTGAGCGGAGCGTTGGGCGGCGGCCGGGGCGTCGCCCGGCCGCTGCCGGGGTCGGCGCAGCAGGACGAGCGCGCACAGCGTGGCCAGGCCGGTCAGGATGGTTGCGATGATCAGGCACAGGTGCAGACCGTCGATCAGGGCGGCGCTCAGGGCCGTGTACATCTGTCCGGTCGCGGCGCCGCCGAGGTTCATGGTGGCGAGGGCGGCCAGGCCTCCGGTGTGCGCGGTGGCGGTGACCTCGTGCTGTTGTGCGGCGGTCAAACCGGTGGCGGCGAGGTGGGCGGGCAGGGTGTGCAGCGCGCGGGTGGTCAGCAGCGCGCCGAGCAGGGCCGGTCCGAGAGCGCCGCCGACCTGGCGGAAGGCGTTGTTGGCGGCCGCGGCCATGCCGGCGAGGTGGTGGGGTACGGAGGCGACGGCGGCGGCGGTCATCGGGGTGGTCACCGCGCCCATCCCGAGGCCCAGGATGATCAGCTTCCAGGACACGGCGGCGAAGCTCGTGGTCGCGTCCAGGGTGGTCAGGGCCAGCATCGACCCGCCGATCAGCACCAGCCCGCCGGTGATCATGGCGCGGGGCGAGATGACGTGCATGAGTCGGCCGGCCGGTACTCCGGCGATGATCGCGGCCACCGGCACCAGCAGCAGCCTGCTGCCGGCCTGCAGGGTGGTGAGCTGCTGGACCATGCCGAAGTACAGGCTGAGCACGAAGAAGAACCCGATCAGCGCGAGGAAGGTGATCATCGCGATGAGGGCGGTGGCGGTGAATGCCGGGACGCGCAGCAGTCGCAGGTTCAGCATCGGGCTTCCGCTGCGCAGTTCGACGACGATGAACCCGGCCAGCGAGACAGCGGCCACGCCGAGCGCGGCGAGCACCTTGGACTGGGTGAAGGAGCCGGCGCCGCCCTCGATGACGCCGTAGACCAGGGCGGTGATGGCCAATGCGGCGGTGATCTGGCCGGGCCAATCAAGGCGGCGGCCATGCGGGGCGCGCGAGTCGGTCAGCAGCGGCACGGAGGCGGCCAGCACGGCGAGCGCGGCGGGGACGGTGGGCAGGTAGATCCAGCGCCAGGTGACGTGCTGCAGCAGCACGCCGGCGATCACCGGCCCGATCGCGAGCGCGGCGAGCAGCGCCATCGCCCACAGACCGATGAACTTCCCGCGCTCGCGCGGATTCGGCACCGTGTGGCTGATCAGCGCGAGGGTGGTTGGCAGCAGCGCGGCCGAGCCGAGGCCGGAGAGGGCCTGCCCGGCCCACAGCAGGCCGATGGAATGTGCGCACAGGGCGAGGACGGCGCCCGCGGCGGCGAACACGAGTCCCGCCTGGTAGACCTTCTTGCGTCCGTGCACGTCGCCGACGACTCCGGCGGTCAGGATCAGGGCGGCCATGGGCAGCACGAACGCGTCCTGCACCCAGGACAGCTGCGCGGTGGAGGCGCCCAGGGCGCGCTGGATCGCCGGCAGGCTCACGGCGACGGTGGTGATCGGCAGGTAGGAGATGAACACGCCAAGGCACGCCATGACGATGCTCGCCCCCCGCCGTTCGGCCGGGGCGGATGCGGGTGCGGTGTATTCCACGGGAGCTCTCCCTCACGGCGCGAACGCCGCGGATCGGTGAGTGACGAAGGACGGCTCCGGCACGGCCGTGGCCGGCGAGAGCGATATCCAGCATCAGCCCGTCGCGGCGGTTGCACTCCATGGAAATGGAAAAGTGTGAACTTGCCGCCAGCGGAGAGACCCGAGAGGGAGAAGCTTCCTCCATGTCTCACGCTCTGGGCTCGATATTCCTCCATCCCTCCCGACACGCCCCATCGACGACATGGGCAGGCGCATAGCGGAGGCTGTTCTCGATGATCCAGTGTCCGCGTAGCCATCCGGCCGGCTCAGCGATGGTGGCCTGTTGGGCGGTCAGGTCGGCGACGGCATAGACGGTCTCGGTGCTGCACTGCCGGGTGCCGAGCTTGCGGCGTTTGCGTACGACCCGCATGACCTGGCTCGCGTGCGGGAAGAGCAGCCCTTTGACGGTGAGCGCCCGCAGCTGTGCCGTGAGGGCGGGCCGGTTGTCCTTGATCGTGACCAGATCACAAACCCCTGCCACTCAAATCAGGGACAAGCCCGAAACACTCCGGGGCCGTGGCCGTGTGACCGATGAGAGCCGACCGATGGCGCCTCTGCTGCTTGCCTGTCGGCCGCCCCTGGCGGGGGTCAGGATCGCCGTTCAGATCCGTGGTGCAGGCCGTCGAGCACGACGGCGATGCGTTTGGCGCGATCCGCGTCATTGGCTGCCGGGTGCGTGTCCATGGCGAGGATGGCGGCGGCGATCGCGTGAATGTCTGCCAGGTCGATGTCGCCGCGGATCGCGCCTTCGGCTTGAGCACGCTCGAGCAGGAGCGCAAGCTCGGTGTTCATCTCCCGGCCGGCGGCCTCCATGTCCTCGTCGTCGCCGTCGGCCTTCTCGAATACCGCGGCCAGTGACCGGTTATGGCGGGCGTGCTCGACGGTCGCCGTCAGGAACGCGATGAACGCCTCGCCGGGGGCACGGTCGGCGGATAGTCGCCGGGCCAGGGAGGTCAGATCCCGCAGCCGCTCGGTGATGATCGCCGAGAACAGGGCCTGCTTGGTAGGGAAGTGGCGGTGCACCGTTCCCTGCGCGACGCCGGCCCGGCGGGCGATCTCACGCAGGTTCGCTTCCGGCCCGATCGACTCGAAAGCCGATTGCGCCGCGGCGAGGATCTTCGCGCGGTTGTCGCGCGCGTCGGCGCGCAGCGGACGTCCGTTCACCGGCGATGCCCCATCCAGTAGCAACCGGGTCGCGTGACCCGTATAGTCTAACCGGGTCAAGCGACCCGGTTGTCGAGTCCAGGCTACAGGAGACCGCATGTTCCTCATCACCGGCGCCAACGGCGCACTGTTCGGCCGCCCCGTCCTCGACCGGCTCCGCCAGTTGGCGCCCGATACCGACATAGTGGCCGGCACCCGCGACCCCGACTCAGCCCCGGATCTGGCACAGACCGGCGTAGCGGTGCGCCGGGTCGACTTCGACGACTCGGCCTCACTGAAATCGGCGTTCGCGGGCGTGAAGGCGGCGCTGATCAACGGCACCAATTACGGCACCCCGGCCGACCGCCGGGGCGGGCAGCACGCCGCGGCGATCAGGGCCGCCACCGAGGCCGGCGTGGAGCGCATCGTCTACACGAGCTGGCCGGACCCGGACCGTTACCCGCTGCCGCTGATGGCGGACTTCGCAAACTCCGAGGCGCTGCTGCGCAAGCTGTCGCCAGGCGCGACGATCCTGCGCACCACCTACGGCCTCGCGCAGGCTGTCGCCCGCGACGTGACCACGGCGGTCGCCAGTGGAACGCTTTCGGTCCCGGCCGCCCAGGCGCGCACCGCACCGGCGCACATCGACGACCTCGCCGAAGCCACGGCACGCGTCTTGGCCTTGGCCACGGACGAGCACCGCGGCAAGCTCTACACGCTCACGGCCGGAGACAGCATCGACTGGGCCGACCTGGCCCGGCTTGCCTCCACAATCGGCGGGATCCCGGTGGAGTACCAGTCCATCAGCGATGATCAGTTCACCTCGACCGCCACCACTCAGGGTGTTCCGGCGGATCTGGCCGAAATGCTGCTCGGCGTCTACCGCGCGTTCCGCGCGGGTTGGACCGGGACCCCCACCGGCGATCTCGCGACGATCCTGCGCCGGACACCCAGGCCGGCCCTCGATGCCGTATCCGCCGCCGTGACCAGCTGACCGGCGCGGCGACTCCCGGCTCCGCATCGTCGATCTCGCGGCGCCCGCTGTCGTGGCGTGTCGTTGCGCCGGGCCGGCGCCACCGTCAGAGTCGACGTCTGCTGAGACGAGAATCGGCGGAGACGGCCAGTGACCATCGCACGTTCGACGTGGTCGGGTCCCGGAATCCCGGAATCCCGGAATCCCGGAAGCTCGTGGATCACTCTGGAGGCGTCGGGCGCGGATCGCGGCCGGGTGGCGGGCCTGGGAGATGGGCTCATCCCTCCGTCAGGATCCGTACGAAGGGTTCGGGGGCTTCGCGCGCCACATTGTGTCCGCTCGGCAGGGTGTGTACGCGCCAGTGGGGATCGCGGCGCAGTCGTTGATAGACCTCGGTGAAGGGAGTGGCGGCCCATCCGGTCAGGTAGATGTAGTCCCGACGCTCGACCTGGGGCGGGCTCTCGAGCCGGATCTTTTGCAGGAACGATGCGAGCGGGTGCGCGGCCGTGCGCGCGTCCAGGTGCGGTGGGGGCGGCACGGTGAGGCCATCGCCTTGTGACCCCCGGATGAACAGCTCTCGGTAGGCCGGGGTGGTGAGGTCGTAGCAGGACTCGCCGTCGGCGGGGACGTAGGCATCGCAGTAGACCAGCCGCCGGACTCGTCCGGCGGCGCGGGCTGCGGCTCCGGTGATGACCATGCCGGCGTAGCTGTGTCCGACAAGCACGGCGTCGCGGATGTCCTCGGCCTCCAGGAGGCTGACCACGTCCTGGATGTGGGTGTCGAGATTGGTCGCCGCGGGCGCATGGGCTCGGCCATCGAGGCCGGTGAGTGTCACGGGGTAGGCCGTGTGGCCATGGCCCTCGAGGGTGCCGGCGATCGGCTGGAAGTACCAGCCGCCGTGCCAGCCTCCGGGGACAAGGATGAACGTCGTCATGGCTTGGGACTCTAATCGAGACACTCTGTTAGAGGCAACACTATTCGTGGGTAGGATGGCGGCGTGCTGACGTTGAGCATCCTGGGATTCCTGGCCGAAGAACCGCTGCACGCCTATGAACTGCGGGCGCGGATCTCCGGCCTGTCGGGGCATGTGCGCCCGGTCAGCGACGGGGCGCTCTACCCCGCGTTGAACCGGCTGAGGGAGGCCGGATATCTCAACCGGCAAGAGGAGCGCGGCCGTGGGGCGACTCCTCGGCAGGTGCTCTCCCTCACCGACGCAGGCCACGCCGAACTGCTCCGCAGACTCCGCGAGCCGGCCGAGGTCGAGATCACCGACCGCAACTCCTTCCTCGTCGTACTCGCCTTCCTCGGCCGCCTGCCCGATCCCGCCGACCAGGCCCGAGTCCTGCGCCGTCGGCTCGAGTTCATCAATCAGCCCGCGAGCTACTTCTACGAGGACAAAAGACCCCGGCGCGCCGCCGAGATGAGTGATCGGTTCCGCAAAGGGATGCTCACCCTCGCCGCGGGCACCAGTCGCGCGGACCGCACCTGGCTGGAAGCCACGATCGCCGACCTCGACCGAGAATCGCCTTCACACGGCAGGGCGCAGTAGAACTGTGGAAGAGGCAGGACTCCCGAACCTGCACGGGACCTGCTGGCCGAATCCTGGGACGGCCACTGCAACGCCCCCGGACAACGCCGCATGCGCCTGGATTACGCTCGTCTGCGCGAGAACTCATTCAGATTTTATTCAGCTTGGGAAATCTCATCGGAGTCTCATATCCCGGCCGCCGGGTGACGCTCAGGCCCCGGACGCGGGGAAGCGGTCGGGAGAGAAGTGCTGCAGGTCCGGACGTACGCCGCCGGTGGCCAGGTCGGCCAGCGCCTCGCCGATGAACGTGGCGAACTTGAACCCGCGCCCCGAGCAGCCGGCGCCACGTCTTCTTCGACGAGGTCTTCCAGCTGGCGCTCGATGCCCGGGTGAACTATGCCGACCTCATCTCCGAGCTGTCCGCCCGCCAGCGAGCCGACGCGGCCGACGCCGGCATCAGCGCGGTCTCCGGCCTCGGCATCAGCCCCGGCGTCACACAGGTACTGGCCCGGCACGCCGTGGACGAGTTCGACCAGGTTGACGAGATCCACGTCTCCGGGGTGTCCTGGCGCACCATCGCGCCTTCCCGCGGGGGGCTGGAGACAGTGCTGTGGGAACTGGCGGATCAGACGCCGACCCGTCAGTACTTCCAGAACGGCCGGTTCCGTGGCGCTGCATACCTGGAGGGCTCCCGCTGGGTGGACTTCCTTGAGCCCGTCGGGCGCCACCGCGTCTATTACGTACCGCACCCGGAGACCACGTCATTGGTGCGCAGCTTCCCCCAGCTGAAGTTCTGCGCCACCCGCGTGAGCTGGCGGGATGAGATCATGGAGGATGTCCGGGTCCTCAACAAGTACGGCCTGCTCGACGACGCCGAGGTCGCGGGTGCAGACGGCCTGACCATCCGAGAGGCCGTCCGGGACCGGATCTGGGAGACCATGGGCGGTGAACGCGACGACCGTGGCTGGGCACTCATGTGCACCGTCGAGGTGATCGGCCTGCGTGAAGGCCGATCAGTCGTGCGCACTTATCAGACGGGGCACCCTGAGTGGGGCCACGACACCACCGGCCGGGTGACCGGTGTGAGTGCCGCCGTCGGTGCCGAACTCCTCGCCGTGCAGCCGCCCAAGCAGACCGGCTGGATCGATCCCGAGCTGGCCTTCGAACCCGCCTCGTTCCTGGCCGCGCTGGACGAACGCGGCTGCATTCCGATCGTGCAGAGCGAGGCGCTCCTGGACGGCCAGGCGTTGCAGCGCACCACGAGTTAAGGGCGGCCCGTCATGGCGGACGCAGGTCGGTCGCCGGCCGAGTTCGGCGTCCGCTGTCCTGCGCCGACCATGGCCAGCACCAGCGCTTCATAGTGAGCCGCGACGTCCTCGGCGGTCTTCTCCAGTGCCGGGTTGAACCAGGTGTGGACGTACTCGCACATCGTGATGATGGCGAAGCCCGTCAGCTTGACGTCGTCGAAGACGAACTGGCCGCGGCGCCTGCCCTCTTCGAGGATGCCTCGCAGCTCGGTAATGTACTCGCGTTCCATCGCGACGATCATCTCGGCGCGCTCTTGCGGGAGTTCGTGCAGGAGCTGGCGCATGCCCGCGTTCACGTCGAACGCGCGGGCGACGTCGGACTGCTGCAACTGCCACACCACGTGCGCGCGAACCATCTGGCCCAGCCGGCCAGGGGGGTCCTCCTCGGTGAGGGAGCCCTTGACGGCGGACCAGAAGTCCGCCAGCGCCATCTCCAGGACGCTGGCGAAGATCTCCTCCTTGGACGGGAAGTACCAGTAGAGGGCGGGCGCCGATATGCGCAGCTCCGTCGCGATGGCCTTCATGCTCGTGCCGGCGTATCCGTGCTGTAGGAAGAGCTGGAGCGCCGTGCGCAGCACGTTGTCCCGCCCCACCGCCTCATCCGGACGCGACGCGGCACGTGCTGCACCGCCCGTGCGTGAACTTTGCGCCGCCAAATCCCTGACCGTCCTCACTCGCCGTTCCGACAGTCACATAGTGCCAGCCGAGCTCCGCCTCTCGATAGCGGCGCCCCTGGCGGCGCCGACCGGGTCGTCCACCCCGCCGCCTTCCAGATGGAAGCTGAACACGTTGGGCAGCGTGTGGTAGGCCTGTGCCGTGGAGAGCCAGGAAGCGTAGACGGAGTTGGCAGCGCCGGCGCACGCCGGACCGTCGATCCGTGCGGTGTGGCCCAATGTGTCAGGGTCGTTACCAACCGCGGTGTCGCAGACTGCGGACGTGCTGATACTGTCCCGGCTGAGCCTTGGCACGTGGACCTCGGGGAGGGGATCGGGATGGCCTTGGACCCGCCGATGGAGGTCGTGCAGCTGCTGAATTTCATCGGCGTGGACTGGCCGATGATCAACGAGGACACGGTGCGCGAGGTCGCCGGGTACGTCCAGCAGTTCGCCGAGAACATCCAGTCCGCGCACCAGGACGCCACCGACACGATCGGGAAGATGGGCAGCGCGTATCAGGGCGCGTCCTACGACCAGCTGGTGCAGCGCTGGGCGCAGATGTCCTCAACGCACATGACCGAGCTGGTGGACGGCTGCAGGGTGGTGGTCGAGGCGCTACACGCGGCCGCGGACTTCATCGTCGCGCAGAAGGGCGTGGCGATCGCGGAGCTGGTGGTGCTGGCGGCGTCCTTCGTGGCGGACCAGGCCGCGGCGGTGGCCACCTTCGGGCTGGCCGAGGCGGCGCTGGCCGCGATCGAGCTGGCCGCGCGCAAGGCGATCGAGTTCCTGGAGCAGCAGCTGGAGCAGTACATCCTGATGCAGGTGATCGAGCTCGGATTCAAGGCGCTGCAGCCGATCATCCAGCGGGCGCTGGACGGGTTCGTCTTCCAGGCGGCCTCCGCGGCGCTCGGTGTCCCCTCCGGCGCGGGCGGTGCGGCCGGTGGCGCGATCGGCGCGGGGTTCCAGGTGATCCCGGACGAGTTGCGCTCGCACGCGCAGGTGTTGCACGGGCACGCGGACACCGTCGCCGCGCACGCGCAGACGCTGACCGGACAGCTGACCGGGGTGAGCTTCTCTTGAGCAGTGGGATAGCCCGCGCGTTGGAAGAGGGTGTCGAGAACGACCTGCGCCCGGCGCTGCAGGACGCCGGCAAGGCGCTGGAGAATGCGGTGCGCTCGGTGGCGCACGGCGCGGAAGGCGTGGCCGGGCGCACCGAGGCCACCGAAGCCGACGTCCTCGGCAAGATCACCGCGATCGGCGGCAAGGACGCCGACAGCGCGATCGCCACGGCGGAAAGCGACGCCACACGCACCGCGGGCAATCTCGAAGGAGACGGTAACAACCTGAGCGGTGCGGGCCATGCCGGGCAGCCGTCTGAAGGCAACGGGGCCACGGTCACGGGCGGCGACCCTGTCGACGTGGTCTCCGGGCAGATGATTACTTCGCAGTCGGATCTGGTGCTGCTCGGCTTGTTGCCGCTGGTGCTGCGCCGCGCCTACGCGTCCGCGTATCCGGGCGGGCGACTGTTCGGGGCCGGGTGGTCCTCGACTCTTGACCAGCGCGTGGCCATCGATGCGGACGGCGTCCACTACGCCGGCGACGACGCGCAGGTCATGAACTATCCGGTGCCGATGCAGCCCGGCCAGCGGGTCATGCCGGCCGACGGCGCGCGTTGGCCGCTGTCCTGGGACCGCGCCGCCGACGAGATCACGATCGAAGACCCGGCCCGGGGATACGTCAGGCACTTCACGACCCTCGGCGCCACGCACGGCGGCGACGCGGAGATTCGCCCACTGACCGCGATATCCGACCGCAACGGGCACCGGATCACGTTCGTCCGCGACGATCAAGGCATCCCCACCGAGGTGCGGCACTCGGGTGGACAGCGCGTCGCAGTAGACACCGCTTACACCCCAGCCGGATTCCGTGTCGAGGCACTTCGTCTCCTGGACGGCACGAACAGCGGTCAGGGCACGACGATCGCCGGGTACCAATATGACCGGCAGGGCCGGCTCACCGGCGTGACCAACTCCACCGGCCTGCCCTATCTCTACGAGTACGACGAGCACGACCGCATCACCGCCTGGATCGATCGCAACAACCATCGCTACGAGTACGCATACGACGAGCACGGCCGCGTCGTGCACGGCGAAGGCGCAGACGGTTTCCTGTCCGCAACCTTCGCCTACGATCCGGCGAACCGGGTCACTATCGTCACCGACAGCCTCGGGCAGTCGACCGAGTACCACTACGACGCGAATCAGCATGTTACGAAGACTGTCGACGCACTCGGGCACGAAACGACGACCGAGTGCGACCGGCACGGCAACCTGCTCTCGCGTACGGACGCCCTGGGACGTACTACCCGCTTCACCCTGGACGAGCACGGACAGCCGACACGCATCGACCATCCCGACGGGACGAGTGTCACCGTCGGGTACGACGCGCTGCGGCAGCCCGTGCACGTCACAGAGCCGGGCGGCGCCGAGTGGCAGTACTCGTACGACGAACGCGGCAACCTGACCGGTATCACCGACCCGGTCGGCGCCACGACTACATACGTCTACGACGAACGAGGGCACCTGTGCGCGGCTACTGACGCCCTAGGCAACACCGCCAGCTACGAAACCGACGGCGCCGGCGGGATCGTGCGCATCGTGGATCCGTTGGGCGCGGTCACGATGATCGAGCGGGACGCTTTCGGACGGCCGGTGGCCGTTACCGATCCGCTCGGCGGCATTACCCGCACCGGATGGACCGTCGAGGGACTGGTCGCGTGGCAGACGTTGCCGGACGGCTCGCGCATGGAGCGGACGTACGACGCTGAGGGCAACGTCCTGCACGCCACGGACGCTGCCGGACAAACCCTCGCCTTCGAATACGGGCCGTTCAACCTGCCGACCGCGAAAATCGACGCCGCCGGAGTGCGCCACCGGTTCCGCTACGACTCGGAGCTGCGTGTCACCGAGGTGGTCAACCCGCGGGACCTGGTGTGGCGCTACACCTATGACGCCGTCGGCAACCTGACCGCGGAGACAGACTTCGACGACCGCACGGTCAGCTACCGCCACGATGCCGCGGACCAGTTGATCGAGCTGGTGAACGGCGTCGGTCAGACGGTCCGGGTCACCCGCGACAAAGCCGGCCGGGTCGTCGAGCGGCAAGCCGGCGAGGACGCCGCGAGCCGCTTCGAGTTCGACGCGGCCGGTCGACTGGTCCGCGCCGTCAACGCCGGCTGCGTGCTCGAGTACGCACGCGATCCCCTCGGACGGATTCTCACCGAATCGGTCAACGGCCGCGTCGTCGCGCATGAATACGACGTACTCGGGCGCCGCGCGAAGCGGACCACCCCGAGCGGAACCGTCTCCCAGTGGACCTACGATGCGGCGGGCCGGGCCGCGACGTTCACCGGTACCGGCGGCGCGCTCGGGTTCCAGCGCGACGCGCTCGGCCGCGAGACCACCCGCTTCCTCGGGCCCGGCGCCGCGCTCACCCAGACCTTCGATGTGCGCGGAAGGCTCACCGCACAGGCGATCTGGAACTACGACCAGGGCGCCTCGGCTTCCGCGAGCGACGGATACCGGCTTCTCGAGCAGCGGGAGTACGCCTACCGCGCAGACGGCTACCCAGCCGAGATCACCGACACGCTCCGCGGCCCCCGCGCGTACGAGCTCGACTATTCGGGCCGGGTGACCGCCGTCAACGCGGCGACGTGGAGCGAGACGTACGCCTACGACGCGATGGGCAACCTGACGCACGCGACCTGGCCCGCGGACGCCGCAGCCAGCGCCGACGCCGCGGACGAGCAGGGCGAGCGGGAGTTCACCGGCACGCTCGTGCGGCGCGCCGGCCGGACCAGTTACGAGCACGACGGCCAGGGCCGGATAACCCGCGTCGTGCGCCGGACCCTGTCCGGTCAAAGCCGCGCGTGGACGTACACCTGGGACGCCGAAGACCGGCTCACCCAGGCGGCCACACCGGATGGAACGGTGTGGCGCTACCGCTACGATCCGCTGGGCCGCCGCATCGCGAAGGCGCGCCTGAACCCGGACGGTACGGTCGCGCAGGAGAAGTACTTCGTCTGGGACGGGACGCTGCTCGCCGAAGAGACCGTCGTCGACGCGGACGGTGCGGGCACGGCGACCAGCTGGGACTGGGAGCCCGGCACGCACCGCCCCGTGGCGCAGACCCGCCGCACCACGTGGGCGCACGACGCGCCGCAGGCGCAGATCGACGTCGCGTTCCACGCGATCGTCACGGACCTGGTCGGGACTCCCGCCGAACTCATCTCGCCCGACGGCGCCATCGCATGGCGCAGCACGACGAACATCTGGGGCCGCGTCATATCGGTCACCGGCGACGGCACACAGTGCCCGCTCGGATCGCCCGGACAGTACCGGGACGAGGAGACCGGCCTCGCGTACAACGTGCTGCGCTATTACGACAGCACCAGCGGCTCGTACGCCAGCCCCGACCCGCTCGGCCTGCATCCCGCGGCGAACAATCACGCCTACGTCGCCAACCCGCTCACGTGGAGCGACCCGCTGGGCCTGATGCCGTGCGGCGACCAGTACGTCGACCTGTATCACGGCACGAACAGCGCGGGAGCGGCCAGCATCAGAGCCAACGGCGTGGACCCGTCGTTCGCGCCGCGTCCGCGTGACTTCGGCAACGGTTTCTACACCACGCGCGATCTCTCGCAGGCCCAGCAGTGGGCGAGCAGATACGGCTCGGACGCCAACGTGCTGCACTTCCGGGTCAAGCAGAGCGATCTCGACGCGCTCAACTCGAGAACCTTCACCGAGACCGACCCGGACCTGCCCGGCTTCGTGCGGCACTACCGCTCGGGGGCGACCGACACGCCGTATGACATGGTGGAGGGACCGATGCTCGGCAACCCGCGCCCCTTCATGCGCGGCGCTGCCCCGCGCTGGTTCGGCAACCAGATGGTGTTCTTCAACGGCACCGGCCCGCTGCTCGACTCCGCGCTGCAGCCGTAGCGTCCATGGATTGGTGATATGGATTGGTGATGATGAGCGAGTTCCTGCCTCCCGCGACTCCCGAGGTACGCGAACTGTTCGAGGAGACCGCCGAGGAGATGACCGAGCTGTTCGGCATCTCGCGCGCCGAAGCGGTCGCCCGGATCAACGCCCAGTGGGAAGGACGCGAGTTCCTGGGGGAGGACGAAGTCATCCTGCACGAGGACCCGTACTACTGGGCGCTGTTCATCTACTACCGCGATGTCAAGGACTGGTCGCCGGACGCTGACCGCTCGGCCTGGACCCCGATCCCGCCGCCGCCCGCGGACTCGCCCGCCTGGACCCTTCCGCCCGAAGAACCCGCCGGACGCTGACCAGCCCGCCACCTGTGGCGGCGAAGTCTCGCCTGTCACGTTCCGGGGCTGTGGGCGCCGAGGAATACATCCGCGTAGATCAGATTCGCTCATCTCTTGATGATGTGCCACACGCGCAGCGCATTGCGCCGAGACCTTCCGGACGGCGTGCATGGCGCTGTCCGGAGGCCCGGAGAGCCGCCCCTGCCGGGCTGTTGCGCCAGAAGGGAGCGGCGCCGCGCGGGCGTCGTACCTCTAGCATCAGGGTATGGACGCATTGCGGGCTTGTCTGTCCGTCTACGCAGGGATCTGTCTTGCGACGTGGCTGTTGTCGGTCCTCACCCGGGAGTACTCCTGGGTCGATCGGATCTGGTCGCTCGCCCCCATCGGGTATGCGGGGATCTTCGCGGGCCGTGGCGGGTTCGCCGACGCGCGGCTGGACGTGATGTTCGCCCTGATCGCCCTGTGGGGGTTGCGGCTGACCTTCAACTTCGCCCGCAAGGGCGGCTACGCGCGTGGTGGCGAGGACTACCGCTGGGCGGTGCTGCGCGCCCGGATGACGGCGCGTCAGTTCCAGGTGTTCAACCTGTTGTTCATCACGCTTTATCAGAACGCGATCCTGCTCCTGATCAGTCTGCCCGCGTACACCGCGCTGGAGCACCGCGGCGGGTTCGGCGCCGCTGACGCCGTGCTCACGGCCCTGTTCCTCGCGTTCCTGATCGGCGAGACGGTCGCGGATCAGCAGCAGTGGGGCTTTCAGCAGTGGAAGCGCGCGGAACTCGACGCCGGAGGTGATCCGGTGCGCTTCCTGCAGAACGGCCTGTTCCGTTACTCGCGCCACCCCAACTTCTTCTTCGAGCAGGCGCAGTGGTGGGTGGTGGCCGCGTTCGGCGTGGTGGCGGCCGGGTCGGTGCAGTGGACGGTGCTCGGCGCGGTGTTGCTGACGCTGCTGTTCGTCGGCTCGACCAGGTTCACCGAGAGCATCAGCCTCGCGCGTTATCCCGAGTACGCGCTCTACCAGCGCCGGACCTCCGCGCTCGTGCCGTGGCCGAGCCGCCGGGGCGCGACCGGGCATGCGGATGCGCAGCGCCAGAGCGAATAGGATGCGTGGCCTGTGAGCGCCACACTCGTCGCCAAGGATCTCGCCGCCGGACACGGCGACCGCACCCTGTTCGCCGGACTGGACCTGGTCGTCGCTCCGCAGGACGTGATCGGTCTGGTCGGCGCGAACGGCGCGGGCAAGTCCACGCTGCTGCGCCTGCTGGCCGGTCTCGACGTGCCGGAGAGCGGCGCCGTGAACCTGAACCCGCCGAACGCCGCGGTCGGGCACCTGCCGCAGGAGCCGGAACGGCGCGTGGGGGAGAGCGTCAGCGGGTTCCTGGGCCGGCGCACCGGCGTGGCGGCGGCGCAACGCGACCTGGACGCGGCCACCGAGGCGCTGGTCGAGCAGCGGCCGGGCGCGGACGACGCGTACGCGACGGCCCTGGAGCGCTGGCTCGCGCTCGGCGGCGCGGACCTGGAGGAACGGGCCGCGCAGACCGTCGGCGAACTCGGCCTGGCGGTCGACTTGCAGCAGCCGATGACCTCGCTCTCCGGCGGGCAGGCCGCCCGCGCCGGGCTGGCCTCGCTCCTGCTGAGCCGCTACGACGTCTTCCTGCTCGATGAGCCGACCAACGATCTGGACCTGGACGGGCTGCGGCGCCTGGAGTCCTTCGTCACTGGGCTGCGCGCTGGCACGGTCGTGGTCAGCCACGACCGCGAGTTCTTGACCCGCACGGCGACCAAGGTGCTGGAACTGGACCTGGCCCAGCAGCAGGTGAATCTCTACGGCGGCGGCTACCTCGCGTACCTGGAGGAGCGGGAGGTCGCCCGGCGGCACGCCCGCGCCGACTACGAGCAGTACGCCGAGACGAAGGCGGGCCTGGAGTCGCGGGCCAGGACCCAGCGCGCCTGGATGGAGCAGGGCGTGCGCAACGCCCGGCGCAAAGCGACGGACAACGACAAGATCGGCCGCAAGCTCCGCTCCGAGACCACCGAGAAGCAGGCGGCCAAGGCGCGCCAGACCGAGCGGATGATCGAGCGGCTGGAGACGGTCGAGGAGCCGCGCAAGGAGTGGGAGCTGCAGATGCAGATCGCCGCGGCCCCGCGCTCCGGGGCCGCGGTCGCGACGCTGCGCGGGGCCGTGGTGCAGCGCGGCGGGTTCACCCTGGGGCCGGTGGATCTGGAGATCGGCTGGGCGCAGCGGGTCGCGATCACCGGGGCGAACGGCTCCGGCAAGTCGACGCTTCTCGGCGCGTTGCTGGGCCGCGTTGCGCTGGACCGTGGCAGCGCGGCGCTCGGTCCCGGGGTCGTGGTCGGCGAGATCGATCAGGCGCGCGGTCTGTTCCTGGGCGAGAGCACGCTGCTGGAGGCGTTCAGCGCGCAGGTCCCCGAGCAGACGCCGGCGGACGTGCGCACGCTGCTGGCGAAGTTCGGGCTGCGTGCTGCGCACGTGCTGCGGCTCGCTTCGTCCCTCTCGCCCGGCGAGCGCACCCGCGCGGCGCTGGCCCTGTTGCAGGCCCGCGGAGTGAATCTGCTGGTTCTGGACGAGCCGACCAACCATCTGGACCTGCCCGCGATCGAGCAGCTCGAATCGGCGCTGGACTCCTACAACGGCACACTGTTGCTGGTCACCCACGACCGGCGGATGCTCCAGGCGGTCCGCGTCACCCGCAGGCTCCAGCTCGACGCCGGGCAGGTCGCCGAACTCTGACACTCCCGCACCTGGACTGGCAGCCCGAGGTGCTCGCCGACCTGCCGGACCGCGACTGCCCGCCCGCCTCCCGCACGATGGCCAGGATGCGCTGATAGTCCGCAGGCAGCACGGACTCGGTCACGCCCGGGCCGCGTGCGCCACCGGCAGCCCGCCCCCGCCGGCGAGCTTGACCCCGCCTCACGCGCCTGCCCGACCAACTGGTCGAGCAGCTGCTCATCCAGCGCGTCGAACCCCGCCGACTCCCCAACGACCACCCGCTCGGCGACGGCCTCTACCGCTTCCATCAGGCTCATGATGCAACTCCATCATGTTCATGAGTTACACCAAAGACCGCACAGTCCCGAGAACAACGGCCGTAAGGATGCCAAGGCGGCCTGTCGCGCTGGATCGGCGTTACCGCCAGGCCTCGACTACCTCTTCAGGCCCCCAGACGAGATCCGCCTGGTCGGTTTGGACCGTGTCCGCAATGCCTGCGCGGGTGACGAGCACGGTAGCCGTGCGCGTTGCGTCGTATCCGGGGACGTGGGTCGCGGCGGTGCGGTGCGCAGCCAGGTCGTGATGGTCGAAGGACGTGCTGAGCCATTTGATGCTGCCGGTGAAGTGGATGCGGGTGGCGATCGGGGAGTGGTCGGCGCCGACCAGGTCGATCTCAGGGTTGAACTGGCGGTTCCACCACCCCCCGACTACTTGCACGTCCGGCCACGGTAGGGCGCCGGCCGTGGCCGCGAGTTCCAGGGCTTCGCGTACGAGGGGCTCGACGGCCTTGCCGCGCCAGGTGGCCCAGCGCCGCTCGATGAGGCGGAACGCGGTATCGGGCCTGCCGCGGCGCACTTGTTCTTCGGCTTGGCGTAGGGCGGCGAGGTAAAGGCGCAGGTTGCTGTCGGCCACGCGGTACAGTGCGGGCCTGCCCGGCTGTGTGGACAGCGGGTGCTCGACGGCCAGGATGTGCTTTTCTTGGGTGAGCTTGTGCAGCAGCGGGGAGAGCGTGCCCGAGGGTAGCGCGCCGTCGCGGCTGCCGGCTGCTGTGGCGATGTTGGCGTGGGTGCGCTCTCCGGACCCGACGGCTTCGAGGACCCGGCGGGACTGGTCGGGCTGGGGGAATTCGGCGAGCAGCGAGGCGGCGGGTACGCCGAATACGGGCGATGCGGGGTCGGCGCACTCCTGCTGGAGGAAGGCGAGGGCGGGGGTTGCGTGCGGCCAGGCGCGCAGGATGCCTGGTAGGCCGCCGCAGACCAGGTGCGCGTCGATCGCGTCGTCGGCGCTCAGGCCGAGGGCGGCGCCGGTTTCGGCGGGGTTGAGGGGTCCCAGTTCGAGGTTGTCGGCGCGGCCATAGAAGGGCCGGTCGTAGGCGGTGAGCCGGGCCATCATGTGTAGATCGCTGCCGAGCAGCAGCAGGAGCACCGGGCGGGGGGCAAGCAGGCGGTCCCAGGCGGTTTGAAGCGCGCCGTCGAACAGGTCGTCCTGCTCTGCCAGCCACGGCAGTTCATCGAGCACGACGACACTGGGCGTGTCAGGCAGAGCCGCGGCGAGTAGACGCAGCGCGTCGGGCCAGTTGCCGTTTTCGAGCGCGGGAAGCAGCGCGGGCTCGCGGGGCAGAGCTGAGTCGCGCAGCTCTGTGGTCAGGGCCGACACGGCTTCTATCGGGGAAGCGCCCTTGGTGGCGGTGAAGAAGAAGTAGGGTACCTGGGCGCGGTCGCAGAACTCCTGTACGAGACGCGATTTGCCGACCTGACGCCGACCCCGGATCGCCAGCGCCGAACCCCGGCCGGATGCGGCGACACGCTCCAGCCGCTTGTCCAGCAGCGCCAGCTCCCGTTCTCGTCCGACGAACCCGACCGCCATGAGCACCGAACCTTTGTAGGCCGAATCTATGTAGATCCAATCTACATTACGGTGCGCACCTGGCCGACGTCTACGGCGCGGCGCTCAGGCGTCTAAAGACACCGTCTCCGCCAGTAGCGCGACTCTGCCCGACATGGATCGGACGGCAATGTCCCGATCTGCCCTATCAGTGCCGTAAGTTTCACGCCGAAGAGGTCACCGGTTCGACCCCAGAATTGCCGCGTGCATTTAGATACAGGCCAGAGCCTTGCCAATCTTGATGATTGACAAGGCTCTGTCTTATTTTGGGCCGTGCTCCCCCTGCTCCCCGGGAGCAGGGGAAGCAGGTAGTGGAGTGCTCACGGATGGTGGGTCGGCTGCTCTGTGCTGCGGTCAACCGGTTTGGACGTGCGCCGCGCCGCACCGTTCCAGGTCGGCCCCGTCACCGATCTGCGCCGCAACTGACGGCCGCTCAACCAGGACCGGCTCGGCAGGCCGCAGCGCGGAGGGTGTCGTGCGCAGCAGCCGCGCCGCCCACGCCGGCAGCCACCAGTTGTAGCCGCCGAGCAGTCCGACGAAGGCGGGCACCAGCAGGCAGCGGATCAGCGTCGCGTCGACCAGGATGCCGACGCCCAGGCCGGTGGCCAGGACCTTGATGTCGGTGCCGGGTCCGGTGGACATGGACAGGAAGGAGAACATCAGGATCAGCGCGGCGCAGGTGACCAGCCGGCCGGTGCGGCCGATACCGGTGATCACTGCCTGCCGGGTCGAGCCGGTCGCGTCATAGCTCTCGCGCATCCGGGCCAGGATTAAGACCTCGTAGTCCATGGACAGCCCGAACAGGAAGGCGAAGACCATCACCGGAACCCACATCGTGATCGCACCGGTGGCGGGCAGTCCCCAGACGGCGTGGCTCAGGTGGCCCTGCTGCCAGATGAACACCATCGCGCCGTAGGCCGCGCCGAGCGAGGCGAGGTTCATCAGCACCGCCTTGGCCGGCAGCAGCAGCGAGCGGAAGGCCCGGGCCAGCAGCAGGAAGGTGGCCAGCGCGATCACCGCGAGCATCAGCGGGAAGCTGCCGTAGACGTCGTGGTTGAAGTCGATGGTCTCCGCACCGGAGCCGCCGATGCCGAGGACGTGCGTGTCCTGCGCGGTCGCGGCACGCAGCGCGCCGACCGTCGCCTGGCCTGCGGCGCCGCTGGTCTCAGCGGTCGGCAGCACGGTGACGAGCGCGGTGCCGGCGGCGCGCTGCCCGCCTGCGATCGGGGCGACCGCGGCGTGCACACCGGGCAGGCCGGCGAGGCGCTGCGCGGCGGCGGCGGCGGCGTCGCTCGTGGTGAGGATCTGAATCGGGGTCAGCACGCCGCTGGGCACGCCGCCGGATTCCAAGGTCCGCAGCGTGGTGTATGCGGGTCCTGCGTTGGCGAGCGAGGCGGAGGACGCGTTGCCGAGGTGCTGTGAGAACGAGGGCACGATCAGCACGGCCAGCGCGGCGCATCCGGCGATCGCGGCGGCGGCGCGGTGCCGCACGGTGAACGCGGCCCAGCGGGTCCACAGCCGCGCCGGGTTGCCCTCGTTGCGCCAGCGCGGGTGGTCCAGCCACGGGCCGACGGTGGCCAGCAGGACCGGCAGCAGCGTGGCCGCGACGGCTACCGAGACCAGCGGGATCAGGAAGCCGCCGATGCCGGTGGAACGCAGGAACGGGACCGGCAGCAGGACCAGCGCGAGCAGCCCGACGCCGACCGTGACCCCGGAGAAGACGACGGAGCGTCCGGCGTGCTCCATCGCGGTCTGCACGGCCTGGGTGTTGTCGGCGCCGTGCGCCCGCTCCTCGCGCCAGCGGGTCACGATCAGCAGCGAGTAGTCGATCGCCACGCCGAGGCCGATCAGCGCGATGAGGAACTCGACGATCATCGAGACCGGGGTGAGGTGGGTGAGCGCGCCGACCGCGAGGAAGCTGGTCATCACGGAGACCGCGGCCATCAGCAGCGGCACGAGGGCGAGGAAGCTGGCGAACACGAAGGCCAGGATCAACAGCGCGCCCGCCGCACCGAGCAGCGACTCCATGAGCACGCCGACGCCCTTGGCAGCCGGCTGTGAGTCGGTCAGCGCCTGCTTGCCGGTCACGCCTACGGTCCAGCCCTGCGGCACCTTCGCCGCGACGGCCTGCTGAAGCTGCCGCTCCACCGCCCCGCCGGTGCTGCCGGTGAAGGCCGTGGTGATCAGGCCGAAGGTCGAGCGCCCGTCCTTGGTCGCGAACGCCGGGTCGCCGGTGGTGGCGTAGTCGACCAGCCGGGAGCCGGGCAGCACGTGCGTGCCTGCCGCGAACGCAGCGTCTACTCGCGCCGCGACTCCCGGACTTCGCACGGTTTCACCGGCCGGCAGGGTGATCACCGGCACCAGCGGATCGTCGGTGCCCGCGTGGTAGAGCGCGGTGATCCGGGAGTCGGCGGCGAAGGAGGGGCCGGGCATCGCGAAGGAGTTGGTCATGCGCTTGGCAGTGGCGCCGACCGTGGCGATGCCGGCGATGAGCAGAAGCAGCCACGCAACGGTCACCAGAACCTTATGGCGCAGAACGAAGCTGGTCAGAGCGGACAAGGTGCTCGCCTCCTCGGCGAATCAGGTTTGTGGGTTCGTGGGTAAGTGCGTCGATCCGAGCGGTGCGCTGCGAACGCTTCGAGAGTCTCGGAACGGACCCGGCGTGTCGTCGCCCCGGCGAAGACACCTGATTTGCGCCGAGAAGAGCAGCCGGCGGCCGCGTACCGCCGGCGCAGCAGGCCGGAGTACTCCCGGCGAAGTACGCCGACGGCCTTCCCGCAGACGAGGACAATCGGGATCGCGCGTGCCTATGCTCTGGCCCGTGGACACGCACGCGTGGAGGAGCCTGCTGACGCCGAAAACGCTCAGCCGCCGTAGCGCGCTGTTCGACGCGGGGTGCGCGCTGCTGCTCACGCTCATCGTGCTGTGGGGCTCGGTCGGCGAGGCCGACGCGTTGGTCAACGGCAAGCCGATCACTCCGCATCCGGGCGTGATCGACTACGCGATGGTCACGGTCGCGGCCGCGGTCACCGCGCTGCGGCGCCGGTTCCCCTGGCCGGTCTACGCCGTGACGATGCTGCTCGTGCTGATCTACACCGCGCGGGGTTTCGTGGACGGCGCAGCGCTGCTGGCCCCGATGACCGCGCTGTACACGGTCATCGTCACCGTCAGCCTTCGCAATGCCCTGATCCTCGGCGGGGCGACGCTGCTCGCGCTGTTCGCGGTGGATTCGGCGTTCGAACCGTTCGGCGCGCTCGGCGGATCGGTGACGGTGCTGCCGTTCGAGACGGCCGGGGTCATCTTCCTGGGCATCGCGGTGGCCAACCGGCGCGCGTACGTCGCCGCGATCACCGACCGGGCGCTACAAGCCGAGCGCACCCGGGAGGAGGAGGCGCGCCGCCGGGTCGACGCCGAGCGGCTGCGCATCGCCCGCGAGCTGCACGACATCGTGGCGCACACGATCTCGGTGATCAACGTCCAGGTGCGCGTCGCGAGCCAGGTCATTCCCGATCCGCCGCAGGCCGGAGCGAACGCGCTGGCCGCGATCAAGGAGGCGAGCGTCGAGGCGCTGCGCGAGCTGCGCGGCATCCTGGACCTGCTGCGCCAACCGGGGGATGACCGCGACGCGCTGCCGGCCGCGGGACTGAGCCAGCTCGACGCGCTCGCCGCGGCGACGCGCCGGGCGGGTCTTCCGGTGGAACTCGCGACCCACGGCAGCGTGCGCCGCCTGCCGCCGCCAGTGGATCTGGCCGCGTATCGGATCGTGCAGGAATCGCTGACGAACACGCTGCGGCACGCGGGCCCAGCCACCGCGACCGTGACCGTGCGCTACGGCGATGAGGCGGTGGAGATCGAGGTGGAAGACGACGGACGCGGCGCGGCCGCCCCTCTGTTCCCGTCTCCGACTGCGGCCTCGGGTTCTGGTTCGGGCTCGGCCTCGGGTTCGGGCTACGGCATCACCGGAATGCAGGAGCGCGCAGCCGCGGTCGGCGGCCGTGTCGAGGCCGGCGCGAAGCCGGGCGGCGGGTTCCTGGTGCGCGCGCGGCTCCCGATTCCCGCTGGCGCCGGGTCAGCCACGCGCAGCCAGGTCGCCGACGCCGTCCACACAACGGGGGTACACAGTGAATAGTGACGCCGGCAAGAGCGACACCCTGATCCGCGTCCTGCTCGCCGACGACCAAGCCCTGGTGCGCTCCGGCTTCCGGGTGCTGCTTCAGTCGGCCGCGGACGTCGAGGTGGTCGGCGAGGCCGCGGACGGCGGCCAGGCGATCGAGCTGGCCCGCACGACCCGGGCCGACGTGATCCTGATGGACATCCGCATGCCCGGCATGGACGGCCTCGAAGCCGCCCGCAGGCTCGCCGCCGATGAGGACCTGGCCGGAGTCAAGGTTCTGATCCTGACGACCTTCGAGGACGACGAGAACGTCGTCGAGGCGCTGCGGGCCGGCGCGAGCGGCTTCCTGACGAAGGACGTCGAACTGCCCGACCTGCTGCACGCCATCCGCGTCGTCGCGCGCGGGGAGGCGCTGCTCTCCCCGGGCGCGACGCGCCGCCTCATCGCCCGCGTGCTGACCCAGCCGGACCGGCCGCGGCCGCAGGCGAACGCCGCGGCGACGAAATCAAAGCTCGAAGTCCTGACCGACCGCGAGCGCGAAGTGCTGACCCTGGTCGGCGGCGGCCTGTCCAACGACGAGATCGCCGCGACCCTCTTTCTCAGCCCACTGACCGCCAAGACGCACGTCAGCAGGATCATGACTAAGCTCGCGGTGCGGGATCGCGCCCAGCTCGTCGTGCTCGCCTACGAAACCGGTCTCGTTTCGCCGGGCAAGTAGGCGAGCCGGGCCGCGGTGACCGCCGGCTCCCGCCGACTCACCCGCTGAGGCTGCCTAGAGCCGAGATCCACGTCCAGCCTGCGTCGCCGATGCCGCCCGTGTACGTGACGCTGATCTTCCCTCCGGCCGGCAGGAACACCTGCCCGGAGGTGACACCGGTGGTGATCCCGTTGACCTGCTTGAGGGAACACGCACCAGCTGGGAGTTTACGAGCCCTGCGCGGCTTCGCGGGCGATCTGGTCGAACTGTGCGTTCATCGCCTCGGCCAGCGCATGGGCCCCGGACAGCGGCCGCACCATGACCATGAAGTCGTCGATCTTGCCCGCCGCGTTGATGTGCAGGAAGTCGCACCCGGTGACCTCTTTGCCGTTCACGGTCGCGGTGAACACAAAGGCCAGGTCACGCCCGTCCGGGTTGGCGATCTCGCGGATGTACGTGAAGTCCTCGAATACGCGCAGCACGCCGCGCAGGATCGCGGCGGTGATCGGCTTGCCCGCGTAGGGCTTGAAGGCAACCGGGCTGGTGAAGACCACGTCCTCGGCCAGCAATGCGGTCACCGCCTCGTGGTCCCTGGCTTCGACGGCCTTGCGGAACGGATGCATCCAGACACCTCGGACAGTCAACGTATTGAGTATCGACGTGAGGTGAGACTAAGCGCGCGTGTTACCGCACGTTTAGGCGAACCTCCAGCTGCAGGGTAGCGTGCGGGCTGGGGGCACCGTCTTCAGCTACGTGATCCATCGACGAAGACGCCGACCTCACGGCCGCCGGCGCCGAATCTCGACCCTCCGAAAACAGGCTTCGACGATTCGCACGAGGAAGCCCGCCGACGTCCTCATGCCCGCTGGTAGGACCAGTTTGCGAGCCAATCAGATGCCTGACTCGGCAGCCGAAACAACGACTCGCTGACTGCTTGAGGCCTGTGGGGGTAGGCTTTCGACTGCTATTGACTGCGCAGTCATTCCAGTCCACACTCGCTCCCGTCGCACTGTCTGAAACAGCGGGCGGCAATCGCTGCTGCACGCCGTGACGGCTCGCGCAGCAGTAAGAACTCGGCCCAATGGTGAGCAGAGGAACAAACATGCGCTTAGGCGGGCGTTTCAGGATAATCGGCGCGGCACTGACGGCCGTGTGCGCGGCCGCGGTGTCCTTGGTGGCGGCGACACCGGCGCGGGCGTACAGCCCGACGCCCGGAACCATCTACCAGCTTCCGAGCTCGCAGGCGTGCCTGAAGGGGCGCGGCAACTGCGCGATCTATCCGAAGGCGGCTCAGCTTCCTGACGGCAAGCTGGTCGCGTCCTTCGAGCTTTCCACCGTGCCCGCATCCGGTTCGGCCGTCGGCCAGACGCTGCCGGTTTATCAGAGCACAGATGACGGCGCCACCTGGCGGCTGACCTCCCGGGTCCAGGCGCCGGCCTACCTCTCCGCCAACCCGGCGTACGCGCAGTACACCAGCGCCTGGACGAACCCCTACCTGTACGTCCTGCCGCAAGCCGTCGGCAGCCTGCAGGCCGGCACGCTGCTGATGGCAGCGGTGGTGTCCGGCGACGACCAGTACTACCTGGAGCAGAAGGCTGCGAACCCGAACTGGACGCCCACCAACGACGGCGACCGCGCCAATCTGGCGATCGCCCTGTACTCCAGCACCGACGACGGGGTGAACTGGAGCTTTCAGAACATCATCACCGCCGGCGGCTGGCAGGGCGGCAGCGCGGGAGACATCGGCGTGAACGTCTCCGCCGCGAACACCTACAAGCAGGTGGACCCGGTCTGGGAGCCGTACCTGATGGTCTACAACGGCCGGCTGGTGGCCTATTACTCCGACGAGAACGACTACACCGGCTACGACTCCAGCACCGGCGCCCTGACCATCGACCCGAACAACGCCACCGCCACCGACTCCCAAGGACAAATCCTCGCGCACCGCACCTGGGACGGTACGAGTGCGGCGTGGAGCAGCCCGGTGGTCGACGTGACCGGCACGACCGTGAACCTGGGCGGAGGCAAGACCGAAATCGGCGGCGGACGCCCCGGCATGGCCAACGTCGTTCGGACCTCGGACGGGCAGTGGATGCTCACCTACGAGTACTGGGGCGGCGGCGACAACGTACGCTACAAGATCGCCGGCAACCCGTTGCAGTTCTACTCCGTCGGAGGCGCCGCGGGCACCGGCATCAGCAGCCTGCCGGTGACCGCCGGCTCGGCGGCGCTCACCCAGGGCGGCAGCCCGGTCCTGGTACAACTGCCCGGCGGACGGCTGATCTACAACGCCGCCGGAAGCGGCGCCGTCTGGATGAACTCCAGCGGCAGCAGCACCGGCAGCTGGACCGAGTACCAGACGACGGTGCCGGGCGCCTATAGCCGCAACCTGACCTACGACGCGAGCACCGGGCGCGTGGTCATCCTCGCCAATCAGGGCACCTCGACGATCATCAACGCCGACATCGACTTCGGCCACTCCGCGGGCACATACGAGCAGATCGTCAACAAGCTCACCGGCCAGGTCATCGGCACGCACAACAACACCACCGACGCCAACCTCGGCAACGGCAACGCCCCCGACGTCGAACTCGAAAACGCCGGATCGGCGGCCAACCCCGACACCCAGTACTGGCACGTCACGTCCAAACCGGGCGGGGTGGCCCTGCTCAACGAGTCCGGCGGTCGCGCCGCCGAGATCTGGGGCGGCGCTGCGACCGCGGGCGCGGGCATCGGCCAGTGGGTCGACAACACCAGCACGGGCCTGTGGAACATGGTCGCGCTCTCCGACGGAGACTACGAGTTCCAGTCGACCGGCAACACCAGCCTCTACCTGACCGGCGCCTCGGCCGGTGCGGCCCTGACGCTGCAGACCGCGACGAGCAACGGTTCCCAGGAGTGGCAGCTGGTGGCCGCCAACAGCGCGGGCATCGCCGGAAGCGCGCGCACCCTGACCAACGCCAACACGAGCACGTGCCTGGACGACTACCAGTGGAACAAGGCCAGCGGCGCGAGCGTGGACCTGTGGCCCTGCAACGGCGCCGCGGTGCAGCAGTTCAACATCGCCAGTGTCGGCGACGGCCAGTACACGCTGACGAACGCCAATTCAGGCACCTGTGTGGACGACTACAACTTCGGCACCGCGAACGGATCGACGGTCGACCTGTGGCCCTGTACCGGCGCGGCGAATCAGAACTGGTCCTTCATCCCGATCGGCGGGAGCAACTACGAGCTGGTGAACCAGAGTTCTGGGCTGTGCCTCGACGACCCGCACTGGTCCAAGACCAGTGGCGTGCTGACCGATCTGTGGACCTGTAACGGCGGAGCCAACCAGCAGTGGCACTTCTGATCTGATGATCTGACCCGCCTGTCGTGCCGCCCGGCGATCCTCAGCTGGGCGGCACAGACCGCTGATCTGCGAGGCCGAACGTGTACCTCAGCGGCCTGACCGCGCCCTGGATGCAGCCGACCAGGCAGTGCCTGACGAACCAAGGTACTGGCAGGGCCTGCCGCGATTCGTGGCGCGGCCGTAGCGTCGTGGACCTGGAGCGCCGAACCGAGTTGCGGGACTTCCTGATCTCCCGCCGCGCCAGGATCACCCCCGTGCAGACCGGCTTGACCGCCGTCGGCGGCAACCGGCGCGTGCCGGGCCTGCGCCGAGAAGAACTCGCAACACTCGACGCCCTCGACACCGGTGTGCGCGGTGGTCCCGAACCCGCGGCAAAGGCCGCCGTCATCTTCGGCCAGAAGCGCGTCATGATCGCGATCGCCGCGTTCGGCCTGGTCGGCGACGTGGCCGCCGCGTTGGCGACGGCGCACTACCTTCGGTCTACAATCCGGCGAACGGCGCCCTGCTCGCCGCCGTCGCTTTGATGGCCGTCGGCTGGGACTACGCCGGAGCCGACACCCCTGATTTCCCGCGCGACGGCGGCTGGACCACGCTGCTCGCCAGGACTCGCACGTCCCAGGCGCCGAGTCGCAGCGTCTCGCCCGCGGGGACGGTGCTGCCGTCCAACACGTCGGTCAGTGCCACCGGGGTCTTGACCCGGGCCGGCTCCCAGCTCCAGTTGTGCACGATGTGCACCCGCCGGCCGTCCGGGGAGGTCCCGGTCGTCGCGGTCACGGAGGCCGGCAGTTCGCGCCAGCCGCTGACCGGCTCGGGGGCCAGCCACGCGGCTAGTGCCTGCGCGAGCTCGCGGCTCGGCACCGTGCCCACGCAGGTGACGCGGCCCAGTCCGTGTCGGCGGGTGGTGATCGCCGGCCAGTGGCCGAAGTGCGGATGCCCGTAGCGGGCGAGGACCTGCGCGTCGGTGGCGGTCAGCGCGTCGACCCAGCGCGTCGCGCTCGCGCCTTTGGGCAGTCGCAGCGGGCTGCCGGGCACGGTGCGCAGCGCGATGTCCTGTGTCAGGTTGCTGAACTCCTCGTAGTGCACGCCCGCCGCGCCAGTCAGCCGCCCGGGGGCCGGCTCGTGCCGTGCCCGCGCCAGCTGGTCGGCGTAACCGGTGCGTGGGCCGAGCACGAGGTGGCCGCCGGCTTCGGCGTATGCGGCGAGCCAGTCCAGTGTCGAGTCCTCGGCCAGGTACAGGCCCGCCGCCACCAGCACGGGGTGCACTCGCGCGGCCTCCTCGGGCGTCATGCCGTCGCGCTCGCCGCACGGGTCGTGCAACTGGCGGGCGTGCACGATGCGCACCTGGCGGCCGGTGTCGAAGGCGCCGCGGTAGAAGGGGTCGAAGATCCGGTGGTAGGAGGCGGCATCCGGTCCGCCGTCGGGGCCGGCGAGCGGAGGGTACTTCTGCATCAGCCACTTGCTCGGCGTCGAATACACCATCGTGATGTCGGCGTCCGGCTCGATCCCGGCCACCAGGGGCCCGGCGGCGTCGAACTCGGCACCCAGGCGCGCGAGTTCCGCGTATGTGCGGCCCGGCTTGCCGCTGTGCGGCAGTATCCCGCCCCAGTAGGTCTCCGCGCCGAAGTGCAGCGTGTGCCAATGCCAGTACTCGACCATCCGCGCCCCGCGCGAGACCAGCGTCCAGGCCGCCTGGCGCCACTGCCCGTCGTAGGCGGGGCGGTTGTCCCAGGGCATGCCGATGCTCTGCGCATTGGTCTCGGTGACCAGGAAGGGCTCCTGGCGCGAGGAGTACATCCAGTCGGCGCTCTGGAACAGCGCCCAGGTGCCGGTGGTCTTCCACGTCTGCTCGTGATCGTCGGGCGTCGGGTCGGGCAGCGCGAGGCCGTCCTGCATGTCGTAGTACGGGTTACCCGTCGCGACGTCCAGGGCGTCGGTCAGCTCGTCGTCCTCCACCGCAGGGCGCTTATAGGAGATGCAGGTGGTGACGAACTGCCCGGGCCGGGCGTACTCGCGCACGATCCCGGCCTGCCAGGCGATGAACTCGGTGGTCTGCCGGGCCTGGAACTGCCGCCAGGCCACGTCGTACTGCGGCTGCGCGTTGTTGTCCGGGGTCCACAGGTCGGCCCAGGTGGACAGGCGGTGCGACCAGTAGACCAGGCCCCACTCCCGGTTGAGGGTCTCCACGTCGCCGTACTCGGCGCGCAGGTGGTCCACGAACCGCTGGAAGACCCCGTGGTTGTGCAGCAGTTCGAGCCCCGGCTCGTTGTCGACCTGCCAGCCGATCACCGCCGGGTGCCCGGAGTACCGCTCGGCGATCTTCCGGATCACCCGCTCGGCGTGGAAGCGGAACGCCGGGTGGGTGAAGTCGACTTCCTGGCGCGCGCCCCAGCCGATGCGCCGCCCGGTGGCCCGCTCGCCCGCGATCTCCGGGTACTGCCGGGCCAGCCACGGCGGCACGGCGTAGGTCGGCGTGCCCAGGATCACCGAGATCCCGCGCTCGCGGGCGCCGTCCAGGACCGGCTGGAGCCAGTCCAGGTCGAAGGTACCGTTCTGCGGCTCCCAGGTGGACCACACCGACTCGCCGACCCGGATGACGGTGAACCGCGCGTCCGCCAT
This sequence comes from Actinocrinis sp., assembly GCA_035763685.1. GTDB lineage: Bacteria > Actinomycetota > Actinomycetes > Streptomycetales > Catenulisporaceae > Actinocrinis. The sequence continues at coordinate 25,397 of DASUAR010000137.1, read as the reverse complement.
CAGGTCCAGGTCGGTCTTGAGCCGCTCGTAGGGCTGGTACTCGTGGTAGTACGCGGCGCCGAACAGGACGCGGGCGGGCAGGACCGCCATGAAGGCAACCTCCGAAAGATCGATGTGCAGGGGGCGCGTCACTGCTTGACGGAACCGGCGGCCAGCCCGCTTTGCCAGTACCGCTGCAGCAGCAGGAACGCCACGACCAGCGGGATGATCGAGAGCAGCGAACCGGTGGTCACCAGCGCGAGCAGGCTGCTGCTGGCCCCGGCCCCGCCGTTCTGGGCCTGCGCGGCCCAGGAGGACAGGCCGACGGTGACCGGGTACAGGCGCGGATTGTTGAGCATGATCAGCGGCAAGAAGTAGTTGTTCCAGGTCGAGACCAGGGTGAACAGCAGGACCGTGACCAGGCCCGGCGCGAGCAGCCGCAGCGCGATGGTGCAGAAGATCCGCAGCTCGCCGGCCCCGTCGATGCGGGCGGCCTCGATCAGGCTGTCCGGCACGGCGTCGTGTGCGTAGATGCGCATCAGGTACAGGCCGAACGGGTTGATCAGCGAGGGCAGGATCACCGCCCAGGGGGTGTCGACCAGCCCGACCTTGGCGAACAGCAGGTAGGTCGGGATCGCCAGCGCCGTGGTCGGGACCATGATGGTCCCCACGACCAGGCCGAACGCGCCGCCGTGACCGCGGAAGCGGTACTTGGCGAAGCCGTATCCGGCGGTGGCCGCCAGCAGCGCGGCTCCGACCGCGCTGACCCCGGCGTACAGCACGGTGTTGAGCAGCCAGCGCACGAACACCCCGTCGTCCTGGCCCAGCGTCAGCCGGACGTTGGTCAGCAGCTGCGGGGCGTGCGAGAACCACAGCCCGAAGGTGTTGACCAGGTCCTGGGTGCTCTTGGTTGAGGCCACGACGAGCCAGAACAGCGGCACCAGGAAGTAGGCCAGGGCGGCGAGCATGGCGATGGTCAGCGGGGTGCTGCGCCGGCCCTTGCCCGGGCGCCGCCGTCGCCCCGCCGGCTGCGCGCGCCGCGCGTCGGCGACGGGTCCGCGAGCCGTCGCGGTCGTGGTGCTCACGCGTTCCTCCGTCGGCTTGCGGCGAACATGAAGGCGTACGAGACGATCACGATGACCAGCCCCAGCAGGAAGGAGACCGCTGCGGCGTAGTTGACCTGCTGGCCGGTGAAGGCGAGCGAGTACGCGTACACGTTCGCGGTGTATCCGCTGTCGATCACGTCCGGGGCGAGCTGCTGCAGCAGCTTCGGCTCGTTGAACAGCTGGAAGCTGCCGATGATGGAGAACAGCAGGGTCAGCGTGAGCGCCGGGCGCAGCGCGGGCAGCTTGATCGAACGGGCGATACGCCAGGCCCCGGCCCCGTCCACGGCGGCGGCCTCGTACAGTTCGCGTGGCACCGTCTGCAGCGCGGCGTACAGAATGATCATGTTGTAGCCGACGAACTCCCAGGTCACGATGTTCGCCAGGCTGCCGAGCATCAGGCCGCTGCCGAGGAAGTCCGGGGCCGAGAAGTGCAGGTGCCGGCCGAGTTGCGCCAGCGGACCGAAGGAGGGTCCGTACAGGTACCCCCACATCAGCGTCGCCACCACGCTGGGCACCGCGTACGGCACGAAGACGCCCAGCCGGATCACCCGCGCCAGCCGCAGCAGCCCGCTGTCCAGTGCCAGCGCGAAGAGCAGCGCCAGCACCAGCATCACCGGCACCTGGATCACGAAGAACAGCGCGACCCGGGCCACACCGTGCAGCAGCAACGGGTCCGTCGCGGCGGTGACGTAGTTGCGCAGCCCGACGAAGCTCGTCCCGCCGATCAGCTTGTGCTGGAACAGGCTCAGGTAGGCGGCGTAGCCGAGCGGCGTGAGGAACAGCAGCAGGAACAGCGCCAGGAACGGGGCGACGAACAGCGGCCCCGCCGCCCTGGTGCGCGCCCCGCCGCCTCGGCGCCGCCCGGATCCCGCGCGCCGCGGCGCCCCGGACGGGGACGCGGTCGTGGCAGTGGTCATCAGTCCTCCCGCCGTCAGGAGCCCTGGACGGTGAAGCCCTGGCCCTTGGCGTAGCTCACGATGCGCGCCTGCCACTGGGCCAGCGCCGCGACGACGTCGCCCTTGGTCGACAGCGCCTTGGTGACCGTGTCGGTGAAGTCCGTGACCACCTCGTCCAGGAACGGCGGCCACTGGAACGAGGTGTTCACCGTGGCGCCGACGTCCGCGAACACCTGGTTGACCTGCTGACCGCCGTAGAAGGCGGGTGCGGCCCCGGTGAAGCTCGGATCGGCCAGCAGGGCCTTGGTCGACGGGAAGAAGAACTGCTTGGTGGCGAACAGCTTGGCGCTGTCCGGGTCGCTGTTGAGGAACTGGGCGAACTGCGCTGCCGCGATCGGGTTCTTGGTGGACTTGATCACCGCGGTGGTCGAGCCGCCCCAGTTGCCGGAGGCCGGCGCGGAGGCGTCCCACTGCGGCAGCGGGGCGGCCCGCCACTTGCCGGAGGTGGCCGCGGCGGAACCGGACAGGAACGCCGGACCCCAGGCCGCGGTCAGCCAGGTGGCGTACGTGCCCTTGTTCAGCCCGGCGTACCAGGCGTCGGTGAAGTCCGTGTCCGTGCTGACGACGCCCTCCTTGGCCAGACCGCCCCAGTACGCCGCGAGCTTCTTCGAGACGGCGTCGTCGACGTTCACGGCCACGGTGCTCTTGCCGGAGACGGCGTACGGCTTGGCACCGGCCTGCCACAGCAGCCCGTGCCAGGCGGCGGCCTGGTTCGCGGCGAAGTTGGTCAGGTAGATGTTCGGATTGGCCGCGTGCAGCTTGCGGGCGGCGGCGGCGAACTCGTCCCAGGTGGTCGGCACCGCGATGCCGTACTGGTCGAAGATGTCCTTGCGGTACAGCATCCCCATCGGCCCGGTGTCCTGCGGGATCGCCCAAACCTCGCCGCCGCTGCCGCTGACCTGGCTCCAGGTCCAGTCCACGAACTTGCCCTTGAGCGCGGAGGCGCCGTACGGCCGCAGGTCCAGCAGGGCGTCGATGATCGTGAAGGTCGGAACGTACTGGTACTCGATCTGGCACAGGTCCGGCGCGCCGCTGCCGGCCTGCAACGCGGTGCGCAGCTTGGTGTACTGCGGCGTGCCCTGACCGGCGTTGACCACGTTGACCTTGATCGCGGGGTACTTCGCCTCGAACAGCGCGACCTCGGACTGGATGTTCGGCACCCACGTCCAGAAGGTCAGCGTGGTCGGCGTCGCCATCGCCTTGTCGATCTCGGCCTGGCTCAGCGACGCGGCCGAGGAGGTCGAGCCGCCGGACCCGCCGCTGCCGCCGCCGCAGGCGGCCAGCGCCGCGCTGAGCGAGACGGCCCCCGTCATGCCGAGGAAGCGGCGGCGATTGAGCGAGAACTGGTCGCCGAAGGCGGCGGATCGGGACGGTTCGGTGGATTTGGACATGGTGGACTCCCGCCATTGGAAGAGGTGACGGCACGCGAGCGTGCGCAATCGCGACAGGACTGCGATGAGGGATGCGGCAGACGCGACCGACGGGTGCGTGCGTGAGGAGTGCTGAGCGGACTAGCCGGCTTAGCCGACTAGCTGTGCGGCATTACCGCGTTGTTGGCCGGGGTGGTGGGCGGTGCAAGGTGCCGCCTGCGCTCCGGGGTCGTCCGGGTCGGCGCGGGCGCGGTGGAGGAGCGTACGACGAGCTCGATCGGTGGATCGCTCGCCGGGGGCGGATCTGTCTGGGGATTCTCGATGGCTTGCACGAGACGCCCCACCCCTTCCTTCGCCACGGCGTCGAAGGGCTGACGCACCGTGGTCAGCGGAGGGGTCACGTAGGCGGCCAGCGGGATGTCGTCGAAGCCGACGACGCTGACGTCCTGCGGCACGCGCCGTCCGGCCTCCGTCAGCGCGCGGATCAGGCCGACGGCCATGTCGTCGTTCGCGGCGAACACCGCGGTCACGGCGTCGTCGCGGGCCAGTTCGCGGCCCGCCGCGTATCCGGACGCGGCCGACCAGTCGCCTTCGATGACCGGCGGTTCGGCCCGCCCGTGCGCCGTGAGCGCCGCGCGCCATCCCGCCAGACGGTCGCGCGCGGCGTACCAGCGCTGCGGACCGGACAGATGGTGCACGGTGGCGTGCCCGAGGTCCAGCAGGTGCTCGGTGGCAGCGCGGGCCAGCAGGTCGGCGCCGACCCCGGCGGCCACCACCCGGGGAGCGGCGAACGGGGCAGGGGCGCCGACGACCAGGACCGGGACGTCGACGCGCACGGGCACCTCGCCCTCGTCGATCGGCTCCGAGATCACGATGCCGTCCACGCCCTGCTCCAGCAGCGCCTGCACCGCGCCGGCGATACCCGCCAGGTCACCCTCCAGCGTGCTCACCACGCGCAGCGTGTAACCGGTGTCCCGCACGGCCCGCTCGATGCCCATCAGCAGCGAGGCGGGCCCGTACAGAGCAGTCCCGAGCGTCGCCACGCCGATGGAGCGAGTCCGTCCCGAGGCGAGCGCCCGCGCCGCGTAGTTGAGCCGGTAGCCCAGCTGTTCTGCGGCCTGGAGCACTCGCCGCCGTGCATCTTCGGAGACGTACGGCTCGTCGTTGAGAACTCGCGACACGGTCTTCTGCGAGACGCCGGCCACCCGCGCGACGTCCACGCTACGCGGAACCGAAGCGTCGCCACTTCGCCTCATCGCGCCGCTCATGGGTCCGTCCTCCGCTGGCCTAGTGACCGCATCCTAACGGATGCCGTGCCGCCTGACTACGCAGTCAGACTACGCAGCCATACGAGAATCGTCAAGACGTGTGCACGTTCGTCCTGACTGGATTGCCGCGACGCCTGGAACGGCCGGCGCTGTACTGGCCATCACCGGCAGCCGCGACGGCACCGCGATCGTGTGGGACTTGGCCGCCGGTTCGGCGCGGCACGCGGCGTGGTTTCGAAGAGCCTTGAATCGCCTTCTGCGTGTTGCGCGCCTATAGCGTTGCGTCTGGGGGTTCGCGGGCTGCGGACGCTCGCGATGTCCTCGCGCTCGTGGCCGGTACCGGGTCCGGTCTGCGCTGGCTGGTCGTTAGCCAACGGTCGACGGTAGGTGCGAGTGCGTCGAGCGTGGTGAACAGGTGCCCGTTCATGCCGAGGACTTGGGCCGCGTGCACGTTCTCTTCGCGGTCGTCGATGAACAGGAAGTCGGCGGGGGCGGCGCGCAGGGCGGTGACGGCGTGGTGGAATGCGGCCGGTTCGGGTTTGGCGGCGTGGATTTTCCCGGAGAAGGCGACGTGGTCCAGGTCGCGCAGCCAGGGCTGGGCGGCCAGGAAGGCGTCCGCGTGGTCGGCGGGGATGTTGGAAAGCAGGGCGACGCGGGCGCGCTCGCGCAGGGAAAGCGCGTAGGCGATCATGCGCTGGTCGACGCGGGACCAGCTGTCGATGTCGGCGAGCCGCAGCTTCTCGACCACGCCGGTATCGACGGGGCGGGCGAGACGGCGCAGCACGGCCGCCCAGTACTCGGGCGCGGACTGCCGCGCGGCGTCATAGGGCGGGCGCAGGGCCCAGTAGGCCTGGGCGAACGCTTCTTCCGGTGTGTCGCACCAGGAGGCCATCTGGGCCAGGGCGCCGGGGCGCTGTCGCAGGGCGATGACTCCGAACAGGTCGAACAGCACGATCCGCCGGCCGGCGCGCATGGACGGGTTCCTTCCGGTGATGGCGATTTCGGTCACGGCAGCCGCGCCATCTCGGGCTCGGGCTCGGGTTCCCGCGCGCGCTGTGGTCCAGTGCGCAGGATCCCGGCAGCCGCGGCGGCGACCACGAGGAGCAGGGCGGGCAGCAGGAAGGTGTGGCCGAGGGCGAGCAGGTGGGTCATCCAGCCGATGACGGCGGGGCCGGCGAGCATGCCGAGATATCCGAGCCCTGCGACCCGGGAGACGTTGGTCCCGGCAGCTGCGGGGTCGGTGTGTCCTGCGGCGCTGAACAACTGGGGCACGCAGCCGGACAGGCCCAGGCCGAACAGAGCCCAGCCGGTCAGCGCGAGCCAGATCCACGGGGCGAAGGCCACAACGGTCAGACCGGCGGCCCCGGCGGCCGCGCCGTAGCGCAGCACCGTCGCGGACCCGATCCGCGCGGAGACGCGGTCGGCCAGCAGCCGGCCGATCGTCATCGTCGCGGCGTAGGTGCCGTAGGCGAACGCCGCGGTACTCGCGGGCGCGCCGAGGATGGTCTTGAGTTCCAGGGCGCTCCAGTCGTTGGCGACGCCCTCGCTCAGCATGCACGCCAGTGCCAGGGCCGCCAGGATCCAGATACGGGCCGGCGCCTTGCGCCGCCGCGCCACCAGGTTCCCTTCGTGCTGCGCGGCGACGGCGGCGGATTCGGCGATGGCGCCGCCGGGTGCTAGGGAGGTCGGGGTGGTGGCCAGCAGGCTGCGCGCGGGCAGCAGGGCGACCACGATGCCGACGGCCGCAGCGACGGCGAGCGTCGCGGCGGGGCTGAGCCGGGCCCTGGTGGCACCCGCCCCGACGAGCGCGGCGATGACCCCGCCGACGGAGAAGGTGGCGTGGAACGCGGACATGACCGGCCGGTTGTAAGCCTTCTCCACGTGCACGGCGTGGGCGTTCATGCTCACGTCCAGGCAGCCGTTGCCGAACCCGAAGACCAGCAGGGCGCCGCCCAACGCCCAAGGGTTGCGGGGCAGGGCGGGCAGGGCGAGGGTCGCGGCGGACAGAACCGCGGCGGCGGGCACCACCACGCGAGTGCCCAGCCGGTCGGCCAGCCGGCCGGCGACCTGCATACCGAGGAACGCGCCAAGGCCGATGAGCACCAGCAGGCTGCCGAGGGTGGCGTGGCTGATGCCCGCGTGTTTCTCGACGGCGGGGATCTGCACCAGCCACAGGCCGATCACCGTGCCGTTCAGGACGAAGTAGACGAAGGTCGCAAAGCGTGCGGCCCGGAAAGAGGGTTGCATGCAGCCCACCATAACGAACATGTTGGATGATTGAAAGGTGTGTTTTCGAACGGCTTGCATGTTCGTTTGGTGGTGGTGTTCAATCGCGGTATGAGCAACGCAGACCGTCACCGGCGCATCGCCGAGGCCGTCAAGCAGGCGGGCAGCGCCACAGTGCCGCAGCTGGTGGAGCTGACCGGCGCCTCGGAGATGACCATCCGGCGCGACCTGGACACCCTGGCGGCCCAAGGCGTGCTCGAGCGGGTGCGCGGCGGGGCGCGCACCCTGCTGCTTCGCGGTCAGGAACCTCCGTTCGCGCTGCGCGTCCACGAAGGCCCCGACGCCAAACGCCGCATCGCCGCCGAGGTCGCCTCGCTCATCAACGACGGGGAGACCGTGTTGCTCGACAGCGGCACCACCTGCCTGCAGGTCGCCCATCTGCTGCGCGGCCGGCAGGTCACCGTGATGCCGCTGTCGCTGCAGGCCATCCAGATCCTCAGCGACGCACCGGCACCGACCACGCTGCTGGTGCCCGGCGGACGGCCGCGACCCGGCGAGGGCGCGCTGACCGGCCCGCTCACCCTCGCCTCCCTGGCCGCGCTGCGCTTCGACACGGCGGTGCTGGGCTGCTGCGGGCTAAGCGCCGCCGAGGGCCTGACCGCCTACGACCTGGACGATGCCGCGGTGAAGAAGGCGATCATCGCCTCCAGCCGCCGGATCGTCGCGGCCGCCGACGCAGGCAAGCTCGGCCGCACCGCCCACGCGCACGTCGGCCCGGCTACCCTCCTGCACACCCTGGTCACCGACACCAGCGCCCCCGCCGACGAGATCGCCGCGCTCGAAGGCGCGGGCGTCCTGGTCAAAACCGCCTGACCGCACCACCGCGCAGAGGCAGTGAGGCAGTGCGGACACGAAACGCGCGCGCCAGAACCGGTAAGTGCAAAAGCCTCCGCAGTGGCGATAGGTCGCAGGGCCGCGTCAGCCTGCTGAGACCGAGTAGCTGCTGATGGCGAAGGTCTCCTGCCGGCTGCCGGTGCCGCTGATCTCGAAGCCGTACTGGACCTGAGACAGCGTCGGGTTGTTGTAGTAGTGCCTGCTGTTCTGCAGCCACTTGAGCAGGTCGAGCAGGTTCACCGTGCCGGAGTTCTCGTTGCCGGTGCGCTTGAACGAGTAGGTCGGGATGCTGCCGTTGCTGCCCGCGTACACGGTCCAGGTGTTCCCGCCGATAGTCAGGTTGCCGGTGTTCGACCCGAACAGGCCCTAGTCCAGACCATGACTTCGATGCCGCAGCCGTTCAGCCAGATGTCGTATGCCGTCGAACGCGATGAACTCGACCGGATGCCCGGCGAAGCAGTTCTTGAAGTTCGTCATGATATGTGTCTCGCTGCCCTTGGCCGGCGCGGGCGGAGTCTGCATGGTGCAGCCGTCGTTGCGCACGAACCGGTCGAGCAGCGAGACTCCGCCGGAGTAGCTGAGCACCGGGTCGCTGACGCCGTGTGAGGCGAGGTAGGCGATCGGCTGGGTGCCGGCGCTGCATCCGCTGAGCAGCCCGACCGAGTACATCGCGACCGCGCGGAAGACGTTCGCCCGCGAGCAGGCGAGCGAGTACGTCATGGCGGCGCCGTAGCTGAAGCCGACGGAGAAGATCCGCGTCGTGTCGATGCAGAGCCCTGCTTCGAACTGCCTGAGCATGTCGTCGACGAAGGTGATGTCGCGACCGTTGGACGCGGCCGCTTGAACGGCGTGCGCGCGCCGCCTGCTGAGATATGTGGGTTGAATCTCATGCGCAGGATGCTGAATCAGGTCTCCTGACGGGTCAATACGATGAACAAAACCTGCCGGAAAGGCCGCGATTTCCGTCGAAGAGTTGTCGAATAATGCCAAGCAGCGGACGGCATATCCGGGTTTTGGCGATCACTTCTGCCGGATTCGCAGAGCCGGGCTTCGCTATCAGTGAACGCGGTACATCACGACACCGTGCCCGGGTACTGATGCGCTGATCGCCCTGCTGGTGGTGCGGACGGCGCCGGTCCACAGGTCGGTGAGGGTGTAGCTGCTCGCGCCGCTCTTGCCGATGGCGGAAACGACGCCGCGGACGGGGATCCTGACGCTGCCCAAGAATTCGCCCAAGTGAGCACCCGGATGCCGAGTCGTATCGACGTGTTCGAATGGTGAAAGCGGCTGTCATCCACGCTCGCGGCGCCGGTCTTCAGGGGCGCACCGGGGCCGGGACCGCGGAGCGCGACGCACTGACGAAGCGCGTCGTCGCGTGCAGAACGGTCGCGATCGCGCCGAGCGCGACGGCGCGATCGCCGAGCTGGCCCTTGCAGACCTTCACATGTCCGCCGGCGAATGGCAGCGCGTCGCGATCCAGCGCGTTGCGCAGCGGCGGCAGCACGATGTCGCAGGCCGCGGCCAGTTCGCCGCCGATGATCACCCGGTCCGGGTTGAACAGGTTGCACACGATCGCCATCGCGGATCCAACCCGCTGGCCGGCGTCGGCGAGCACGCGGCCGCAGGCGCGGTCGCCCGCGAGGGCCAACGTGACCACGTCGTGCGTGGTCAGATCGGCGCCGTAGTGCGTGCGCAACTGGCCGAGCAGCGCGGGCAGGCCGACGTAGGTCTCCAGGCAGCCGCGGTTTCCGCAGCGGCAGATCTGCCCGGCCGGGTCGACGGTCATGTGCCCGAATTCCGCGGCGGTCCCGCAGGACCCGCGGAAGATGCGGCCGCCGAGCACGAAACCGGCGCCGACGCCCGTGCCGAGCTTGATGTACACCGCGACCTGCGCCCCCTGGCCAGCGCCCCAGGTGACCTCGGCCAGCGCGCCGAGGTTGCCGACGTTGTCGACGAGCACCGGCAGCTCGAGCCGCCCGGCCAGCTCGTCGCCGGGCCGCAGCCCGACCCAGCTCGGCGCGATGCTCGACGAGCCGACCTTGCCGGTCAGGGTGTTGACAGGCCCGGGCACGCCCGCGCCGACGCCGATCACCTTGGTGCGGTCCACCCCGGCGGAGACGAGCGTCTCCTCGGCCATGGCGACCGCGTTCTGCAGGGCGTGGCGCGCGTCGTGATCCCGCACCAGGATCCGGGTGTTCTCCGCGAGCACCGTGTGCGCCAGGTCCGCGACGATGACCCGCACGTGGGTGTGGCCGAAATCGATCCCGACCACGACGCCGGCCGAGGGGTTGAGGGTGAGTAAGGCCCCTGGCCTGCCCTGTCGCGGCTGCACACTGGTGTCAGTGCCCTCGGTCTCGACGACCAGGCCCTCGTGGTGCAGCGCGGCCACGACGTTCGAGACCGTGGCCCGGGACAGGCCGAGCGACCGGGCCAGGTCGGCCCGGGTCAGCGCGCCGCGGGTGCGCAACAGCTCGATGACCCGCTCCCGGTTCCCGGTCCGGGCCTCCGGCGTACGCATTTGCACAGGGTGTTGTTTACACCGCGGTCATCCAGGCGGCAAGAGTTGAACAAAACGACATCCCATGTCAGTGCTCTGTACGCCGGGGCGAGCCGGCGCGCGACGGCGTCAGTGTCGGAACTTCGGCAGTATTCGACAGCCGTTCGATGCGCAAAGCGGATAATACGGATGCATTTGTTCATTCCGTTGACACATCGGGGAGGCGAGTTCGAGCATCGGCATGCGGTCGTGAGATCGCGTGGTCGCGGACCGTGACGAATCAACGCGGCTCGTGGCGTATACCCACACTCGCCCAAGGATGTGCGGACGTGAACAAGTACTGGCGCCCTGACTAGCGCCCTCCGGAGCGATGTTAGCGCTCACATTTCGGGGATGTCAGCCTGCCGCGATGTCCGGTATCCGGCGCGGGCGCCCCAGAGCCGTGCACCCACCTGTCCGCGCCGACCGGCCCGGACGCGGCGCCGCCGTCGATCGGCCGGCGCCCACGGACGATTCATCCAGGTAGGACCAGAGCCGTCGCCACCCACGAACGCGACGGCCGGCAGGGAGTTCTTCATGTCTCGAACCGCACGCCGCGTGCGCCTCGTCGCCGCGGCGACGGCAGGCCTCGCGGGCATCGGCTCGGTGTTCGCGTTCGGCACGCCGGCGAACGCCGCGCCCACGGTGACCATCGGTGGCAGCTCGTACCAGAAGATCGACGGATTCGGCATCTCCGAGTCCTTCAACATGGCCAACGCGATCCGCGGGCTGAGCGCAACCGCGCAGAAGCAGGCCCTGGACCTGCTGTTCAGCACGTCCAACGGCGCCGGGTTCAGCATCATCCGCAACGACATCGACTCGATCGAGCCGACCAGTCCGGGCAGCCCCTCGGCGACCCCGCACTACGTGTGGAACCCGTCCAACGGCGGCACCGAGGACGGCCAGCTGTGGCTCGCGTTGCAGGCCAAGAACGGCTACGGCGTCACAAACTTCTACAACAACGCCTGGACGCCGCCGCCCTACATGACCAACAGCGCGGATCGCGGCGGGCTGTGCGGAGTGCCCGGCGTTTCCTGCTCGTCAGGCGACTGGCGCCAGGCCTACGCGAACTATCTGGTCCAGGACGCCAAGTACTGGGCCTCGGCCGGGGTGGCGCCCTCGACCCTCGGCTTCGTCAATGAGCCCGCCACCAGCACCAGCAGCTTCGGCAGCATGCTGTTCACCCAGTCGCAGGCGGTCAACTTCCTGTCCGTGCTCGGGCCGGCGGCGCGATCCTCCGGCCTGTCCACGAAGATCACTTGCTGCGACACGCTCGGCTTCAACCAGCTGCCGAGCTATGCGAGCGCGGTGGAGGCGAACTCCGCGGCCAACGCGGCGGTCGGGGTCTTCACCAGCCATGGCTACGCCGGCGCGCCGACCTCGCCGATCAACTCCGGCGGCCGGTCGGTGTGGGAGTCGGAGTGGTCGATCAATGGCAACCAGTGGGACGGCTCCTGGGACGACAACGGCCAGGCCGACGGCTTCAACTGGGCGCAGAACGTCTTCACCTCGATGACCCGCGGCAACGACAACGCGTTCTGCTACTTCTGGGGCATCAGCACCACCAGCCACGACAGCTCCCTGATCGGGCTCAAGGGCTCCACGCTCACCCCGGCGAAGCGGTACTACTCGCTGGCCAGCTACAGCAGGTTCGTGCGGCCCGGGGCGACCCGGATCTCCGCGACCACCGGGAACGGCCTCGACGTCGCCGCGTTCAAGAACACCGACGGCTCCGTCATCGTCGTGGTTCTCAACACCAACAGCGCCGGCACCTCGGCGACCTACGCGGTGTCCAACGCCGGACTGTCCAGCGGGACCGTGACCCCGTACCTGACCAACTCGGGCAGCAGCCTCGCCCAGCAGTCCGCGATGTCGCTGAGCGGTGGCTCGTTCACCGCGACGGTCCCCGGCCGCTCCCTGATGACCTTCCGCATCCACTAGCCGGGTGATCACCGCCCGCCACCAGCCGCCCGCAGCACTCAGGCGGAAGAAGGGTGTAAGCATTCTCATGCGAAGCAGCAAAGTTCGCATTCGCATTCGCAGTCGGCTGGGAGCCGTGCTCGCCGCGGGCGCGCTGGCTCTCGCCGGCGCCGCCGTGGCCGGGACTCAGTCCGCCTCGGCGGCGGCGGGCCTGCCGTGCGACATCTACGCCGCGGGAGGCACCCCGTGCGTGGCCGCGCACAGCACGGTCCGCGCGCTTTACGCCGCGTACAACGGCCCGCTTTACCAGGTGCGGCGCAGTTCGGACAGCCACACGCTCAACATCGGCGTGCTGAGCGCCGGCGGCTACGCGAACGCCGCGGCGCAGGACTCGTTCTGCGCCGGCACCTCCTGCGTCATCACGGCGATCTACGACCAGTCCGGTCGCGGCAATACCCTGCTGTACCAGGGGCCGGGCGGGGCCGGCGGGAACGACACCCCGTCCAGCGCCACCCGCCAGTCGCTCACGGCCGGCGGCCACAAGGTGTACGACCTCTACATCAACCCGGGCAACAGTTACTGGCGCAACGGTTCCTCGACCGGCGTTCCCAAGGGCAGCGCGCCGCAGGGTGCGTACATGGTGACCTCGGGCACGCACGTGAATCACGGTTGCTGCTTCGACTACGGCAACAGCGAGACGGACCGGCGCGCGGACGGCGCGGGCGCGATGGACGCGATCTACCTCGGCACCAGCTGCTGGTTCGGCGGCTGCACCGGCACCGGGCCGTGGGTGCAGGCAGACCTCGAATACGGCCTGTTCCCCGGCGGCAGCAGCAAGTGGAACCCGAACCAGCGCGCGTTCACCAGCACCTACGTCACGGCGATGCTGAAGAACAACGGCACGACGCGCATGGCGCTCAAGGGCGCCAACGCTCAGTCCGGCACGCTGACCACGCTGTGGAACGGATCGCTGCCCCTCGGCTACAACCCCATGAAGCAGCAAGGCGCGATCGTGCTCGGCAGTGGAGGGGACTGCTGCGCACACAACACCAACCTGAGCGCGGGCACCTTCTACGAGGGCGCCATCACCGCGGGTTACCCGTCGGACGCCACCGACAACGCGGTCCAGGCCAGCATCGTCGCCGCTGGCTATCGCTGAGCGGTCGAGTAGAACCCTGAGACGCATCTGATCTGCCGGTCTCGCCCGTGGGGGAGCGGGGCCGGTACCACGAGAAGGCGGCGCGCGAGTCCGAAGCGCCGGCTTACCCACTGAAGAGGACGGAGTTCCACCCGTGAGGATCTCGAGAATAGGAACGCGCCGTCGCCGGCTCGGGCTGGCCGCGGCCGCGACGGCCCTGGTCGGCGCCGGACTGAGCGCGTTCGCGATGCAGCCGGCGTCGGCGGCCACCAGCCTGCCGTGCGACATCTTCGCCTCGGCCGGCACGCCGTGTGTGGCGGCGCACAGCACCACGCGGGCGTTGTTCGCGGCCTACAGCGGCCCGCTCTACCAGGTGCGGCGCAGTTCGGACAGCCACACGCTGAACATCAACGTGCTGAGCACTGGCGGCTACGCCAACGCCGCCGCGCAGGACTCGTTCTGCGCCAACACCACCTGCGTGATCACGATCATCTACGACCAGACCTCGCGCCACAACAACCTCACCCAGGCTCCGGGCGGCGCATTCCCCGGCCCGGCTTCCGGCGGTTACGACAACCTCGCCAACGCGAAGTCCGCGCCGACCACGCTGAGCGGTCACAAGGCGTACGGCGTCTACGTGGCCGCGGGCACCGGATACCGCAACGACCACACCTCCGGCATCGCGAGCGGCGACGCGTCCGAGGGCATGTACGACGTGCTGGACGGCACGCACTCCAACGGCGGCTGCTGCTTCGACTACGGCAACGCCGAGACCAACGCCCACGACGACGGCAACGGCACCATGGAAGCCATCTACTTCGGCAAGATCAAGGTGTGGGGTTACGGCACCGGCGCCGGTCCGTGGGTCATGGCGGATCTGGAGAACGGTCTGTACTCCGGCGCCAACCACGGATACAACGCGGGTGACCCGAGTGTGAGCCCGCGCTACCTGACCGCGATCATCAACGGCGGCCAGAACCACTGGGCGATCAAGGCGGGCAACGCGCAGTCCGGTGGCCTGTCCACCTACTTCAACGGTGTGCGGCCCTCGGGCGGCTACAACCCGATGCGCAAGCAGGGCGCCATCATCTTGGGCATCGGCGGCGACAACAGCCACGGCTCCGCGGGCACCTTCTACGAGGGCGTCATGACCAGCGGCTACCCGTCGGACTCCGCGGAGAACGCGGTACAGGCGAACATCGTCGCCGCCGGATACGGACACTGATAAGCCGGTCGCGGCTGCCGCCCGGTGCCCGAGCTGGGCGGCAGCCGCGACCATCCCTCCCGCTCCGCGACTCACTCGCTCCCCATGCCTTGAGCGACATCGCGCCGTCATCGCCGGCGCACACCCACGTCTGCGAAAGGTCCTCGTCATGCCTTCTTCGGATTCCTCCTCCGTTCCGATCAGCCGGCGCAAGCTACTGGCCGCCACCGGCGCGGCCACCGCCTTCGGCCTGGTGCGCTTCGCCCCCGACGCCGACGCGAACGCCGGGCCGCAGAGCTACACGGCCGGCTGGACCTCGGTCGACCAGCACCCGCCCGCGCCCACCTGGTTCCAGGACGCCAAGTTCGGCATCTACTACCACTGGGGCGTCTTCAGCGTCCCCGCCTACGGCAACGAGTGGTACCCGCGCCGGATGTACATCAGCGGGGACTCCTGCTACAACCACCACCTCGCCACCTACGGCACCCCCACCGCGTGGCCGTACCAGAACTTCATCAACGGCGCCCGCGACAAGGCCGGCAACTTCGTGCAGTTCGCCCCGAAGCTGACCAGCGCCGGCGGCCACTTCGACCCGAACGCCTGGGCCACGCTGTTCAAGAACGCCGGGGCGAAGTTCGCCGGACCCGTCGCCGAGCACCACGACGGCTTCTCGATGTGGAACAGCCGGTCCAACCCGTGGAACTCGGTGGCCAAGGGCCCGAAGCTGGACCTGGTCGGCTTGCACGGCCAGGCGATCCGCGGGCAGGGCCTGAAGTTCATGTGCGCGCTGCACCACGCCTACCACTTCAACGGCTACTACGACCACGTGCCCTACCAGTCCGACCCGAACCTGCGCATCCTGTTCGGCCAGCAGGGCACCGCGGCGGAAAACCTGCTCTGGTACAACAAGCTGCACGAGGTCGTCACCGGCTATCAGCCCGACCTGATCTACCAGGACTTCGACCTGTCGAAGGTGGAGCTGAACTACCGGCTCCAGTTCCTCGCCGACTACTACAACGCCGCCGTCGGTTGGAACAAGGACGTCGTCGCGACGTACAAGGACGGCTTCGACAACAAGGGTGAGGTCTACGACTACGAGCGCGGCGGACCCGGCGGCCTGCTGACCCCGTACTGGGAGACCGACGACGCGATCTCGCCGACCAGCTGGTGCTACACGAACGGCCTCGGCTACTACACGACGCAGGCGCTGCTGCACGCGCTGATCGACCGTGTGAGCAAGGGCGGCACCATGCTGCTCAACATCTCCCCGATGGCCGACGGCACGATCCCCGCTCAACAGCAGACCATCCTGTTGGCCGTCGGCGACTGGCTCGGCCGCTTCGGCGAGGGCATCTACGCCACGCGCTCGTGGACCAGCTACGGCGAGGGTCCGACCGCGATGGGCGGCGGCTCGTTCACCGGACCGCGCGCGGGCACGCCGAAGGACATCCGCTTCACCCGCAGCAAGGACAACAAGACGCTCTACGTCACCGCGCTCGGTTGGCAGGGCAAGACGATGACCGTCAGCACGCTGACTTCCAGCAAGCTCAACCTGGGCACCCTGGTCTCCACTCAGCTGCTGAACAACGCCTCCGGCACCTACATCACGCTGCCGAAGCCCACGCAGGACAGCGGCGGCATGCACATTTCGATGCCGTCGAGCACCGCGCCGTACAGCGCGTTGGCCTACACGGTCAAGCTCACCTTCTCCGGCCAAATCCCGTAAGCCGGCCGCGACCTCGATCCCTGCGATCTCGAAGAGGAGATATCCGCACATGAAGAAACGGACACCTTCGCGGCAGGCGCGCGCCCGCCGCAACCGTGCTCGGATCGCCGCGCCGACCGCCCTCGCGCTGCTCGCCGGCGCCGCCTTCACCGAGGGCACCGCGCACGCCGTCACGGCGCGCGTGTCAGTCTCCGGATCCGGCATCACGGCGACGGTGAACGCGGACGGCAGCTACTCGATCCAGGCGACGCAACCGGCCTCCTGGACCTTCTCCGGCTCGGTCGGACACCCGGTGACGAGTCAGAGCACCGCCTCGGGCAGCGACTCGATCGGCGCCTACCAGGAAGTCGACTTCGGCTACACCGACAGCGTGGCGCGCAGCGCGAGCATCCGGGTGTATCAGAACACGCCGAACGTGCTGTTCAGCTCGACCACCAAGTCCTCGGTGTCGAACTCGTCGTCGGCGGGCACGCCGTTCCCGTCCTTCTCCACGCCCGGGCTCTCCTACCGCGAGTCGTTCCAGGACGCGGCGTGGTCGCCGTACCAGTTCGGCGGCACCCCGGCGCACGATAGCCCGCAGCTGGCCTTCGACAGCCAAGGTCACAGCTTCCTGATCTCCGCGGCCGACAACTTCGGCGTGACGAACCTGACGCGCAGCAGCGGCGGCACGGTCAGCGCCGGGATCGTCTCGAGCGTCGGCACGCTGCCATCCGGATTCACCCACCGCACGCTGCTGACGCTCGGCAACGGCATCAACACCACCTACGGCACGTGGGGCAGCGCCCTGATGGCGCTGGGCGGCAAGCAGCCGATCCCCAACGACGCCAACAACACGCTCAACAAGCTGGGCTACTGGACCGACAACGGCGCCAAGTACTACTACGCCTTCAACTCGTCCCAGGGATACGAAGGCACGCTGGAGTCGGTGGCCAAGGACTTCGCGAGCAAGGGCGTGCCGCTCGGCTACATGCAGCTGGACAGCTGGTGGTACCCGAAGGGGTCCTCGGAATCGTGGCAGGGCAACGGGACCAACCGCGGCGGCGAGTACACCTACCGCGCGGCCCCGGCCCTGTTCCCGAACGGTCTCTCCTCCTTCCAGCAGGCGCTCGGCCTGCCGCTGGTCACGCACGCGCGCTGGATCGACGCCTCCAGCCCGTACCGGTCGCAGTACACGATGTCAGGCGACGTGATCACCTCCTCCTCGTTCTGGAACAGCACCATGAGCTACCTCAAGAGCTCCGGGGTGGTCACCTACGAGCAGGACTGGCTCTCGGCGAACGCGCAGCCGCACTACAACCTGACCGACCCGAACGCGTTCATGGGCAACATGGCCGACTCGGCCGCCGCGCAGGGCATCACGCTTCAGTACTGCATGGCGCTGCCGTGGAACAACCTGCAGAGCACGCTGTATCAGAACGCGCAGACCACACGGGTGGCGCTGGACCGCTTCGACCGCAGCAAGTGGGACAACTTCATCTTCGATTCGCGGTTCGCCAGCGCGGTCGGCGTGTGGCCGTGGACCGACGTGTTCATGAGCACCGAGACGCAGAACCTGCTGCTGTCCACGCTCTCCGGCGGCATGGTCGGCGTCGGCGACGCGATCGGCGCGGAAAGCGCCTCCAACCTGCTCAAGTCGGTCCGTTCCGACGGCGTGATCGTCAAGCCGGACACCCCGATCGTGCCGATCGACAGCACCTATGCGGCGGTCGCGGGCAACAGCACCGCACCGATGGTGGCCGGGACCTCGACCGGGCACAACGGGCTGCGTGAGGGCTACGTGTTCGCGTACTCGCGCAACAACGGCAGCCAGTCGATCAGCTTCAGCCCGAACAGCCTCGGAGTGAGCGGCCAGGCGTACGTGTACAACTACTTCACCGGCACCGGGCGGCTGGTCTCGGCGGGTGGCACGTACACCGACACGGTCGGCACCAACGGCTCCTATTACGAGGTCGCGCCGGTCGGCCAGTCCGGGATCGCGTTCCTCGGCGACGCCGGCAAGTTCGTCTCCACCGGTGACAAGCGCATCTCGCACCTGTCCGACAACGGCACGGTCAGCGCGACCGTGGCGTTCGCGAACAACGAGCACTCGGTCACGCTGCACGGATACGCGCCGGCCGCGCCGACCGTGACCGCCACCGATGGCTCGGTCGGAACCGTCAGCTACAACTCGTCAACGCACCTGTTCAGCGTGACGGTAAACGCGGGCAGCGACCACAACGCCGTCATCGCGCTGCACTGACGCAGTGCGTGGGCGGGGCTGAGCTCCGTACGAGGGCAGCGAAACGCCGGGGCTGGAACGTGAAAGTGTTCCAGCCCCGGATCGCGTCCGAAGATTCATGGGATGTCTTCTTCCCGCAACGTCCCTTCGACGCTACGGTCACGTTGACCATGGCCGATCTTGTGGCGGGAGGTCGCGGGTTCATGCGCTATTTCGAGGAATACACGCCGGGGTTCGGCGCGGTCGCGGCTCGGGCCTCGCTGCGCTCGGATGCCGCCCGGATCGACCTGAGCGGGCAGTGGGCGTTTCGGCTGGCGCCGATCGCGGCAGTCGAGACGGACGGCTTCGAGGCTCCCGAGTTCGACGATGCCTTGTGGGACCGCCTCGAAGTGCCCTCGCACTGGCAGCTGCACGGATACGGCAAGCCGGCGTACCTCAATATCAACTACCCGATACCGCTCGATCCGCCGTTCGTGCCGGACGAGAACCCGACCGGCGACTATCGGTGTGAGTTCGAGCTCGACGCGTCATGGGCGGACAGCCCGGCGCTGATGCGGTTCGACGGGGTGGACTCCTGCGCACGGGTGTGGCTCAACGGCATCGAACTCGGCGTCAGCCGTGGCAGTCGGCTACTGGTGGAGTTCGACGTGACGAACGCGCTGCGCATCGGGCGCAATGTGCTAGCCGTGCGGGTGAATCAGTATTCGTCGGGCAGCTACCTCGAGGATCAGGACACCTGGCGCATGTCAGGGGTGTTCCGCGAGGTGACGCTGCTGGCCCGACCGGCCGGCGGCATCAGGGACGTCTTCGTACACGCCGAGTACGACGCGACCAGCGGCGGCGGCCGCCTGCAGCTAGCCGTAGACGCGCACGCGCCGGCGCACGTGAGCATCCCGCAGCTCGGCATCGACGCGGCGCCTGCAGACGAGCCGTTCGCCTTCGCGGCCGTCCGGCCGTGGACCGCGGAGGACCCGTTCCTCTACGCCGCAGAGGTCTTCACGGACGCCGAGCGGGTTCAGCTGCGGATCGGATTCCGGACGGTCGCGATCAACGACGAGGGCGTACTGACGGTCAACGGCCGGCGTGTCGTGCTGCGCGGCGTGAACCGGCACGAATTCGATCCTGACCGAGGGCGGGCCGTCACGCGCGAAGCTATGCGCCGCGATGTCGAAATGATGAAGCAGCACAACATCAACGCCGTACGTACCTCGCACTACCCGCCGCACCCCGACTTCCTCGACCTCTGCGACGAGCTGGGCCTGTGGGTCATCCTCGAATGCGACCTGGAAACCCACGGCTTCGAGCACCCCGGACCCGAGCCGTGGGTGAACAATCCGTCGGACGATCCGCGGTGGCGAGACGCGTACTTGGACCGGATGCGCCGTACTGTCGAGCGCGACAAGAATCACCCGAGCGTCATCATCTGGTCGCTCGGCAACGAGGCGGGCGACGGCGCGAACTTGGCGGCCATGGCGGCGTGGAGCCGCGACCGCGATCCGTCCCGGCCGATCCACTACGAGGGCGATCGTCTGTCGCAGTACACGGATATTTACACGGAGATGTATCGCGCGCCCGCGATCGTCTCCCGGATCGGGCAAGGCGGCCTGCTGCCCGGCGAGATCTTCTACCCGCGGCGCGAAGGACACGGCGACCCGGCGGACGAACCGCGCAATCGAAAGCCGTTCCTGCTCACCGAATTCGCGCACGCGATGGGCAACGGACCCGGCGGCCTGGATGAATACGTGCGCCAGTGGGACGAATACCCGCGTGTGCAGGGCGGATTCGTGTGGGAGTGGATGGACCAGGGCCTGCGTACCGTGGACAGTCAGGGGCGTGAGTTATTCGGTTATGGCGGCGACTTCGGCGAGGACCTGCACGACGGCAATTTCATCTGCGACGGCCTCGTCTTTCCGGATCGCACGCCGTCCCCAGGCTTGATCGAGTATCAGAAGGCGATCGAACCTGTCCGCTTCGGCGAGACAGACCAGCCGAATGCCGTCGCCGTCCACAACCGCTACGACTTCCGGGACTTGTCCCACCTGCGGTTCGCATGGACTGTCGAGGCCGACGGCGCGCCGATCGCGGATGGTGTACTCGTCGTTGCGTCTATCGCGCCGGGGGAGCGCGCCGAGATTGCGTTGCCCGACGTCAAGGAAGCGGCCGACCGCGACGGCGACCGTGACGGCGAGCTGTGGCTGACGGTGCGCGCGGAACTCGCCGAGGCCACGACGTGGGCACCCCGAGGGCACGTCGTGGCCTGGGAGCAATTCGAGTATCCCTCCTCGCGTCGCCCGGCCTACGCGGTCTTGACCGGTTCGCCCGCCGCCGCCGAGGCCGAGGACGGCGCGATCGTGCTCGGTCCTGGCCGCTTCGATGCCCGCACCGGCACGCTGCTCAGCCTTGCCGGGCAACCGGTGCAAGGCCCCTGGCTCGATCTGTGGCGCGCCCCGACAGACAACGACCGCGGCTACCCGCAACACGACGCAGAGTACTGGCACGCACGCGGCCTGCACCGGCTCCGCCACCGCACCGTCTCGCTCGACGTCGCACGTGACGCGCTTACCGTCGTTGTGCGCAGCGCCGGTGCCGCGGGTCGCTCCGCCTACCTGACCACCTATCGCTGGACTGCGGATGCCGACGCGTTGAGGCTGCACGTAGCGACTGAACCGGTCGGCTACTGGCCGGAGCGCGGCGACACCTTCGGCGAGCCGATGGTCGACCCCGGCCTGCCCGACGAGTTGCAGCGCGAGCTGGAGCTGCGCGACAAGGCTCCCTCGCTCGGCCGCCTCGGGCTGCGGTGGCAGTTGCCTGACACCTGGAGCGAGGTCGCCTGGTTCGGAGCCGGGCCCGGCGAAGCGTACCCCGACTCCCGCCGCGCGGCCCGGATCGGACGGTTCCGCGCCAACGTCGACGAGCTCCAGACGCCGTACGTGCGGCCGCAGGAGAACGGCAACCGCGCCGATGTGCGCTGGGCCGAAGTGACCGATCCGGGCCCGAAGGCCGCGGCGGGACTGCGCATCGAGGCCGACCCGCTGATCAACCTCGCGGTCCGCCGCTACCGCGACCAGCACCTCGCGCAGGCGCGACACCTGCACGAGCTGGTGCCCGACTCTGTGATCCATCTGCACACCGACCACGCGATCCAGGGCCTTGGCACCGCCGCCGTGGGGCCCGGCGTACTTCCGCAGCATCGTCTCACCGTGCGGGCCGCCGAATTCGCGCTGACCCTCGCCCCGCTCGTCAGTGCTCGTGCCGCGCGACGGGCAGGTGCGGGTCCTGGTTCGTGATCCGAACCCCGAACAGACCCTAGTGCCCGGTGCCGAACAGGTAGCGGTTGGCGATGTCGATGAGGAACGCGCCGCCGTACGCGGGGTAGCGGTCCACGATCGCCTTCTTGTAGGCCTCGCCGTCCTCGCCGAGCAGTTCGCGCGCGTCGGTGAGGTAGTTCGCGACCTCGGGGAAGACCTCGGGGCCCGTCGGCAGTCCGTGCCCGACCAGCACCGTGTCGTACCCGTCGGCGGCGGCCAGCCGCTCGATCGCGCGCTGCCAACCGGCGATGTCGTTGTTGCCGAGGAAGAGGTGCAGCTGGTTGTAGACCAGGTCCTGGGCGATCACGAAGTCGATGGAGTGCTCGCCGCTGCCATCGGTGACCAGCGTGAGTGTGTGAAAGTCGACCCGGTCGCCCGGCGAATTCCGTCGAGAATACGACATTATTCGATGACATTTCGACGGATAACCGAAGTTGTTTCGGATCACGTAGCTGACTGACTGACTGATTTGGCGTCACCGCCACCACCACCGCTGGAAGCGACCACAACGCCGTCATCGCGCTGCACTAGTCGGTCGGCGCAGCAGCGAACCGCGGCGGCACGAAGGAGTCCGGGCCGCAGTCCGGGCAGGATTGACGCTCAGGCCTCTGAGTTCTTCGATACATGGGATCAGCGGGTAGCTGATCGCGGTCGACCGGCCGGGCTCTGCGGGACGCCGCCGCGGTCAGCCCAGCACGCAGCGTGAACTCAACGTCGAACCGAATCGATGAACAGGCGAACAGGTTCGACGCTAGCCTCTGTCGCCGAATCCCGCGGCGGAAGGAACCCGAACCCGATGTTCCAGCAAACCGGATCAGCACTCGAATGGCGCACCGAGCGCGAGATCGTCCGCATCGAGCCCTGGGGCCCGCACGCTATACGGGTACGCGTGGCGGCCGATGCGATAGATCAGGACCTCGCCTGGGCGCTCGACATTCCGGTCGCGGCGCCCGCAACGCAGGCCACAATCCACGAACACGGCGCGGCGACGCTGGTCAACGGTCGGATCAGCGTGGAAGCGGACGCGCGCGGCCGCCTACGCTTCCTGCGCAGCACGGACACCGCACACGAAGCCCCGCACGAACTGCTGGCCGACAAGCGCCCGTACACGGCCAGTCCCGGCCCACGAGTGCTCGCAGCGCGTGGCGACGGTACGTATCAGCTCGAGCAGCTATTCGAGGCCTACGACGGGGAGCGCGTCTTCGGCCTCGGCCAGCATCTGCACGGCCGGTTCGATCAGAAGGGCTGCGTGGTCGATCTGGTGCAGGGCAATACCGTGGCCGCGATCCCGTTCCTGTACTCCTCGCGCGGCTACGGCCTGCTGTGGAACAACCCTGCGATGGGCCGGGTGGAACTCGGCGCGGACGCTACGCGCTGGGTCGCCGAGCAGGCCCGGCAGATCGATTACTGGATTACCGCGGGCGATACCCCCGCGCAGGTCATGGCCGCGTACGCGGACGTCACCGGCCATCCGCCGCTGCTACCCGAGTGGGCGAGCGGATTCTGGCAGTCCAAGTTGCGCTACCGCACGCAGGAGGAACTGCTCGCGGTAGCGCGTGAGTACCGGCGGCGCGAGCTGCCGCTTTCCGGCATGCTTTGCGACTTCTTCCACTGGCCGAAGATGGGGGACTGGGACTTCGAACGCGAGGAGTGGCCCGATCCCGCCGCCATGGTCAAGCAGCTCGAGTCGCTCGGCGTCAAGCTCGCGGTCTCAGTCTGGCCGACCCTCGAATCCGGCAGCACCAACTTCGAGCCGTTGCGCGCCGTCGACGGTCTGGTGCGAGACAGCCACGGCGGCCTGCTGCGCAACCACTGGCCCGCCCGCGGTGACGACGACCCCTACTTGCCGATGGCGTACTTCGACCCCACGAACCCCGCGGCGCGGCGCCTGCTCTGGGAGCGCCTGCGGGCCAGCTATCACGAGATAGGCGTCGCAGCGTACTGGCTCGACGCTTGCGAACCCGACATGCCACCGCACCTCGCGCGCCGCGCCGTCT
This sequence comes from Actinocrinis sp., assembly GCA_035763685.1. GTDB lineage: Bacteria > Actinomycetota > Actinomycetes > Streptomycetales > Catenulisporaceae > Actinocrinis. The sequence goes on along the minus strand of DASUAR010000137.1, from coordinate 1,551 downwards.
ACAAGGCCGGGCCGGGGACGCAGGTCAGCAGCGTGTACGGCCTGCTCAACGCAAAGGCGGTCGCGGACGGGCTGCGCGAGGTCGGCAACGACCGGCCGTTCAGCCTCATCCGGTCGGCGTGGGCCGGCAGTCAGCGGTACGGCGCCGCGTTGTGGTCCGGCGACATCGATCCGACTTTCGCCTCGCTGGCCACGCAGATCCGCGCCGGGCTGAACGTGGCGATGAGCGGGATCCCGTGGTGGAACACCGACATCGGCGGGTTCATGGGCGGGAACCCGGACGATCCGGCCTACCGCGAGCTGCTGGTGCGCTGGTTCCAGTACGGCACCTTCCAGCCGATCATGCGCCTGCACGGCGACCGTGAGCCCAACCAGCCGTTCAGTACGCACATGAGCGGCGGCCCCAACGAGGTCTGGTCCTACGGCGAGGAGGCGTACCCGATCCTGGGTGAGCATCTGCTGCTGCGGGAACGGTTGCGACCATACGTGCACGAACTCGCCGAAGTCGCGCACCGCACCGGCGCACCGCCGATGCGCCCACTTTTCTTCGACTTCCCCGAGGACGAGGCCGCTTGGGAGGTGGAAGACCAATATCTGTTCGGCCCCGATCTGCTGGTTGCGCCAGTTGCGCAGGCCGACGCACGCAGCCGACCGGTGTACCTGCCAAGCGGTGCGGACTGGATCGACGCGGCGAGCGGCGAGAGCCACGAAGGCGGCACGGCCGTGGAGGCCCAGGCACCGCTGGAACGCATTCCGGTCTACGTGCGAGCAGGCTCCGCGCTCACCACGGTGCGCATTTACTGACAGGGCAGTGATCGGTTTCACGGCTTTCAATGCAAGCTACTTATCCCCTAAGCCTGATACGCAAGCGCGGGAGCTGGATGTTCGAAAGCTTTCGACGACACGCAGGGCGTATGCCTGAACCGATTCGATGCGACTACCTGGACACGGCGGCCGAACACCCGTATTCCGGGAGCGGGCGACGCGGTGCGAAGCGGCGCGCAGACATCCCATGGGCAAGGAGACCCCTGAGTGCTTTTAACATCAGCTGTATCCATCACGACCAGAGCGTCCAGGCGGAGGCTCTGGGGGCTCGGGCTGAGCGCCGCAGTCGCCGCCGCAGCCGCGTTCACCGGAATCACCTCAACGCCGGCACTGGCGGCGACCGCGGTCGGGGTCACCGTCAACGCCACGGCCGGGCTCGGCGCCATCCCGTCCGGCGCGATCGGCCTGAACACCGCCGTGTACGACGGCAACATGAACGATGCGGCCGCGCCGGGCCTGATCAAGGCGGCGGGTATCGACGCGCTGCGCTATCCCGGCGGTTCGTACTCTGACATCTACAACTGGCAGACGAACGTCGCCCAAGGCGGCTACGACGCGCCCAACACCAGCTTCGCGAACTTCATGGGCACCGCGCAGTCAGCCGGTACGAGCCCGATCATCACGGTGAACTACGGCACCGGAACCCCGTCGCTGGCCGCCGCGTGGGTGCAGAACGCGAATGTGACCAACCACTACAACATCCAGTACTGGGAGGTCGGCAACGAGG
>DASUAR010000136.1:0-24301 GCA_035763685.1 Actinocrinis sp. | reverse complement strand
GGCGGGTGTTTGCGGGTTTTCACCCGTTTGCGCGTGGTGGGGTGGAAAACCTGTCGACGCGTGTCCCGCGTTACCGTCATCCGCCGTCGGCAAGGCTATCGCGAGACAACCAGCGCGCACGGGCGTCTGTGGTCGAGCAAGGCTGTGAACGAGACTTGCCGCTGTAGTCCGGCTGCGTCGCGGAGATGTCATCGCGGGGGTTTTGTAGTGGAAAAGCGGGAGGGCGAGCGGCGGTAAGGGGGAAAGCTGGTTGTCCCGTTGAGCGGGACAGCGGCGGCCGGGCGGAGGCGTATGCGGCCTGGCGGGGAACCGGCGGGTTGGGCTGGGACCCGCTTTTCTGAAGATCCGTCGACGCGTGTCCCGCGTAACCCTCGTGCGCCGTCGGCAAAGCTATCGCGAGACTCACAGCGCGCACGGGCGTCTGTGGCCGAGTGCCGTGGTGAACGAGACTTGCCGCTGTCGTCCGGCCGCGTAGCGGAGATGTCATCGCGGGGGGTTTTGTTGGGAAAAGCGGGAGGGCGGGCGGCGGTAGGCGGGGAGGAGGAAAGCGGGTTGTCCAGTTGAACGGGACAGGCGGCGGTTGTCCAGCCGAGCAGGACACGGGAGTCGCCCGGCGCACCAAGTACGCGGCCAGGTGCGTGCAAAGGGACACCGATGGTTGAAGAGCGGTGATACTACGGTCATGGGCGGCGACGACAATGACCCGATGACCGACGGTTGTCACGACTGGACCGGTCACGTGATCGTCTGCGGCCTTCACGGCGTCGGGCTGCGCGCGGTCGAGCAGCTGCGCTATGCCGGAGTGCGGGTGGCTGTCCTCGACGATGATCCCGATCCACGCATGACCGCGGTCGTGCTCAGCTGGGGCGTCCCGCATGTCGTCGGCAGCGCGCGGCTTGGCGCGCTCGAGTCAGTCGGTTTGGCGGGAGCCGCGGCGATCGTGTGCGTGCAGGAGGACGACCTGCACACCCTGGAGACCGCGCTGCTGGCCCGCGAACAGCGGCCGGACCTGCGCGTCGTGGTGCTGCTGCGCAACCCGGCGGTCGGGCGGGCGATGGCGGGCATCGGCGTCGCTGTGCTGGACGTCGCAGGGCTCTCCGCTCCCTCGGTGGTCGAGGCGTGCCTGCGTTCGACCGCGCACGAGATCGAGCTGGCGGGGGAGCGGTTCATCGCGGTGACTGTCACTGCGAGCCGCAAGGCGACGCTGCGTTCCCTTTACGGCGACCTCGCGCCCGTGGCGGTCGTGCCGGCCGGAACCACGCGTGTTGTCGTGTGCCCCGGCCGCGACCATTTGGTGAACGAGGGCGACGCGGTCACTCTGCTCGGCACGCCGGAGCTGGTCCCCACGCCCGCACGCGTCCACGTGCCCTCGCCGTGTCCCGCCGATCCCGGTTTCCTCAGCCGCATTCGTACTGCTCTGGGCTCCTTCCTCGACGCCGCCGACCGCCGCCTGCTGCTCCCGTTCGCCGGGCTGTTCACGCTCGTCGCCGTGTCGACCGTGGTTCTGCGCTTGGGCTATCGCGGCGACGGCGGGCGCGGGATGACCATCATCGACGCTCTCTACTTCAATGTGGAGACGGTCACCACGATCGGTTATGGCGACTTCTCCTTCCACGACCAGCCGGCCTGGCTGCGCGTCTATGCCATCGGCCTGATGATCGGTGGCACGATGCTGGTGGCGGTGTTCATCGCGATGCTGACCAATCTGCTGGTGAGCCGCAGGATCGAGGAGGCACTGGGTCGCGGCCGGATGACCGGGCTGCGCGGGCACGTGGTGGTCATCGGCCTCGGCTCGGTCGGCGCCCAGGTGGCCGAGCGGCTGGTGGCCGAGCAGGCGCGGGTCGTGGTGGTCGAACAGAACCAGGACAACAGGTACCTGGCGCAGATGCGTGCTCTTGGCGTGCCGGTGGTCATCGCCGACGCGACCCAGCCCCAAGCGTTGCGCGCGGTCAATCTTGCCGACGCGCGGGCCGTGGCGGTGCTCACCAGTGACGACCTGGTGAATCTGGAGACCGGTCTGGCGGTACGCGACCAGTTGGGTGCGCGTTGGGCGCAGGTTCCAGTGGTGATGCGGCTGTTCGACGAGCAACTCGGCCAGACTGTTGAGCGCAGCTTCGGCTTCGGCTCGGTCCGTTCGACCGCCGCGCTGGCCGCGCCCTGGTTCGTCGGCGCGGCGCTCGGCCTCGACGTGCTGGGCACCTTCTACGTCGGGCACCAGCCGATGCTCGTCGGCCGGCTCACCGTCGCGCCGGGCGGCGGCTTGGACGGGCTTGCGATGGGCGCGCTGTCCGCACGTACGCGCGTCGTCGCGATCGGCCGCGCGGACGGCGCAGGGCTGGAATACCCGCCCCGCCGCGGCACTCGTTTCCGCGCCGGTGACCAGGCCTACCTCATCGGCCCCTACGAGGAACTGCTCCAGGTGCTGCGCCGCGACTCGCTCGCCCCAGAGCAGGCAACGGCGCCGACATTGCCGGAGCGGGCGCGGTGAATTCGGATAAGTCAATGGTCTGCGTCGTGCCCGGTTAGCGCATAAAGCGTCGTATGGGTAGGCCTGATGGGTCACTAGCTCAGCAGAGTATTGCCATCGATCATCGGCGGTCATAACGTTCCGGCAGTCGCCGGGTTCGCAATCACGCGGATCCGTGTCTCGAACGCGCCGCGCCGGATCGGCCGCGGCGTAAGGGAGGGAGAGACCACTGATGCACCGCATACGCCCGATTCGGGGCGTGCTCGTCGCCGCGGCCTCGGCCGCGCTGGTTGCCACGGGCCCCGGCTTCGCCAACGCGGCGGCCACGGGCTCGCCGGGCGGGGATCATCCTGCTCCGCTCGAATCCGCGAAGGTGGCCCAGCGCGCCCACGCCAGCGCCGCGGCCCGCACCCACACAACGCCGAACCCGCTGCTCAAAGAAATACTCGCCGGCGATGACGAACTGCAGGAGGCGCCGAGCCTCTCAGCGCTCTGCCAGTCCTTCCTCGGTCAGCCGAACCCGTACGCCGCGCTGACGCCCAACGTAGACGTCATCAAGGGCGACACGGTCGTGTCGGCCGGCAGCCAGACCGGTTGCGAATCCGCGCAGAACGAGACGACCGTCGCGCAGAACCCGTCGAACCCGAACAACCTGGTGGCCGGCTCCAACGACTACCGCGTGTTCAACTCCCGCGAGAGCCGCAACGACGCCTCCGGCTGGGCGTATACGACCTTTGACGGCGGCAAGACCTGGAAGAACGTCCTCGCCCCGCACCTGACCTTCCAGACCGGAGCGAGCGCCCCGCTATCGCTGGCCGACTCGGCCGGCGACCCGGCCCTCGCCTTCGGCCCGAAGAACACCGTCTACTACGCCAACCTGGTCTTCTCCCGCAACGCGCCGGTCGCCGGCGGCACGCAGGCACCCAGCGGCGTGACCGTCTCCGTCTCCCACGACGGCGGCAAGACCTTCGGCGAACCGGCCATCGTGCACCTGGACGGCTTCAACGCGGACGGCAGCCAGGGCCCGACGAACATCTTCAACGACAAGGAATGGATCGCGGTCGACCAGCACACCGGCGCGGTGTACGTGACCTGGACCCAGTTCACGTACGACGCGGCCGGCAACTACCTGGCGTCGCCGACGGTCGAGGCCAGGTCGACGGACGGCGGAAAGCACTTCTCCGCTCCGGTGCCGATCTCGCCGACGCTGGCCGGTTTCACGACCGGCATCACCCCGTTCGGCACCGGCACCAACCCGGTGGTGGCGAACGACGGCACGCTGTACGTCGCGTATGAGACCGCTGTCTGCAAGACCGCCGCCTGCAACGCGCCGACCGACCACGACGCCGTCGTGATCGCTACCTCGCGGGACGGCGGGAAGAGCTTCACCAACCAGGAAGCCGCGGCCGACTTCGACTTCCCGTTCAACGCGGACACCGGGACGAGCACGCTGACCGGGGAGAACTTCCGGATCAACTCCTTCCCGCAGCTGGCCTACGACCGGGCCCAGAACCGGCTGTACGCGACCTGGGCCGATGACCGCAACGGCCTCTACAACTCCTCGGGCGTCTCGGTGCGTACCAACGGCAACGCGCTGCTGATCTCGGCGGAGGCGAAGAGCCACGGCGCGCTGTCCTGGTCGCCCGCGGTGAGCGTGGGCGCGGGCACCGACGAGGTGTTCCCGGCCGTCGCGGCGTACAACGGGCACATCGCGGTCAGCTACTACAGCCGCTACTACGACCCGGCCGGCATCGGCGTGGACTTCGCGATGGTCTCCGGCGACCGCTGGTCGGTCTCGCACAACCCGCAGCGGCGGCTGACCAAGCAGACCGAGAACCCGCAGGTGCAGTTCGTCGCGGCCGGCCTGGTCACCGGCAACACCCTGCAAGGCGTGTTCATCGGCGACTACACGGCCATCGCCATGGGGCGGGACTTCCAGGCGCACCCGGTCTGGACCGACTTCCGCGGCAACCCGGGCGTGAACGACCCGAACCAGGACGTCGTCACACAGTCGGTGAACATCTTCCGGTAACAGGGTTCTGAATAGGCAGAACGTGGACGGCGCGGCCCGTCTCGCGGATGAGTTCCGCGGGGCGGGCCTCGCGTTTCAGCCGACCGGTTCGAGTACTCGGGAAGGGCGGCGGCGCGCGCCCTGCCCGTCCGCACGCCAGATCAACGCCGCGTAGGCGGCGAGCATCTGGCGGCGGCCGAACCGTTCCCTGGCGGCCAGCAACGCGGGTGTGAACTCGTTTCGGCGGGCCAGCGCCTCACCCCAGGCAGCGGCGATCGCGTCGGCGTCGGGCGCGGTGAGCAGACCACGGCCGGCGACGATCGCGGCGCAGTCACCGACGTCGGTCGCGACCGGGATCGCGCCGCACAGCAGGCCCTCGATCAGGCATAAGGGTGCTGCTTCGCCGAAGGTCGAAGTCAGCGCGACGACGTCCGCGGCCGCGAAGAGCGCTTGCGGGTCCTCTCGCGGGCCGAGGAGATGGACTCGACCGGAATCTTCGAGTCCTGTGACGCATAGGTCCGCGAGTAGCCTCTCGTTCTCCCGCGTCATGCCGGTGCCGCACATGAGGACGTGCGCCGTCGGCCGCTGCGCGAGGAATCGGGCTGCGGCGGCGAGAAAGAGCGGCACGTTCTTCATGCCGTCATAGCGTGCGGCGAACGCGACGACTGGAGCGTCGTGCGGGATCGCGAACGCGCGCCGCAGCCTCGCGCGGGCGAACCGGTCCGGGCGGAATCGGCGCAAGTCGACCCCGTTGGGAATGACGTGCAGCAGGCCGTCGGGAAAGCCCGCGGCGCGGTAGGCGGACTTCGTCGCGTCGGCGCAGCAGATCAGCGCCGCGACGCGCCCGGCGGACACCGCGGCGCGAAGCTCGGTGAGCGCGGAGCCCTGGTTCTCGGGATCGGAGCGGTGCAGGCAGGTGACCACCGGCCCGGCCCAGCCGGCTTGGTTCACCAGGCGCAGCGGCTGCTCCTTGAGCGTGACGACGACGCGCGACGCGGCGGCTTCCCGCTGGAACAGGGCCAATTCGTGGTCGGTGAATTGGGTGGATTGCGGGCCGGTGTCATCCGGTCCGGCGCCGCGCAACGCGGTGACCGGAATGCCCGCGGCGACGAGTCGCTGATAGCAAGCGTCATCTCGCATCCGCTGGAACGTCGCCTCCCGGTAAACGTTCTCGTGAATGCTGAGTACGCGGTGCCGCTGGCCGCGCCCGTGCAGGCCGGCGACCACGTCGGTGTGGAGGATCCGCGCGCCGCCGCGGAAGAAGCCCTCATAAAGGGAGAGCACCCCGATTTCGTCAGACACCAGCTCATCATGGTCTTTCCACGGTGGTAGGCGTCGATATCGGGGAAAACTCCGTGTGAACTTTCCCGCTCACCTGAACGCGGCGGACCTGGCGGCGAGGGCGGGCTGCAGCAGGCTGGGCTGGAGCCGGCGCACCGCGTCGAGATGGTCCCCGGTCCAGATCATCCGCACCGCGGTGGCCGTGGCCTTGCCGTCCTCGTCCCGCAGGTCGTGCTGCACGGCGAGCACCAGGCGGTTGTCCGCCTCCGGATCGCGGTCCAGGGTGGGCGGAATGGTCCGCGCGCCATCGAGGCTGCCGGCCAGATCGTCGTACCAGTTGCGAAGGTGCTCGACGCTGCGCAGCAACTCCATCCGGGCCGCCGCGCGGTCGCTCGAGACGGGCTCCTCGTCGCGCTGCCAGAGGTCGAGCACGGCGTCGGCGGCCAGGCGCAGCCCGGTCACCCCGCTGACCAGCCGCGTGATCTCGGCCAGCGGCACGGTCTTCGCGCCGCGCTCGACCAGGTACTCACGGAAGGTGTCGTCCATCCGGCGCGCCGCCGCCGCGGCCCGGATCGCCTGCTGGGTCGGCACGAGGGAGGCGGCGTCCACCGAAGCGCTGCCTCCGGTTGAGTTGGTTCCCGCGATGTCGAAGCGCAGCATCCCGTACTCGACGGCCGCCGCGAGATAGCGCGCGCTGTCGGCGTACGCCTCGGACAGCGCCTTGCTCAGCGCCGCCGCCGCGCCGCGCGGCCAGAACAGGATTCCGACCGCCAGGCTCACACCCGCGCCGATCGCGATGTCCTCAACCCGCAGCAGCCCGACCCGCCAGCCGGTCGGCTGGATGATGTTGAACAGGATGACCAAAACGAGCGTGAAGCCGGCCTGTCCGGCGGCGAACGAGATCGCCGCGGGCGCGATCCCGGCCAGCACGATGGCCGGAGGTAACAGGAACCACAGCAGCCCGGTCGAGTGTCCGATCGGGATGAGCAGCAGGGCGCCGATCACGAAGCCCGCGGTCGTGCCGAGCACCGCGCGAAACGCGTTCAGCCCGGTGTTCAGCGCGCTTGAGCGCAGCACGGACAGGGTGCCGAGCACGACCCAGAAGGAGTGCTGGACCCCCGTCAGATTCGCCACGAGCACGGCGAGGCCAAGGCCGACCGCGCCGCGCACGCTGTTGTGCAGCCAGACCGAGTGCCGCTCCACGTGTGCGGCCGCGCGCTCCTGGGCCGCCGTGAACGTTCCGGGCAGACCCTCCGGCTGACGGCCGAGCAGCCGGTCGACCCATGGGCGCCGCTCGGCCCGCGCGGCCAGGTCGATGTTGCGGCCGATCAGGGACGCGACAAAGCTGATCTCCTGCGCGCGAAAGCTCGGGTCGAGCGCGTCGATGACCTCGCTGACGCGCTCGTCCAGCATGACCGACTCGGCGTGGCGCAGTTCGGCGGCGGAGATCGTGGCGTCGTCGAACGCGGTTGACTGCATCGGCAGTTGGCCGATGGCGTCGCGCTCCAGCTCGGTCAATGCCTCCCGCAGCGCGGTGAGGGCGTCGTGCAGGCCGTCCAGGCTCGCCCCCGGCTCGTCGAGCAGATCAGCGCCCTGTTCCAGCACGCTCGCCGCGGCGCTCTTCACCTTGCACGCGGCCGGATTCGGGATATTGCAGTTCAGCGAGCGCGACTGCGCCAGGATCGCGCTGAGCCAGCTCAGCTCGTCGACCAGCCGGACCACGGCGCGGGCCGAGGTGCTCAGCCCGGTCGGCCGGTTGGGCGTGGCGAGGAACACCCGGTTCAGATCGGCCATCGCGGTCGCGGACGCGGTCACCGCCGCCCGGTACTCGGGCGCCGATGCGACATCGACCCCTGACTTGTGCAGCGAGACCGCCAGGTGCAGCCGGGTCGCGATGGCCCGGCACGCGGCCGCCGCCCTGCCTCGCAGCGGATCGCTCGCCGGCGCCGGCCACAGCAGCGAGACCGCGAGCAGCGCGGCGGCCGTGGCGATGCCCCAGCCGGCCAGCCGGTCCGGGATCACGCCGGGCTTGCTCGCCAGCGAGACCGGGAGGATGAACGAGAGCAGCAGCGCCGTGGTCGCGCCCGCGAGCACCGAGCTGACCACGCCGACGAACAGCGCTCCGAAACCGACCACGGTCATCGCCACCGCCGCCAGCCACTCCTCGCGCGAGGCGAGGGTGCCCAGGGCGACCAGCACCGCGCTGGCGACCGCGAGGGTCAGCTGAGCGCGCAGGCGGTCGCGGATCGAGCCGCCGAAGTCGACCAGCATCAGCATCGCGAAGGAGCCGAACGCGGCGTAGGTCGCGATATCGCCGTTGTGGAGCACCTTCGCGCAGAACGCGAACAGAATCGGCATCGCGATCGCCGCCCGGCCCGCCCGGCGCAGCGCCAGCAGGCCGCGATCGTGGGTGGTGAGCCACTGCCAAATCCGGTCTCTCAGTCGCCCTATGCCCCGCATCGACCCTCCGTCGGACGTGTGGTGTGCGCTCTGCGAAGAGCCGCCTGCTGGGTGCTGCGCATTCGAAATTACCTTGACTGGCAAGCAGATTTATCTAACACAGCTATCCGGCACAGCTATCCGGCACGGCTACGCGGCCGCCGCCTTGACCAGCTCGATTTCGCGCAGCAGCGCCGCCGCGGCCGCGCTGGTCGGATCGGTGGTCACGCTGACCGTCTCCCACGCGGGCACCTCGCCGGCCAGTTCGATGAACCGCACCCGGTCAGTCTTCACCGAGAAGGACCGCGGTACCAGCGCCACGCCAAGCCCGTAGGCCACCAGGTCGAGCAGCGAGTGCACGTCGGTGACCTCGAGGGCCACCCGCCGCTCGATCCCGGTCGCGGTCAGCACCCGGTCGGCCAGATCGCGAGTGCCCCAGTCCGGCGGGAAGTCGACGAACTGCTCCTCGGCCAGATCGGCCAGCTTGACCTGCTCGTGGCCGGCGAACGGATGGCCGAGCGCACACGCCAGGGCGAGGGGCTCGCTGTCGAGCGCCTGAATGACCACGTCGTCCGGGCAGCGCGCCGGCCCGGGCCGGGACACGAACGCCACATCGAGCCGGCCGGTGCGCACCAGCTCGATCAACTCGTCGGAGCCGCCCTGCCGCAGCTGGATCTCCAGGCCGGGATGCGCGGAGAGGAAACCGGCCAGCAGCGTCGGCACGTGGACCGCGTGCAGGCATTGCAGCGAGCCGATCGAGAGCCGGCCACGCAGCAGACCCTGCACGGCGGCGACCGCGTCCTTCGCCGCGTTGCTCGCCGACAGCGCGCGCAGCGCTTCGCCGAGCAGCGCCTGGCCTGCCGGGGTGAGCTGGACCTGCCGGGTGCTGCGCAGGAACAGCGGCGCGCCGAGTTCCCGCTCCAGCGAGCGGATCGACGCGGACAGGCCCGACTGGGCGATGTGCAGCCGCTTGGCCGCACGGGTGAAATGACACTCCTGCGCGACCGCGACGAAGTGCTCCAGTTGGCGCAGTTCCACGTCCTTCGACCCCCATTGAGCAGCAGTCGTGCTGAGCGGCATCAGATTTCTCTGTTGGACAGCTTAATCCTGGGCAGGGAGGCTGGGACTGTACCTGTGAGATACGGGAGGAACCCCATGCAGACTCGCCGCATCGGCGATGTCCAGGTCGGCGCCATCGGTCTCGGCGGAATGCCGATGTCCATCGAGGGGCGGCCGGACGAGCAGCGCTCGATCGCCACGATCCACGCCGCGCTGGACGCCGGAATCACCCTGTTCGACACCGCGGACGCCTACCACCTGCACGCGGACGAGGTCGGGCACAACGAGTCCCTGATCGCCCGCGCCGTGGCCAGCTACGGCGGGGACACCTCGGACGTGTTGATCGCGACCAAGGGCGGCCACCTGCGCCCCGGCGACGGCAGCTGGACGGTCAACGGATCGCCGGAATACCTGAAGCAGGCCTGCGACGCCTCGCTCAAGCGCTTGGGCGTCGAGGCGATCGGGCTCTACCAGTTCCACCGCCCGGATCCGCGCGTCCCGTACGCCGATTCGGTCGGCGCGGTCCGCGACCTGCTCGACGCCGGCAAGATCCGGATGGCCGGCATCTCGAACGCGAACCCGCAGCAGATCAAACAGGCCGACGAGATCCTCGGCGGCCGGCTGGTGAGCGTGCAGAACCAGTTCTCGCCCTCGTTCCGCTCGAGTGAGCCGGAGCTTGAGCTGTGCGCGCAGCTCGGCATCGCGTTCCTGCCGTGGAGCCCGCTCGGCGGTATCTCGAACGCCGGCGGTCTCGGTTCGCGGTTCAGCGCGTTCGCCGAGATCGGCCAGGCGCACGGGGTCAGCCCGCAGCAGGTGTGCCTGGCGTGGATGCTGGCGAAGGCACCGGTGGTCATCCCGATCCCCGGTTCGTCGCGGCCCGAGACGATCCAGGACTCGGCGAAGGCGTCGAGCCTGACGCTCTCTGGCGAGGAAGTGGCTCGGCTCGACGGCGCGTGAGCCGCGGTGATGCATCTCAGGAGCCTGTGTCCCGTTGAACTGGACACGTGGCGCGCTCGGGCGCGACGGCTGCAATAGCCGGTCGCGCCCGGGCGTTGCCCGAGACGTACAGACGTGGCAAAACTAGTAATTACTCGGTGGGGCTGACAGTGTCGTCGCCGTCCTGACACATGGAAGTTGGCAGCGACAAATGCTTTCCGGCGCAGTACGCCGTGCCCTGTTGTCTCTTGCCGTCGGCGGCTTCGCCATAGGCACTGGCGAGTTCGTAGTGATGGGCCTGCTCCCGCAGGTCGCCTCCGACCTTTCCGTATCGATTCCGCGGGCCGGGGAACTGATCTCCGCCTACGCGCTCGGGGTGGTGGTGGGCGCGCCGCTGCTCACCGCCGCCTCGGTTCGGTATCGGCGCAAGCCGGTGCTGTTGGTGTTGATGGGCTGGTTCGCGCTCGGCAATCTGCTCTCGGCCCTCGCGCCGAGCTTCGGCCTGGTGTTGCTCGCCAGGTTCGCCACCGCACTGCCGCACGGCGCGTTCTTCGGCGCGGGCGCGGTGGTGGCCGGCTCGCTGGTGGACAAGAAGCGTAGCAACAGCGCGATGGCGGTGATGTTCGCCGGGTTGACGGTGGCGAACATCGTCGGCGTGCCGCTGACGACGATTCTCGGCCAGCACGCCGGCTGGCGGCTGGTCTACGCGATCGTCGGGCTGATCGGGGTGCTTGCCGTGCTGGCGGTCGCGCTGGCGATTCCCGCGGATGCGGGCGCTCGGGCGCAGAGCGCCGAGCAGGCGGCGATCGGTGCACCGCAGTCTTCGCTGCGCGGAGAGTTGCGCGCCTTCGCCAAGCCGGAAGTGTGGTTGGTGCTCGGCGTGGCGATGATCGGCGGCGGCGGCCTGTTCGCCACCTTCAGCTACATCACCCCGATGATGACGAACGTCGCCCACTACGCCGACTCGAGCATGACCTGGCTGCTCGCCCTCTTCGGCCTCGGCATGACGATCGGCAACCTGGTCGGCGCGCCGCTCTCGGACCGCTGGCCCGCGCGCACGCTGCTGTTCTCGCTCGGTGCGCAGATCGCCGTCTCGATCGCCTTCCTGGCCGCCGATCACAACCGGTTCACCGCCGCCGCGGCGATCTTCCTGTTCCCGCTGTGCTCGCTGGCCGGGCTGCCCACGTTGCAGGGCCGGATCATCGAGCTGGCCGGCGGCGCGCCGAACCTGGCCGCGGCCTCGATCCAGGCGGCCTTCAACATCGCCAACTCGATCGGCGCCTACTTCGGCGGTCTGGCCATCGCGGCAGGCTTCGGATACGGCTCGCCGAACGCGGTGGCCGCCGCGCTCGGCGCCGTCGGGCTCGCTCTCGCGGTTACGGCGGTGCGCGTGGAACGCCGTCGAACCGGGCGCGCGGCAGAGGCGTTGAATTCTGTGGAGGACCGCGAAATGACGCAGCGTGAAAAGGCAGAGCGCGAAAGGATCGCCGCGTGACCATCACGACGCCCACCACCTTCGGCATCATCGGCAGCGGCTGGCGCGCGGAGTTCTTCGTGCGGCTCGCGGCGCTCATGCCGGATCGGCTCACGCTGGTCGGGGCCGCCGCGCGCCGCGCGGAAACCGCCGAGCGGATCGCCGCGGGTTGGCAGGTGCCGGCGTACCTCTCGCCGCAGGAGTTGATCGACAAACAGCACCCTGACTTCGTCGTCACCAGTGTCAGCTGGCCGGCCAGCCCCGGGGTCATCGCCGCGGCGGTCGAGGCCGGGGTCAAGGTGCTGGCCGAGACCCCGCCCGCGCCGGACGCCGACGGCCTGCGCGCGCTGTGGGCCCGGGTCGGCGGGCGGCGGATGGTGCAGGTCGCCGAGCAGTACCTGCTCATGCCCGGCCACGCGGCCCGGCGCGAAATCGTCGACCGCGGCACCATCGGCCGGCCGACTTCGGTGCAGGTCTCGTCAACGCACGGATACCACGCGGTCTCGATGATCAGGGGTCTGCTGGGCGTGAACTTCGAGCCGGTGCGGGTTGCGGCGTCTCGATTTCGCGCGCCGCTGCTCGATCCGCTCACCCGCGACGGCTGGACCGGCGACGAGACGCCCAAGGATGCCCAGACGACGCTCGCGACGCTCGACTTCGGCAACGGCGCATCAGGGCTCTACGACTTCACGAGCAACCAGTGGCACAACCGGCTGCGCCTGCGCCGCATCGTGATCCGCGGCAGCCACGGCGAACTGGCCGACGACACGGTCGTGCGGTGGGCCGGGCCGCGCACCGTGCTGAAGTCGCAGCTCGTGCGCTCACAGCTCGGTCAGGACCTCAACCTCGACGGTCACGACACCGAGCACTTCTCCTTTGACGGCGAGGCGGTGTACCGCAATCCGTTCCTCGGCCTGCGGCTGATGGACGAGGAGATCGCGATCGCGAGCATCCTCACCGCGACCGCGGCCTGGGTACACGACGAGGGGCCGGAGCCGTACCCGCTCGCGCAGGCCTGTCAGGACCACCTCATCGCGCTGGCGATCGATCAGGCCGCTGAGACCGGTGAGCGAGTGACCACCGAGGTTGAGGGCTGGGCGCACTGAGGCTCGGGTGAGTGGGTGAGTGCAGGATGCGGGGACGGGCCTGGCGCCCGTCCCCGCACCGCCTGCGCCCGCGTTACACGGGAGTCAGGCTCATGCGACGGTTCTCGATGTCGAGCGCGAGAATCCGCACCGCGACACGCGAACCCGGTTCGGGGCGAGTGCCCCAGGCCGACTCGTGCAGCAGTCCGCGAATGCCCTCGCCGACATCGACGAACGTGGCGAGCGACGAACTCATTCCAGACGGCAGGGTCAACACTGTGCTTCGGGCGGGCCACGGGCCCGTGCGGTGATCAAGCGATAGCCGGGTAACCGTTCCGCTCACGGTCCGCTCGCACGCGGCGAGGAACCAACCCGGCAGTCACGTGACCTGTTAGCTCGGCTCGCCCGCTTTGCGCGCGAGGAATTCCCGTTCCGCAGCGTTCTGCGTCAGCTCGATCGCGCTCTGATAAGCCTGGGCCGCCTCCTTGGCGCGGCCGAGGCGGCGCAGCAGGTCCGCGCGCACGACGTGGTACACGTGAAATCCGTCGAGCTCCAGAGTGTCGACCTGTCCGAGGGCGACCTGCGGACCGTCGATCTCCGCCACCGCGACCGCGCGATTGAGCGCCGTGACCGGGGTCGGCGCGATCGCCATCAGCTGGTCGTAGAGGCGCAGGATTTGCGACCAGTCGGTCGCGGCGGCGATCGGCGCGTCGCAGTGCACTGCGTTGATTGCCGCCTGGATCTGGTACGGACCCGGCCGGTCCCGTTTCAGGCAGCGGCGCACCAGTGCCTGACCCTCGGCGATCAGCGTCCGGTCCCAAAGCTCGCGATCCTGGTCGGTGAGCGGCACCAGGTCGCCGTCCGGACCGGTGCGCGCGGGCCGGCGTGCCTGCGTGAGCAGCATGAGCGCGAGCAGGCCGAGCGCCTCCGGCTCGTCCGGCATCAACTCGACCAGCACTCGGCCCAGCCGCACCGCCTCGGCGCACAGCTCGTCGCGCACGAGCTCGTCACCGGAGCTGGCCGTATAGCCCTCGTTGAAGATCAGATAGACGACGGCGAGGACGGCGCGCAACCGGTCCGGCAGATCAGCCTCCTTCGGTACCCGGTACGGGATGCGCGCGTCGCGGATCTTGCCCTTCGCGCGCACCAGTCGCTGCGCCATCGTCGGCTCCGGGACGAGGAACGCACGCGCGATCTCGGCCGTGCTCAGGCCGCCGAGCAGGCGCAGCGTCAGGGCGACCCGCGCCTCGGGGGAGAGGGCCGGGTGGCAGCAGGTGAAGATCAGCCGCAGTCGGTCGTCGCGCACGGGTCCGTCCTCCTCTCCGCGGTTCGCTGCCGCGCTCTGATCCCCGTCGGCATAAAGCAACGCGGCCTTGGCGTGCCGATCCGCGCGCGAGGCCTCGCGGCGCAGCCGGTCGATCGCGCGGTTACGCGCGGTCGTGATGATCCAGCCGGCCGGGCTCGGCGGCGCGCCCTCGTGCGGCCAGCGCGCCGCCGCGACCGCGAAGGCGTCCTGGACCGCCTCCTCGGCAAGGTCGATATCGCCGAAGGAGCGCACCAGGACCGCCACCGCGCGGCCGTACTGCTCGCGGAAGACCTGCTCGATCGCCGAGGCGCTGCGCGGATCCGATTCAGCCATGCGACGCGAAGCGCTCCGGCTCGTCCACGAACGGGCGCACCTCGATCGGCAGCCCGATCACCTCGGCGAGCTTGCGACCCCACTCCAGCGCGCCGTCGAGGTCGGCCGCCTGGACGACGGTGAACCCGCCCAGGTACTCCTTGCCCTCGGCGAACGGGCCGTCGGTCATCAGGATCTCGCCGTCCTTGCGGCGCAGGACGGTGGCCGTGCTCGGGGCGTGCAGCCCGCCGTTGAAGACCCAGGCGCCGGCGTCCTTGGCCTCCTGGATCACGTCGGCGACGCCCTGCATGATCGGGCCGAGCACCTCGGGCGGCGGCACGGGACCTTCGGCGGGGGTGTAGATGCTGAGCAGGTACTTGTTCATGGATGCTCCACGTCGTCTGGGGTTTCGCGGCCGCCTTCCGGCCCGCTTCACCCTCTATACGAACGATCGACGCCCGGATCGACAGCGGCGCCCGGAGGTTCTCTCGATTCTCGGCCGCCCGGCATTCAAACGCGAGCCGGGCGGCCCGGCCGTGCGGACCGGATAGGTCCCTCGGTCGAACCGCCCGGCTGCGGGTGGTCAGACGGCGATGTTCGCGTACACCACCTTCACCGCGAAGCCCCTGGCGGTGGGGCTGGTCGGGATCGGGACGAACGAGACCGTGCCCGTGCCGCCGCACGGCAGGTTCAGCGTCGTCGGGATCGGCACCTCCACGAAGAAGTTCTTGATCACCACGGGCGGGTTCACATTGGCGGTGGTCACGCCGCTGAACAACGCGTCGATCTCGTGTGCGGCCGAGCCGGTGTAGCCGGCGATGCTGGTCGTCGGCGGGAGGACCGCGTACGCCTCGACGTACTGGCCGTCCAGCGGGTGACCGGTCTCGCCCGGCTGGATCGGGCCGGGGCAGATCACCTTGATGACGGGCGCGGTGCCGGTGGAGGCGATCTGCGGGTTCACGGCGGCGGTGAAGTACATGTTCGGGCCGACCGGGATCGGGTCCTGGATCGGGTCGGCGGAGGCGGCCGGAGCGACGAGCCCGGCCAGGGCGAGCGCGGTGAGCGTGGGTACGAGCGCGCGCAAACGTGCGGTCATGAGCGACTCCTTCAGCGCTGGGGGAGGAACGGAAGGGGTGCGAACGCGCATGGGTCGTATTGCGTGACGAGTCAGGGGTCTTACCCCGAATCACCAGCGCGGATCGTAGGAGACTGCTGACTTAGTGTCAACATCGCGCGGTGCGGGGATCTGTTGGACTGCGCGGCCGATCAGTCGCGATGTGAAACCGCCGCGGCGAGCTTGTTCAGCGAGTGCGCGATGCCGAGGCGCACGATCGGGCGCACCAGCGGCCAGCCGAGCCGGCCGAGCACGCCGAGCGGCAGCTCGATGTCCTCGGTCCAGGTCAGTGTACTGACACCGGAACCCGTGTCCGCGACCTCGAACGCTCCGCTGCCCTTGAGCAGCCGGCCGGTGTGCTCCACGAGGCAGCGGTGCGGCGGCTCCCAGGCCGTGATCACCATCGTGTCGAGGAACCCGATCGGGCCGACGCCGGTCCATGCCTCGATTCCGCCGCCGACGCCCCGTCCGCCGTGCACGGTGCCGCGCACGCGAGTGCCGAGCATCCACGCGCTCTGACGTTCCCAGTCGGTCGTGGCGTCCCAGACCTCTTGCACTGGAGCGGACACCGGCACGCTGACGGAGAGGTGAGCGATGGTCATGACCGGATCATCTCACGATGGCTACGGACTCGGCGGGCAGATGAACCGTGGTCGGGCCGTCGCCCGCTGGTTCGATCCGCGCGCTCTGGTCGGAGGCGAGCAGCACGGACTCGACCGGACCATCGACGGCGACGGACTGCGGGCTTTCCGCGAGATTCACCGCGATCCGTACCGCGCCGCGGGTGACTACCAGCCATCGTGCGCGCTCGTCGAAGGCGACACGCACCCGCGCCAGTCGCGGGTCGTGCAGGTCCGGTTCGCTGTGCCGCAGCGAGATCAGCTGCCGGTGCCAGTCCAGCAGCGCGCGGTGCCGTTCTGCGCCGATTTCGGTCCAGTCCAGCTTGGAGCGGGTGAAAGTCTCAGCGTCCTGCGGGTCGGGGACCGATTCGGCTTGCCAGCCGTGCCGGGAGAACTCGCGGCGGCGACCGTCGCGCACCGCGGCGCCAAGCTCAGCCTCCTGATGATCGGTGAAGTATTGCCACGGCGTCTGCGCGCCCCACTCCTCGCCCATGAACAGCATCGGCGTGAAGGGACAGGTGAGCAGGAGCGCCGCGCCGACGCGCAGCAGGCCGGGGGAGAGGCTCGCGGTGATCCGGTCGCCGATCGCGCGATTGCCGACCTGGTCGTGGTCCTGGAGAAACGCGATGAAACGGTCGCCGCCGAGCAGCGTGGTGTCCACCGGTCGGCCATGGCTGCGGCCGCGGAACGAGGACCAGCCGCCGTCGTGGAAGTAGGCGCCGGTCAGGGTTTTGGCCAGCGCGCCGATGGAGCCGAAGTCGGCGTAGTAGCCGTGCCGCTCACCGGTCAGCAATGAGTGCAGCGCGTGGTGGAAGTCGTCGTCCCACTGCGCGTGTATCCCGAGGCCGTGGTGGGATCGCGGCGTGATGATGCGCGGATCGTTCAGGTCGGTTTCCGCGATCAGGAGCAGCCGGCGCCCTATTTGCGCGGCGAGGATGTCCACCTCGATCGCGAGTTCTTCGAGGATGTGCACGGCGCGCGTGTCGGCAAGCGAGTGGACCGCGTCGAGCCGCAAGCCGTCGAGGTGGTAGTCGCGCAGCCAGTGCAAGGCGTTGCCGACGATGAACGCGCGGACCTCGTCCGAGCCGGCGTCGTCGAGATTGACCGCGGCGCCCCAGGGCGTGTGGTGCTTCTCGGTGAAGTAGGGGCCGAATTCGCCGAGGTAGTTGCCGCTCGGGCCGAGGTGGTTGTAGACGACGTCGAGCAGGACGCCGATGCCGCGCGCATGACAGGCATCGACGAAGCGCGCCAGCCCGGCCGGTCCGCCGTAGGGCTCGTGCACGGCCCACAGCGCGACGCCGTCATAGCCCCAGCCGTGATCTCCGGGGAACGCGGCGACCGGCATCAGTTCGATGTAGTCCACGCCGAGCTGCGCGAGATGATCGAGCCGTGCGATCGCGCCGTCGAAGGTGCCTTCCGGCGTGAACGTGCCGACGTGCAGCTCGTAGATCACCGAACCGGGGGCGGTGCGGCCGCTCCACCCGGCGTCGGTCCACGGGAAGCACCGCGGATCGACGACACGGCTTGGGCAGTGCACGCCGTGCGGCTGGTGCAGCGAGCGCGGATCGGGGCGGGCCGGTCCGCCGTCGAGCGAGAACGCGTAGCCGGTGCCCGGATCGGCGGCCGGTACGTCGACCTCCCACCAGCCATCCCGCCGCGCCGGCCTCCTCGACGATCGCGGCGTCATGGCCAGGCGTTCGTCATCGATGAGCAGGTCTACCTGTTTGGCGTTCGGCGCCCAGACCTCGAAGTTCGTCATCACCGCGCGTCCTGTTTGACCAGCAGCGCCACCGGCAGCGCCGCGGTGAGCCGTTCGAGCGGCAGCTGGTCGCCGAGTGCGCCGCCCATTTCGTAGACCTGCCCGGTCAATGCGCACCGCCACGTCCCGGCCGGGAGCGCGAGCGAGGTGCCGCGCCAGCCGCCGAGTCGTTCGAGCGTCACCGGCAACCGGGTCGCGATGGCGGCGACCCGCTCGCCGCGCAGGAACGCCAGTACGTGGTCGGCGGCCGGTCCGGTCGGGAACACCGGGGTCTGATTCGATCGAGCCCCGAACCACTCGGGGTGGTCGCGGCGCAGGCGCAGGGCACGGCTGACGACGAGAAGCTTCGCGTCCGACAGCGTCGCGGCGCGGCCTTCCAGGTCCAGGGCGTCGAGGCGGGCGGCGAGGCCGGGGAAGTCGACGGGACGACGATTGTCCGGATCCACCAGCGCCTGGAAATTGATCTCGGAACCCTGATACACATCGGGTACGCCGGTCATGGTGAGCTGGAGCAGCTTCTGGGCGAGGCAGTTCGTCTCGGCGTATTGCGTCACGCGCTGCGCGAAGCGCTCGATTTCGCCGCGCAGCTCGTCGTCTTCGAGAACCAGGGTGGTGAAGTCCAGCACCGCCGCTTCGTAGGACTCGTTCGGCGCGGTCCACGAGGTGTGCACCTTCGCCTCGCGCACCGCCTTCGTCAGGTATGGCAGCAGCCTGTCTTCGCCGATCGGCCAGCACGCGACCAGGGTTTGCCAGAGCAGGTACTTCAGCTCGGCATCAGGGTACTGTTCCTCGCCCGGCGCGAACTCCTCCGAACTGCGCAGGCGGGCCAGTTCGTCGGCGCGCGCCTGCCAGCCGGCTACCGCCGCGGCCCATTCTTCCGGCAGTTCCGTGAGCACGACGAGGCGGGCGCGCACGTCCTCGGAACGCTTGGTGTCATGCGTGGTCAGCGTCGTCATCGCGTCCGGCTGCCGCGCCTGCCGCAGCGCGCAGAACAGGTGGAACTCGGCGGGGGAGAGGGCGGGACTCGCCGGGTCCGCGCCCACGTCACCGGCCATCGGCAGCGCGCTCCAGCGATAGGTCGCCGTGTCCTCCACGCCTTTGGCCGCGACCGCGCCGGAGACCTGCTGGAACCTGATCTGGAACTCGTCGCGCAGCTGATCGCGCGGCCCGATCCGGCCGAGCGCCAGGTCCCGCACCACCGCCAGCGTGTCGTGCCGGTCCTCGGGCAGTGTCGCAGCGGCCTGTGACGCCGCGACCTCCAGCAGCTTGATCGACTCAGGTGCGGGGGGCTCGCCCGGAACGACATAGGCGCGGTACACCGGCATCGCGGTGAGCAGTGCCTTGACCGAATCGCGCAGACCGGTGTGCGTGTGATCGTAGAGGTCGATGTCGGTGCGGCAGATCGCGGCGAGCAGGTCGGTGAGCCGGTCGAGTTCGGCGTGCAGAACCTGGTCGAGCACGTGCAGCTTGGACTGCGTGACCACCGTGCCGAAGTCCTCCGGCATGCTGGTCAGGCCGGCGTGCAGCGCGGTGAGCCGGGACGCGCCGGCCGCGTCGGTCAGCACGGCCGTGAGGGCGCGCAGCGCGTCGTACCCGGTGCCGCCCGCGCACGGCCAGTCCTCTGGCATGGTCTCGTCCGGGGCCAGGATCTTCTCGGCGACGATCCACTTGCCCGGCGCGGCCGCGGCGAGCCGGCGCAGGTAGCCGCGCGGATCGGCAAGGCCGTCCACGTGGTCGATGCGCAGGCCGTCGAGCACGCCGTGTTCCAGCAGATCGAGCAGCAGCCGATGCGTCGCGTCGAAGACCGCGGGGTCTTCCACCCGCAGCGCAATGAGAGTACTGATATCGAAGAAGCGGCGGTATCCGGGTTCTTCCACCGCGACCCGCCAGTGCGCGAGCCGGTAATGCTGCGCCGTGACCAGTTCGGTCAGCGGTAGCTTCTCAGTGCCCGGACGCAGCGGGAACACGTGATCGAAATAGCGCAGCACCGGCGCGGACTCGGCCACCGCCGGATCACCGGCCGGATCGATCTTCAGCTCTCCGTCGTGCAGGCACTGGCCGATGCGGCGGCCGAGCACCGGAAGCAGCACCGCGCCGCCCTGCGCGGACCAGTCGATGTCGAACCAGCCGGCGAACGGCGAATCCGGGCCGTCGCGCAGTACCGACCACAACGCCCGGTTTCCCGACTCCGGCACCGGCATCCCCATGTGGTTCGGCACGATGTCGGCGATGGCGCCCATCCCGTGCCGGTGCAGCTCGCCGACCAGGCGCCGCAGCCCCTCCTCGCCACCGAGTTCGGTATTGATCGTGCTGTGGTCGACTACGTCGTAACCGTGCGTGGAGCCGGGCGCGGGTTGCAGGATCGGAGAGAGGTACGCGTGCGTTACGCCGAGCTTGTGCAGGTAGGGCACGACGGCTACGGCGTCGTTGAAGGTGAAGCTCGGCGACAGCTGCAGCCGATACGTGCTGGCCGGTACCGCGCTGCCGCCGAAGGCCGCGCCGTCAGCTGACACGGCGCAGCACCGTCAGCGAACGGGCCTCCACCAGGGTCGTGGACGCGGGTTTGAGCGCCGGCCGGTCGCTGAAGACCGGCATCGCGGTGTCCAGCACGCTCTCCCACAGCTCGCCGTAGTCCACAGGCGGCAGCGTAAACGGCAGCGGTTCGTGGTGCGCGTTGAACAGCAGCAGGAAGGAGTCGTCGCGCACCTGCTCGCCGCGCACGCCCGGCTCGGCGATGGCGTTGCCGTTGAGGAAGACGGTCATCGTCTTGGCGTAGCCGGTCTCCCAATGACGCGCCGTCATCACTGCGCCGAACGGAGTAAACCACTGGATGTCGGGCAGGGTGCTGCCGGTGTGCGGAAGGATCTCGCCGTGGAAGTAGCGGCGGCGGCGGAAGACCGGGTGGGCCGCCCGCAGCTTGGCGACCCGTCGGGTGAACTCGAGCAGCGTCTCGTGCTCGCGCGCCCCGTTCCAGTCCACCCAGCTCAGCTCGTTGTCCTGGCAGTAGGCGTTGTTGTTGCCGTGCTGGGTGCGGCCGAGTTCGTCGCCGTGCAGGATCATCGGCACGCCCTGGGACAGCAGCAGCGTGGCGACGAAGTTGCGCTTCTGCCGCTCCCGCAGCGCCAGCACTTCGAGGTCGTCGGTCGCGCCCTCCGCGCCGCAGTTCCAGGAGCGGTTGTGCGACTCGCCGTCCCGGTTGTCCTCGCCGTTGTCCTCGTTGTGCTTGTCGTTGTAGGAAACCAGGTCGTGCAGCGTGAACCCGTCGTGCGCGGTCACGAAGTTGATCGAGGCGATCGGGCGGCGGCCGTCGTCCTGGTAGAGGTCCGAGGAACCGGTCAGCCGGGAGGCGAACTCGGCGAGGGTGGCCGGCTCGCCGCGCCAGAAGTCCCGCACCGTGTCCCGGTACCTGCCGTTCCACTCGGTCCACAGCGGCGGGAAGTTGCCCACCTGGTAGCCGCCCTCGCCCACGTCCCAGGGCTCTGCGATCAGCTTCACCCGGGAGACCACCGGGTCCTGCTGCACCAGGTCGAAGAAGGCGGAGAGCCGGTCCACCTCGTGGAACTGCCGGGCCAGCGTCGCCGCCAGGTCGAAGCGGAAGCCGTCGACGTGCATCTCGGTGACCCAGTACCGCAGCGAGTCCATGATCAGCTGGAGCACGTGCGGGTGGCGCATCAGCAGGCTGTTACCGGTGCCGGTGGTGTCCATGTAGTAGCGCGGGTCGTTCTGCGCGAGCCGGTAATAGGCCGCGTTGTCGATGCCGCGGAAGGAGAGCGTCGGACCCAGGTGGTTGCCCTCGGCGGTGTGGTTGTAGACCACGTCGAGGATGACTTCGATCCCGGCCTGGTGCAGCGAGCGCACCATCGCTTTGAATTCCTGAACCTGCTCGCCGCGCTGCCCGCCGGCCGTGTAGCCGTTGTGCGGAGCGAAGAAGCCGATGGTGTTATAGCCCCAGTAATTGCGCAGTCCGGAGGACACCAGCCGCTCGTCGTGAACGAACTGATGCACCGGCATCAGCTCCACCGCGGTGACGCCGAGCGCGAGCAGGTGCTCGACGATGACCGGGTGCCCGAGGCCCGCATAGGTGCCACGAAGCTCCTCGGGGACGTCCGGGTGACGCATCGTCAGGCCCTTCACATGGGCCTCGTAGATCACCGTCTCGTGGTACGGCGTGCGCGGGCGCCGCTCGTAGCCCACCCCGCCGTCCCAGTCGAAGTACGGATTCACCACGACCGAGCGCATCGTGTACGGCGCCGAGTTCGCGTCGTTGCGCGAATCCGGATGGCCGAAGCGGTAACCGAACAGCGCCTCGTTCCACTCGACCTGCCCCTCGAAGGCGCGCGCGTACGGGTCGAGCAGCAGCTTGTTCGAGTTGAACCGCAGGCCGGCGCGGGGCCGGTGCGGTCCATGCACGCGATAGCCGTAGCGCTGACCAGGGCCCACGCTGGGCAGATAGGCGTGATACACGAAGGCGTCCACCTCGCGCAGGCGGAGGCGCTCCTCCTCGCCGTTGTCGTCGAACAGGCACAACTCGACGCGGTCAGCCGCTTCGGAGAAGATCGCGAAATTGGTGCCCGCACCGTCGTACACGGCGCCCAGCGGATACCCGAACCCCGGCCAGATCTGCGTCATGCGCCGAAGCCCCCTTCACTCAGTCCCTACAGTTCTGGCAGTCGGTGGTGCCTCGCCTAGTCGGCGACGATGAGGCCGGGCGGATCAGTCGTCGAGGTGAGGGCAAGGGCGTCCTTGCCGACGGTGCCGAACATGGGGCCAATGCTCCGTCCTGTCGCTCGGCTGTGCCTGTTCGATCAGCCGAGAAGGTGATCGCGCGTACCCGGATCGGGGTAGTGGAAACGGTCTCGGCGGCGTGCAACTTTCCCGGTCCGGCCTCGCCGCCCGCCGCGCCGCGGGCGCGAACAGTGCTGATGAGCAGGCCTGTCGGCGTTGCGGTGGGCCGCGGCGTTCGCATACCGCCGTTGACGTACGAAACCGGGTTCGTGACTCTCACGGCGGCACGGCCGCGCGCCCGGCGCGGCTGACGAGCCGGGGATGGCGGTCGGAGGAGTCATGCGAGTAGGAATACGGCGGGCGCTCGCGCCGGGGCGGCACGCCATGGCGTCCGGGTCCAGGCGCGGCGCCCCTGGCCGAACGGTCCGGATCGGCGCTCGCCGCGTGCCCCTTGTGCGCACCCTGATCGGCGGTGTGACGGCCCTCGCCACGGCCGCCGTGACCGCCCTCACGCTGGTTCCTTCAGCGCACGCGCTCTCCACGAACGGCGAATTCGACTACGCCGAAGCGCTCCAGGACTCCATGCTCTTCTACAACATCCAGCGCTCGGGGCAGGTGGCGCCGGACAACCCGGTGGACTGGCGCGGCGACTCGGACCTCTCCGACGGCTCGGATCACGGCGTGAACCTCACCGGCGGCTACCACGACGCCGGTGACCTGGTGAAATTCGGCCTGCCTGAGGCCTATTCGATGACGATGCTCGCGTGGGGCCTGGTCGACTACGGCCAGGGTTACGCGGCCGCGGGCCAGACCCAGGCGGCGCTGAGCAACCTGCGCTGGGGCGACGACTACATCCTTTCCGCGTTCACCGGCGCGACCACGTTCTACGGCCAGGTCGGCGACGCGAGCAGCGACCACTCGTACTGGGGCCCGGCGGAGACCAACCCGAACTCCCGGCCGTCATACGCCATCACCGCGTCGTGCGCGGGCGCCGACCTGGCCGGCGAGGCCGCCTCGGCGCTGGCCGCCTCCGCGGTCGCGTTCAAGACCGCCGACGCGAAGTACGCCGCGCAACTGGTCAGCCAGGCGCAGAGCCTGTGGAGCTTCGCGAACAACTACCGCGGCAAGTACAGCGACTGCATCACCGGCGCGCAGAGCTACTACACCTCGTACAGCGGCTACTGGGATGAGATCGTGCAGGGCGCGATCTGGCTGTACCGCGCGACCGGGACCGCCAGCTGGCTGAACACCGCCGAGACCGACTACGCGAACCTGCCGCTGGCCAGTCAATCCACGCTGCACGAGTACAGCTGGACGATCAACTGGGACGACGTCAGCTACGCCGACTACATCCTGCTGGCCGAGCTCACCGGACAGGCGCAGTACGTCGGCGACGCCGAGCGCTTCCTGGACTGGTGGACCACCGGCGTGAACGGCTCGAAGGTCAGCTACTCCGGCGGCGGTGAAGCCTTCCTGGACCAATGGGGCTCGCTGCGCTACTCGGCCAACACCGCGTTCGCAGCCCTCGAATTCAGCGACTATCTGACCTCGAACAGCCTGGACACCACCCGCGCCGCCACCTACCACAGCTTCGCGGTCGGGCAGATCAACTACATCCTCGGCGACAACCCCAACCACGAGAGCTACGAGGTCGGCTTCACCAACGGCGGCACCAACACCGCCTGGCCGAAGAACCCGCACCACTCCACCGCG
>DASUAR010000135.1:0-10309 GCA_035763685.1 Actinocrinis sp. | reverse complement strand
TCCGCCAACCCCGCCCGCTCGGCGATCTGCGCCACCGTCGTCTGCTCGAAGCCGCGCTCGAGGTACAGCTCCAACGCCGCCAGCTCCAGCCGGCCGCGCGCGTTGGGCTCCCATCGGCTCATGCCTCGATGGTACGCGATGGCAGTCACTGCCATCAGCTGCTATGGTGATGACAGCTACTGACATCGGCTCGGCCGCGGCGGTATTGCGCCGCACCGCGGCCGAGATCTGGAGGTTCGTCATGCGTGTTTTCGTCACCGGTGCGTCCGGTTTCATCGGTTCCGCCGTCATTCCCGAGCTCATCAAGGCCGGTCACCAGGTGGTCGGCCTGGCTCGCTCGGACGCGGCGGCCGCCGCGGTCCAGGCCATCGGAGCGCGGCCCTTGCGTGGCTCCCTCGAGGACCTCGACGTGTTGCGCGCCGGCACCGAGGCCGCCGATGGCGTCATCCATCTCGGCTTCATTCACGACTTCGACAACTTCGCGCGCTCGGTGGAGGTCGACCGGGCCGCCATCGAGACGATCGGCTCAACACTCGCGGGCTCGGACCGGGCGTTCATCACCGCCGCCGGACTCATCGGCGCGCCGTCCGGGCGCGTGCTGACCGAGCGCGACAAGTTCGATTCGATCACCGCCACCTCGCCCCGGCTGGCCAACGTCCAGGCCGCGGTGGCGTTCGCCGAGCGCGGCGTGCGCACCTCGGCGGTCCGCTTCGCGCCCACCGTGCACGGCGAGGGTGACCACGGTTTCATCAAGCAGCTGGTCGAGATCGCGCGGAAGAAGGGCGTGTCAGGGTACGTAGGCGACGGTTCCAACCACTGGCCGGCCGTGCACCGCTTCGATGCCGCCGATCTGGTACGCCGCGGACTCGAGAAGGCGCCGGCCGGCTCCTACCTGCACGCGACCGCCGAGCAGGGCGTGCCGATCCGCGAAGTCGCCGAAGTGATCGGCAGGCACCTGAACGTGCCGCTCGTCTCCGTCGCGCCCCAGGACGCGGTCGAGCACTTCGGCTGGCTCGGCGGTTTCATCGGCGCGGACGCGCTGGTTTCCAACGAGCTGACCCGCGAGCTGCTCGATTGGCAGCCGACCCATCCCGGGCTGATCGACGATCTCGAGAAGGGCCACTATTTCCACCACGAAGCCGCCTGACCGGCGACCTCGGCCGGGTGCACCACAGCGGGCGGTCAGCGATCTGGATATTCGATCGCTGACCGCCCTCGATGCGTGACAGGCGAACGCGTACAACGCGCGTTAGGCGTGCTGCTGCGGCGGTTGATCATCGCGTTCGAGCATGCCCGGGTGTACGCCGGGGACCGCGCCGGAGCGCTCATTGCGGGCGACAGCCAGCTTCTGCAGCAGATCGAGCAGTTGCGCGCGCTCTTGCGGTGCGAGCGATTCGCACATTCTCGCCTCGACGCCGAAAGCCGCCCGCATCGCCTGGCCGAATGCGGCCGCGCCGGCCTCGGTGAGCGAGATCGTGTAGGCGCGGCGATCCTCGGGGTGCGGTCGCCGTTCGATCAGGCCTTTGCTTTCCAGGCCGTCAACCAGCGCGACCATCCGATTGGGCGTGATGTCGAGCATCGCGCCGAGCGCCCGCTGCGACCCGCCCTGCGCGCTCGCGAGCAGCCGCAGCAGGCCGAACTGGCGCAGCTCAAGACCGAGGTCGGCCAGCGCCTGGCTCATCTCGCGGCTCGCGTCGTAGCCGAGGCGGGATAGCAGGAACGCGACGCTCGGTGGGATCTGCCCCGGATCGAGCGGCGGACTCACAGGTTAATCCCAGGTTCAAATAGTCGCACGGCAGTTATAGTACCGTCATGGAACTAACGCCGCGGCAGGATCGATCCGGCGACTCAGTTCCGCCGAGGAGGTGACCTCGCTTGAGCGACAACCAGAACCCCAGTGCAGTCCCGAATGCAGAGCCGGACCACGGCCAGTCCCGGGCCCAGCCCCGGAACGACGGGACCGGCCTACGCGCATCCGATGCCGAACGCGAAGCGGCGCTGCGCATCCTGGGCACGCACTTCGCCGATGGCCGGCTCGAACGCGCGGAGTTCGACGAGCGGGCGGACGCGGCACTCGCCGCCCGCACACAGGACCAGCTGCGCACGCTGTTCGCGGATCTGCCCGGCCCGGTGCCCGTGCCGCCATCAGTACCCGAACAGGCACGCACAACGGCCGGGGCTTGGGGTACGTCCGCCGCCGCCCGATGGCGGTCGCGTCCACCGGCGGCTCCGTGGGCCGCCCCGCTCGTGCTCGTTCCGGTGCTGCTCACCTTCTCGATCCTGGCGGCGCTGCACGGCGCGCCGCCGTTCCCGCTCATCGCGCTCGCGTTCATCCTGGTGCGCCGGCATCGGCGCTCGACCCGCTGGAATCGAGAGGTACGACCATGGACCTGACCCCGCAGGCCACCGCCGAGGACTCCGCCGCGACCGCGCGTTCCATCCGAACCGCGTCGGCGTCCGCGTCCGCGAGACTGCGGCGATCCAGCCTTGGCGCGGTGTTCGCGCTGCTCGTTCAGTACGGGCTCGGCATGGGCGTGAACCTGTTCGTGAACGTCCCGGACGCGGATAAGGGCAAGGGCGTCGGTGCGGCGTTCGGCAAGTCGTTCGCCAACGGTCCGGCCGCGCTCGCCGCGCACGCGGGCATTGGTCTGCTGCTGGTCATCAACGTGATCGTGGTGCTGGTGACCGCGTTCCGCGCGCGGCACCGCGTCGCGCTCATCGGCTCGATCGTGGGCGCGCTATGCGTGATCGGCGCGGCGTTCTCCGGCGCGGACTTCGTCGACAAGGGCGCGAACAGCTCCTCGATGACGATGGCCGTGCTGACCGGTGTCGCAATCGCCTGCTACGCACTCAACCTCTACGTGCTCGGTGCGGAGCGGGACTGATGACCTCGCACGACCGCCGATTCCGGTTCGGTGCGATGGCCGCGACGGCGCGCAGCGCCAAGGAATGGGTGTCGACGGCGCAGCACGTCGAAGCACTCGGATTTTCCACGTTGCTGTGCCCTGATACGACGGGCACCCTCGCGCCGTTCACCGCGTTGAGCGCGGCCGCCGCGGCGACCGGGACGTTGCGCGTAGGTACTTTCGTGCTCGCCGCACCGCTGCGCTCACCCGGCACCGTCGCCTGGGAGAGCGTGACGTTGGACGCGCTCAGCGGCGGAAGGTTCGAGCTCGGACTCGGCGCCGGACGCCCGGACGCCGAACGGGACGCCGCCCGGCTCGGCCTACCCTTCGGCAGCGCGGCCGAGCGCATCGCCCGGCTCGAGGCGACGATCGCGGCGGTTCGTGCCCGCTTCGCCGGATCCGAACCAGCGGCTCAATACGACTCGGTACGCGGCGTGCAGCAGCCGGGTCCGCCGATCCTGTTGGCGGGACTCGGACCGCGGATGCTGCGTCTCGCCGCGCAGCAGGCTGACATGCTCACCTTCGGCCTTCCGCCGCAGAGCACCGAGGACGACCTGGCGGCGAAGACGCAGGAGTTGCGTCGCATAGACGCCGCGGCCTTCGATCGGCTCGAACTCGTCCTCAACGTCGCGCTGGTCGGCGAGAACGCGCCGCCGCATGCTTCCCGCTGGCTCGGGGCCGATCCGGCAGAGCTGATCCGCGGCGGCTCGATCAGCACGCTGGTCGGCACCCCGCGTCAGATGGCTGACACGCTCTTGCGCCGACGGGAGCGTACCGGCGTGTCCTACACCGTGGTGGGCGCGATGTTCGCGGACCAGGTCGCGCCGGTGATCGAGCTGCTCGCGGATCAGTGAGCCGGTTCTCTGGAATTTCGGGTTCGAATACGCCCCGGCCGGTCGCCGGGCGCTCGGGTCACTGACCGGCTGCGCCGCGCCGCAGCCAGGACCTGTCGTTGTTGGATTAGCGGTTGAGCTCGTCGGCGGCGCGGCGGGCGCGGCCGTCGGCCCACGCGGCGAT
The DNA here is from genome assembly GCA_035763685.1 of Actinocrinis sp. Lineage (GTDB taxonomy): Bacteria > Actinomycetota > Actinomycetes > Streptomycetales > Catenulisporaceae > Actinocrinis. Next base: position 6,386 of record DASUAR010000135.1, on the reverse strand, counting down.
GCGGGACCAGCGGTTCGCGGCGGCCATGCGCCGGGCCAGCTGGTGCTCACGCGCGGCCTGGAACAGTTCGGCGCCGCGGGCCTCGGCGATGTCGGTGGCCGGGTTCATGCTCGTCTTCCCCTCCGTTCGGAGTCGCCCGCGAGCCTGGTGTCGACTGGCGCGGCGGCGTCCGTGACTGTCATACTTTATTTTGACAGTAACGACGATACGCGGTGAGAGGTGACTGGTCAAGTGGATTTCGGCAGTCACACGGTGGGCTCGGTGGACCTGGCCGTCGCCCTGGTCAACGCGATAGTCCCCGGCGAATCCCGTGGTCGCGGCTACCCCGCGGCGGACGGCGTCGAGCAGTTGCGCGCCCGGGCCGAAGCGGTGCCCGGGCTCTGGCTCACTCCGGAAAAGCCGCTGACCGACAAGGAAACCCGCGGCGTCGCCGAGATCGCCGAGGAACTGCACGCCGTTTTCGCGGCCGCGCATGACAGCGACCTCGACGCGGCCGCCCGGCTGCTCAACGCGATGGTGGTGCGCTATGACGTGCGCCCGACGCTGCTGCGGCATGACAACGAGCCCTGGCACCTGCACTTCCACGGCCCGGACGCGGGGCTCGTGGAGAGCATCGGCGGCGCGACGGCAGTCGCGCTCGCCTTCGTGCTCGGCAGCGAATACGCCGAACGGATCGGCATGTGCTCGGCGTCCTGCTGCGACCGGGTCTATGTGGACGTCTCGCGCAACGGCACCAAGCGCTTCTGCTCCACGGCGTGCCAGAACCGGGTCAAGGCAGCGAGCTTCCGAGCCCGCAAGCTCAGCGTGGAGTGATGAGCGGGATGAGTGCGAGGGTCGGTGTTTCGTCAGACTCCGGCTCAGGTTCTGGCTCTGGCTGCGGCTCACGTTCTGGCTCCGGCGCTGGCTCCGATTCGGCCTGCGCCATCCACAGGGTCCGCGGCTCATGCCTCTCGTTGCCGGTCCGTTCCCAGGGCGCGGGGATCGGCTGGGGCTCGGGGGAGCAGAACTCGCACTCGCAGTCGTGGTCCATTGCCCGAGAGCTTCCTGTCGTGTCGTGGATGACGCGGCCGTCAGACGACGCGGCGCACGGCGTCGATCGGCAGCATATTCCAGGGCCCGTACTGCACCGGATGCCCGGTGCTCGGCGCGTGAATGACCGTGCCGTTGCCGACGTAGATCGCCATGTGCTCGTTGCCGCTGTAGAAGATCAGGTCGCCCGGTTGCAGGTTCGACAGGATCGGGGCGACCGCGTAGCCGTCGTTGACCTGGTCGTACGTGGTGCGGCCGAGTTGCACGCCGGCGGCTTTCCACGCGGCCTGAGTCAGGCCCGAGCAGTCGTACCCGGGGTTGCCGATCCCGCCCCACTGGTAGTAGATCCCGAGCTTCGACTTCGCGAACGCGACCGCGATGCCGGCCCGCCCGGACACCTGCGGCAGCGCGGCTATCTTGGCCGCGGACAGGTTCCAGTCCACACTGACCGGGCTGATCTGCTGTTGCTGCGCGAAGGTCAGGCTGGAGAGCAGCCCCTGCGCCTGCCGGTTCTTCGCCACGATCTGGGTGCGCAGCGCGGCCGCCTGGTTCTCGGTCTGCTGCAACTGGGCCAGCCGTTCGCCGGCCTGCTTCTTGAGCACGGCCAGCTGCGCCTTTTCGGCCTTGAGCGACTTGAGCGTCATCGCCTCGTTCTGGCCGAGCTGGTTCATGGTGAGCGCGCGTTGCAGGTACTGGTCAGGGTTTTGCGACAGCATCATGGTGAGCGTCGGGTCGACCGAGCCGGTGCGGTACTGCGCGGCGGCCATCGGGCCGAGCGTGCCGAGCAACGCGTTCATTGACTTCTGCGCCGCGACGGCCTGACCCTGCAACTGATCGACCTGCTGGTGCAGCGCGGACATCTGCTCGGCCGCGGCGTCGTAGTTGTTGGTGGCCGTCTCAGCCTGCTGCTGAAGCGTCTTCACCTGCGCCTGCACGTCGGAGACCGACGCCGCGTGTCCCGCCGCCGAGGACAGGCCGACGCCGGTGACGGCCGCGGCACCGGTGGCCGTGAGCGTGATCGCCGTGCGTACCGGGACCGTCCTGCGCCTATGCGAGGCCATGAGGCCAGCTCCTTAACCGCCTGGTCGGCGCGTGGGCGACGCCGACTGTCGCGCCGACGCTGCGCCCGGGCCGGAGGGCGCAGGTCGGCTCGAAGGCGAAACACGAGCGGATCGCCGTCCCGGTTCACCGCGCACCTTCTGAGAGCGGGCCCTAAGCAGAGGCCTGCTGCTCGGCCAGCGCCTGCTGCCCGGTGGTCCGTGCGACACCGATGAGTTCGTCCAGCGTCCAGCTGAGCCTTCCGCTGCGCAGGTCGTCGCTCACCGCGCGGATCCAGCCGAGTTCCGCGGCGGTCATCGCCCGCAGGTATTCGTCTTCGAGCATGGTCACCCGCGGCAGGCGGTAGACCTCCAGCTGCTCGGTCAGGCTCTTCTCGAGTTCGGCGAGGCTCGCGGTCAAGGCGGCGGCGCGCTGCTCGAGCACCTCGAGCGCTTCCCGCGGCGCGAGCATCAGCACGAAGGAGAGCGCCGCGGGGAACTGCGGGAACTCCTGCCTGGGTTCGGCCAGCATCTCGCGCAGCCAGACGCGCATCGTCGCCCGGCCGGCATCGGTCAGCTCGTACACGGTGCGCTCCGGGTACTGCTGGTCCCGGCCGGTTTCGCGTACCGCGATCAGCTTCGCGGCCAGCAGCCGCTCGATCGTGCGGTAGAGGCTCGCGCGCTGACCGACGTTGACGACCTGGTCCTTTCCCCACTGCTTGATCAGCCGCTGGATGCCGTACGGGTGCAGCGGCTGGAAGTGCAGCAGGGCCAAGACGGTCACGCCGAGTGGCGAGGCGCGGTGCGGAGTGGTCATGGGCCCATGCTACTCGCAGCGAGACTAGTTGACATGTAACTAGTCGCAATGCAACTATCAACTCGTTCCGCTGAAGCGGAGCGAACTGAGCCGAGAGCGAGAAGAGCGCCGTGTACACCGCAACCACCAACACACCGACCACGAACACTGCGACCACGAACGCTGCGACCACCCAGGCCGAGGCCGTCAGCGCGCCGGTTGACGCCGTCGCCGAAGTCGAGCGCGTACACGCCGATCACACGGTGGCCAAGCGACTGGGCAACTGGACCCGGGCCGGCCGCTTCGAGCTGCGCGCCCGCAACGGCCTCGTCGTCCTCGACCTGCGCTCGCCCGACCTGCCCGACGAGGTCGAAGTGCACGTCGAACTCCAGCGCGCCACGGTCAAACTGCTCGTCCCGGACGACGCTCGGGTCGAACACTGGGACCTGCACTGGACCGCGCGCGGCCGGGTCAAGGACGCGTGGGCCGTCCCGGAAAGCACCGACGTTCCGGCGAACGCCGCGCACACCCGGCGCGTTCGGCTCACGGGCGTGTCCACGGACAGCGAAGTGCGAGTGCAGCGCGCCGGTATCGCGATGCTCACCGCCATGTGCTCGCGCGAATACCTCCAGGACATCCGGCGCGCGCACAAGACCGGCGGCCACCCGGCCGTCGACGACCCCGCACGCACCATCCGATGACCAGCAGACATTCCATCCAGCACGGGGAACGAGGCAGCAGCATGAACGCAATCAGGACAGCCGCCGTGATCGGCGGCGGAATCGCCGGACCGGTGACCGCGCTCGCGTTGCGCAAGGCCGGCATCGACGCGACCGTGTACGAGGCCTATCAGGCCACTGCGGACGGCGTCGGCGGAACACTGATGGTCGCGCCGAACGGGCTCGCCGCGCTCCGCATCGTCGGCATCGACGTCGACGCGGTCGGCCAGCCGATCCAGGGCATGGTCATGACCGATGGGCGCGGCAAGCGGATCGGCCAGTTCGGCGGCGTCCCCGGGCTGCCGCCGAGCCAGGTGATGTGGCGCGCCGAGCTCTACCGCGTGGTGCGCGAGCGCGCGGCGCGACTCGGCGTGCCGACCGTGTACGGCAAGCGTCTCGTCGGGGCGCAGGAGACACCGGACGGTGTCACCGCGCGCTTCGCCGACGGCACCGAGGTGAGCGCGGACATACTCGTCGGCGCGGACGGGATCCGGTCAGCCGTCAGGACCCTGATCGACCCGGCGGCGCCGGGGCCGCAGTACACCGGGCTGATCGGCTTCGGGGCCCTGTCGAAGGCCGAGGTGCCCGGCGCCCGCTCGGACGCCATGTACTTCGCGTTCGGCAAGCACGGTTTCCTCGGCTACTGGCCGGTACCGGATGGCGGGACCGCGTGGTTCAGCAACCTGCCGCATGACAGGCTCCTCACCGCCGCCGAGACTCGGGCGACGCCGGCTGCGGAATGGATGCGCATCCTGCGGGAGAAGCACGCCCACGACGTCCCCGGTCGTGACCTGCTGAACGGCACCCAGGCCGACGACCTGTTGATCATCGGCGGCATGGAGATCCTCCCCTCGGTGCCGAACTGGTACCGCGGTCGGCTGGTGCTGGTCGGCGATTCGGCGCACGCCCCGTCCCCCAGCTCAGGTCAGGGTGCGTCAATGGCGGCCGAGAGCGCGGTACAGCTCGCCCGCTGCCTACGCGACCTGCCTGACGTCGGCTCGGCGTTCGCCGCGTTCGAGCGACTGCGGCGGGAGCGAGTGGAGAAGGTCATCGCCCAGGCCGCCAGGACCAACAACCAGAAGGCGATGGGCCCGGTCGCGACCACGCTCATGTCGCTGCTGATGCCGCTGGCGAGCCGGACATTCATGAAGCCGGAGAAGGTGGTCGGCTGGACGCACCGGTACCGCATCGACTGGGACGAGCCGGTCACCGCCGGCTGATTCGCCGGCTGATCCGCTGCTCTCGTGCGCTCCCGATCTGCCGGCGAGGCACACGTCGCAGGCGGCGGTTACCTTGGTGACCAAGCAGAAGCTGCACCAGGAAACAGCACCAGAACGGGGACGCACGAGATGTCACAGCACGCGAATGAACCCCAGGCCGAGCCCGAAGGGCACGAGACGCAGCAGGCACCGCTGCCGCCCGCGCCGCTGCGGATCTTCCTGGCCGGCGCGACCGGCGTGATTGGTATCAGGCTACTGCCACTGCTCCTCGCCGCCGGGCATACGGTGGCCGCCATGACCAGGTCGGAAAGCAAGCGGGAACTGCTCACCTCGATGGGCGCGCAGCCGGTCGTGTGCGATGTCTTCGACGCGGCCGCGCTGCGCGAAGCGGTGGTCGCCTTCCGGCCCGACGCGGTGCTGCACCAGCTCACCGACCTGCCGGACACCGCGGATCGCATCCCGCAGTTCGCCGCCCGCAACGCGCGCATCCGCACCGAGGGCACCCGCAACCTGGTGGCCGCCACCACCGCCGCCGGCGCCCGCCACTTCCTCGCGCAGAGCATCGCCTGGGTCTCTTCCGGTGGCGCGGCGGTGCTGGCGGAGCACGAAGACCAGACCCTCAAGATCGGCGGGGTGGTCGTCCGCTACGGCCAGCTGTACGGACCGGGAACCTTCTACGAGGGGTCGCTGCCTTCGCACCCGCGCATTCACGTCGATGCCGCGGCGCGCGAGACCGTCCCGCTCATCACGGCCGCATCGGGTGTGGTGGTGCTGGCTGAAGACAGCGAGGATTAGCCCAGTTGTTCGATCCACAGTGTGCATATCCCCTGTGGATAACTCCCTCACCGGCGGTTATGCGCAGTTGAGGGGTGCGCAATCATCGAACGGGCGCGCGAGAGTGCACGTATCGCTGTGCGCGCTGATTCGGGAGAATCGTCCCACGGGTTCGCAAACAGCGGGATAAGGCTGAAGAAATCCTGATGTACGTTCCCGTGCGGCCGTTGCCTCCGGGGCGATCCTGTCGCACCGTGTCCGAGGCGGCACATCCACAAGATGAGTGGTCTGACTCGCTGCGAGCCGGCCCCGCCGCTTCGGACACCGGAAACCGACGCGTACCCACCGCCCCGGAGGAGATCCCGTGCCCCTGCGCACCCCAACGTCCCGGCTCAGGACCGCGATCGCGGCCCTCGCCCCGATCGCCGCGCTGGTCGCCCCGCTGACCGCGAGCGCCCCGGCGCACGCCGCCGCCGCACTGCCCAAACCCGATCACCTCGTCGTCGTGATCGAGGAGAACCACTCCTACTCGGACGTGATCGGCAGTTCGTCAGCTCCCTACATCAACTCGCTCGCGTCGCAAGGCGCGAGCTTCACCCAGTCGTTCGGGGTCGCCCACCCAAGCGAACCCAACTACCTCGCGCTGTTCGCCGGCAGCACCGAAGGGCTGTCCTCGGACAGCTGCCCGCACACCTACTCCACGGCGAACCTCGGCAGCGAGCTGATCGCCGCCGGGCTCACCTTCACCGGCTACTCCGAGTCGATGCCGTCCGACGGCTACACCGGCTGCACCTCGGGCGAGTACGCGCGC
>DASUAR010000134.1:0-18119 GCA_035763685.1 Actinocrinis sp. | reverse complement strand
CACGCGTCACTCGGGGCGAGGCCCCATCGCACGGGGGGACGACGAGGCCTCGAAGAGGATTATTCATGGGCCTTCAGCGCTTGGCGACCCTTTCGACAAAACTTCTCGCTCGGGAGGCCGCCCTTCACCCAGCGTGACGGCAATTTGCCGGTTTTGCCGGATTTGAAGCTTTCACTCTTCCGTAGGGCGTGACTCTGAGTCGACGAATCGTCGGTAACCAAAAGTGGTCGAGTAGGCGACGTATGTTCCCGGGCGAGTTTCCTTGCCGGCCGCAATACCTCAGCTCGCACAAGCAATCCAGTCGAACGTGACGTAGTGGTCCGCGGTGTAGTAATCCTCACCGCCGGCCCCAGTTACCACACGGCGCGCACCACGGGTACCGGAGCCCGGAGTCACGACGGTGAATTCGTGGTAGTAGCCGCGGCGCTCGCGGGGGAGCGCGCCGCTGTAGTTGCCGTAGACCGTGTCGTCTTCGGGGTAGGGGTAAGGGCCGCCCGCCGCGACCAGCCGCAGCGTCGCGACCGCCTGCGAAGGCAACTGACTGACCGTGAGGACGGCCATCCCGGTAGGCGCAGTACCCGAGGCCGAACAGGCGACGCCAGTCGCCCCACTCGATCCGCCATGGTGCGCCGGCGCTTTCCCGGCCCCGGCCGTGCTCGCACAGCCAGAGAGAACCAGCATGGCCGCGGCAACCGCGACCGCGCCCACGCTCGCGGCCACCTTCACCCGCGCTGGCCGTCCAATCCTCGGCCCGCGCCGAGGATGTCCAGCTCCGGCTCCGTCACTTCTCCGCAAACCCATACGCACGCGGACATTGTCACCCGTCCGGGCGCTCCGTCACCCATGCCGCGCCGTCGCCGCGACCGCCAGCTCGCCCAGCACCTCGCGTGCCTCGGCGGTGACCGGTGCCTCGGCGAGCGCGGCCAGCGCGGTCTGTGTCAGTTCGCTGATCCTTGCCTCAACTTCGGCCAGCGCACCGGTTTCCGTGATGACTGAGCGCAGGGTCTCGACCCCGGCCTCATCCAGCCGCGCGTCGCCGAGCCCGGTGCGCAGCGCCTTGCTCTGGGACGGCGTCGCCTGCTGCGCCGCGAGTGCGACGAGCACGGTCTGCTTACCTTCGCGCAGGTCGTCGCCTGCCGGCTTCCCGGTCGCGACCGGGTCGCCGAACACGCCGAGAACGTCGTCGCGTAGCTGGAACGCCTCGCCCAGCGGCAGTCCGTAGCGCGAGAGCGCGGCGGCCAGCGGGCTGTCCGCGGTGCCGGCCGCCAGCGCCGCGCCGAGCTGGAGCGGCCGCTCGATGGTGTATTTCGCCGACTTGAACCGCAACACGGTACGCGCTCGCGCCAGCGACTCCTGCGGCGTCGAGACCGACAGCCCGCGCGCCTGCGCGAGCACGTCGAGGTACTGCCCGGCCATCACCTCGGAACGCATCAGGTCGAACACGGGCCGGGCCGCCTGGATTCGTGACGCCTCGAGCCCGCACCGGGTGAACAACTCGTCGCACCAGGTCAGCGCGATATCCCCGAGCAGCACGGCCGCCGCGGCGCCGAATCGCTCCGGCTCGCCCTCCCAGCCGCCCTCCCGATGCAGGCGCTCGAACCGGCGGTGAATGGCCGGCGCGCCGCGCCTGGTGTCCGAGCCGTCGATGTAGTCGTCGTGGATCAGCGCGGACGCCTGGAGCAGTTCCAGGGAGGCGGCAGCCCGCACCGCGGCGGCTTCAGCCACGCTGGAGCCGCTCCCGAGCCCGTCGCCCTCAGCCATGCCAATGTCATCCGTACCGTGGCCGTAGCTTTCGTCCCCGCCCGCCGCGCGCCATCCCCAGTAGCAGAACGCCGGTCGCATCCGCTTTCCGCCCTCCAGGAACGCGCGCAGCGCCGCGATCACCGGAGCCAGGTCCGCGCTCACCGCCGCCAGCAGCGACTCCTGGCGGTCGAGGAAGGCGGTCAGCTCGGCGGAGACCCGGGCGCGCAAGTCGTACCGGTCGAGCGCAGGAAGCTCCTGCGGGTCGCGCGGCCCGGCGGCAGGCGCAGGCGCAGGGGCGGGGGTGTGGCCGTTCACGTGCTCGTCTTTCACAAAACCCGAGCCTACGTCGTCTCATTCGCTGAAACGGCCCTGGTACCCCCTAGGCCGGCGGATACAGTGACCGTATGGCACTCGGCATCCCCAGCGTGCGTCCGGATCGGGCCGTGACCGTCCGCGAACTGCTTTCGCGCGGGGCGCCGACGATGTCCTTCGAGTTCCTCCCGGCGCGTACCCCCGAGCAGGAGCAGCAGCTGTGGAAGGCGCTGCGCCGGATCGAGTGCGTCGGTCCGGACTTCGTCTCGATCACCTACGGCGCCGGCGGCTCCACGCGGGAGAACACGGCTTCCGAGGCGGAGCGGGTCGCGACGGAGACCACGCTGACCCCGGTCGGCCACCTAACCGCGGTGAATCACTCGATCGGCGAGCTGCGCCGGATCATCGGCCGTTACGCGGATGCCGGGGTGCGCAACATCCTGGCCGTACGCGGCGACCCGCCCGGCAACCCGCGTGGCGAGTGGATCAAGCATCCGCAGGGCATCGAGTACGCGGTCGAGCTGGTGCGGCTGATCAAGGAGTCCGGCGACTTCTGCGTCGGCGTGGCGGCGTTCCCGGAGAAGCATCCGCGCTCGGTGAGCTGGGACGACGAGATCCGCAACTTCGTGGCCAAGTGCCGCGCCGGAGCCGACTTCGCGATCACCCAGATGGTCTTCGACGCGGAGCACTACCTGCGGCTGCGCGACCAGGTCGTCAAGGCCGGCTGCGATATTCCGATCATCGCCGGGTTGATGCCGGTCACCCGCGCGGCGCAGATCGAGCGGATGGTCACCCTCAGTGGCGGCACGTTCCCGAAGCAGCTCGGCGAGCGCATCCACGCGGTAGCGGACGACAATGCCGCAGTGCGCCGCATCGGCATTGACCACGCGACGCAGCTGGGGGCGCGGCTCATCGCGGAGGGCGTGCCAGGCCTGCACTTCATCACGCTCAATACGTCCACTGCGACACTCGAAGTGCACCAGAATCTGCGCGAGGCACACGCCTCGGCGCCCGGTCTCGCCGCCGTCTGACGACAACGTGGCTAGCGCCGCGGCCGAATGAGTTCCGCCGCGTGCCAGCCTGACAGCGCCGTGAACGACAGCCCGCTTCCCGGACGTGCCGAGGCGCCGACGTGGAAGAGTCCTGATACCGGCTGCCGCACGGGAGAGCGCAACAGCGCCGAACGCAGGCTGTTCACCGCCGGTCCATACGCCGCCCCGCCGGGCACACCGGTCGCCGCCGCTCGATCCGCTGCCCCGACCGTGTGCACCACGCGCGCCTTTCCGCGCAGGTCGATGCCACGTGCCGCCAGCAAGCCGAGAACCTCGTCGAACTCAGGCTGCTGATCTCCAGCCGCCGGGATGTGCACGGTCCAGGCCGACGGCTGCTCGGCGGCCACATGGACGCGCACCGCGGGACCGTTCTGCGCGAGCAGCACGGTCTCGTGCGGCATTGTCGGCGCATCGGCTTGGTCGACGACCAGGCACATCGTCGTCACCGCGGTCGAATAAGCATGCTTTCTCGCACGCCTACCGAGCAGCCGCGCCAGCACGGCCTGGTCCACGCCCGCTACGACCACGTCCGCCGCGATCCGTTCGCCGCCCTCCAACACCACGCCGCTCACCCCTCCGGCTGCGGATCGCTCGATCCGCTCGACGCGCGTCCCGCAGCGGATCTCGGCGCCGCGATCCAGTACGCGCTGTCCCAGTTCCTCGGCGAGCTTGTGCAGGCCGCCCACGATCCGCCAAGCGCCGAACGCCTGCTCGAGGTAAACGCGGGCCGCGAGCGCCGCCGGGGCGCGACGAGCATCATTGGCTCCGGCCTGCCGCGCGTAGTCGTCGAGAAGGAGGAACAGACCGGGCGTGGCGAACCAGCCGCCCGCCAACTGCCGCAGCGAGTGAAACGGCGTCAGCGCGCGTCGCCCGGCCGTCGTGCGCAACAGGCGGACGAGTTCGCGCCCGCCCGCGCCAGGGGCCTCGACGAGCGCCGGCCGGATGGCGTCCCAGACCTGGCTTCCGTGATCGACGACTCGCAACCATGCCGGCCCGGCGCCGGCGCCGAACGCCTCATCGAACGCCGCCACCAAGCGGCCGCGCGACGCGTTCGGCAGGTCGAGCCGGGTGCCGTCAGGGAAGAGGTAGCGCCGAACCGGATCGATCGGCCGCAGATCGAGCCGGTCTTCGAGCGTGGCCGCGGCGCTCTTCTTTCGCGAACCGGTCTTGATGAAGAGGTCGCGGTACGCGGCGGGCAGCGTCAGCGTGTAGGCGCCGAGGTCGAACCCGAGGTCGTCGTCGTACCGCCACGAGCCGAGCGCGCCGCCGACTGTATCAGCGGCTTCACACACCAACACGCTGTTGTCGCGCGTTGCCAGGCGCGCTGCGGCCGCAAGCCCGGCCATTCCGGCCCCGACCACGATGATCCTCGCCACAGCGCACAGACTCTACCCGGCTGTGGCTGTCGTTCTAATCGCGGCTTGTCGGCGGCGCGTGCGCTGCGGCCAGTGCGGACCGGCCGGGCCTACGACCGCGCGCCGACCAGCGCCGCCAGGACACGCCGCGCGGTGCCGGTGATCGAGGCGCGGCTGCTGTGCTGGCTTTCCCACAGCGCCTCGGCTCCGGGATCCGGCGGCGGCAGGGGCTCCAACAACTGCGCAGGCGGGATGACTCGGCGACCGTCGGCGACCGCGACACGACCGCTCGCGCGACGGACCGTGCGCAGCAGGGCGAGCGGATCGGGGTCCGTCGCCGCGGCCCGGTAGCCGCCGATCCGCCAGTAGGCGTCGGCGTCGACGGCCACAGTGAACCGGCCCGGGTGCGCGCGGCCAGCGCTGCCGTGCGGACGGCCAGAAAGGTGGGGAACGTGGTGACGGTGGCGCGCTATCGGTAGCGCGCACGAGTCGCCGTCCTCTTTGGCAGCGTCTGGCCGATGCTCCGCCGGAGCCTGCGCTCGTGGGCTCGCCGACTGCGCCGCCCGCGCTCGTGACCGCGCCGCCGCAGCGACATTGGCGCTACTACCAGCGGACGGGGTGTCGGCCTGCGTCGGCGCCGGCCGGCCAGTGTCCAGCACGGCCAGGTCAAGCTGCGCGCCGCGCAGCAGCGCCGTCGCGGACGCGGCCGCGTGCGGTCCGAGCGGAGCGCAGGGCTCGGCGAAAATCAGAACTCTGCCACGGGCGGCGACCGCGAGTTGGTGGAATCGGTGCGCGTGCGGCGACCATCCGCGCGGCAGCGGCGCGGCGGCCAGGATTCGAACTCGCGGATCGTCGCCGAACTCCCGACGCAGGGCGGCTCTCGTCTCCTGCGGGCAGCCGTCGTCGAGCACGACGACGTCCAGATGGTCGACCCTGCGCTGACACAGCGCGGCGCGCACGGCCGCGATCGCGGTATCAGGCTTGTGCCGCATCGCAATCAGGACCGAGACCAGCTCGCCGGCCTCGGGTGGTCGCGCGGGAGTGCTGCGCAGGTGGAGCGGGGCGGGACTGACGTGGACCTTGCGGCGCCGCGAGTCGCGCAACATCGCGGCCGCGGCCGCGGCCGCGGATGTGGCGCTGACCAGGCCAGATGTGACGACCGCACTTGCTACGAACCCCATACCGACACCGAGCGCGGACAGTGCCCACGGCGGTGCGGCGTGGGGTGAGGCCGCCCGGAAGCCGGATTCGAACGCTGAGACCCGTCGCCTTGAGACGGCAGGAGCGGACGCGTGCGGCGTTCGCAAGACCGACGCGTGCACCATTCGGGATAGCGGCCCGCGGGTCCGCTTAGCGGCCAAGCCCAGTGGTCCTGGGCCCGGTTCTCCGTCGGATAGTGCGATGGGGGTCACGTATGGAGCATTACCCGGCTGAGCGTCAGACGCAGGACTAATCACTCCATCTGGAGGACAAGCGGATAGTTAAACTGTTTCGCGCCGCCAAATCTGATGATCGGACAGGCGGCTTGCTCGGGACAGCCTGAGCTGCCGGTGGGGCGCTGGTGGGTGCAGCGGATGGCCTTGTGAAGGCGTGCGCGCGTGCGAACGGCGTCGGAGGGCACGGTGTGTGCTCGGACGGCCAGTGCGGGGCGGTGCGCGGTCGCGGACGTGGTCTCGCGTGGCGCGTTCGCGCGTATGTGCGATGGCTGGCAACCGGAGGTGGTGCTGCTGCCTGCTTCCGGCGCGGCCGCACGGTGAGGCGGATAGTGCCGCGCGGGGCGGTCAGGTACCGCTCAGTTCCTGCCCGACGCGAGGCCGGGTCGAGTGGAAATCGCGACGCGGCAATCACGCTCAGCACTCAGCGAAGCTTGTGCTGACAGCAAGTCGGAGTGCCTGTGACGCTCAGTAGTGGGCGTCGGGCGGGGTCCGAGCGCGCACCCCCACGACGCGCGCGCGGACCCCGCCGCACCCCCTCGGGCGCGCCGATACCGCTCTCCCCTGCGGTGTCGGGCGGCGCCGACGTCCCCTCCCTGTGCACCCCACCCGGGCTAACCGGCGGCGCAAAGATCTTGCAGCTCGCCGATCCACCAAGTAGGACCACGCGAATCCCGCGATGGTTGTGGACACAGTTGGTCACGGTTCGGTAACTATCGGAGCCGAGACCGCATGATTTTCTGGTTTCGGACCCGGTTTTCCATGTTGACGCAGGCTGAGCGCTAAGGGAAGAGCACGATCCGTAATCATTTTCACCGGATCGGCGCGACACGCCCGGGCCGCGCGACTCGATCGGGGCCCTCCTCGGGTTACCGCGGCGTGGAGCTGCGATGACGTGGACGCCGCACGAGCAGTGTCACTGAATCGAGCGAATATTCGAGATTCGGCTGGCTGGCGGGACCCGGGCGGGGTAGTGTTGGACCTGTTCGAACAAAGATTCGAACAAGCGTCGCCGCCGTCCGCAGGGGGCGTCACCGCGCTCCCGCCCGAGTCGCACCGGGCTGGTCATCTGCTGTGAGCGCAGGGAGGCACCGGGGAAGCCTGCGGCCGGCGGCGACGTGGTCCCTCCCGGGGCCTGGGGGATTTTGCCGGGGCCCGCGTTCTTGTTCGCGGGTCTGCGACGGAACCCTTCGGCGGTCCGCCGCACCCGGACGGGTCCGCAACCGCCGTGTCCGTAACCACTGTGTCCGCACTCATACGGCAGGGGAGCCATGACGATCGCGATGTCAGAACAAGTCGACGCGGAGCCCTGCGACGTTCTTCGCGGCGGCGATGGACCGGTGTACTTCCTGCTCGGTGGTCGGCTCTACGTGGTGCACGAGATCCTTGGCCGCTGGATCGAGCCCGATGTCGAGCCGCGGCGCGGGCGCCGGGTAGAGCCGCCTGACGAGGCGGAAGGCGGGCAGACCCGGGGGCGAGGACAAGGGCAGGGACAGGGACAGGGACAGACGAGTGTTGGTCGAGGGCCGAGCGAGGCCGCGGCGGCGACGCCCAGGCAACTCGAGCCGATCGAGCACGGCAAGGTCAATCGGGACCAGGAGCCACTTGGGCCGGAGCAGACCGCGCAGGTCGAGCACTGGCTGGTCATCGCTTCGGTCGGCCGGTTCGGCACGCCCGCCGTGTTCCGGCTGCAACGCCGTCCGGCACCACCTTCGAACGGACCGGATCGCTGGACGGTGCGCGCCGAGCGCCGGTGATGACGCAGGGAGCGGGACGTGTCCGCTGCCGAGGGGCCTGGGCGTCGAACCGCTGGTGATCGTTAGGCTCGCCTAGGGCCTGTTCGGGGTTCGGATCATGGCGAATCGGCTGATCGACTTCGCCTGGCCGCACGGCTGAATCATCCAAGTACGACCCGGTACGAGGATGCTCCAGGCGCGCGCCCATGCTCGTCGCGCAGTGAACCATCTGCGCCTGGCGGCGCGTGGCGATTCGCCGATCATGATCCGAACCCCGAACAGGCCCTAGTGGCGCAGGCGCAATCCTTGCGGGGAGAGGGCGAACCCGGCCGCCGAGAGCGCCGCCACGACGGGCGTCGGCGCGGCGCTCGACCCGGCGGCCAGCACTGGAACGCCATCCGTGGTGACGACGGTGAGCGCTCCGACGCGGCCGTCTCGGACCGCTGCGGCAACCGCGTTCGCGGCGCTGGCGAGGGTCTGCGGAGCGTGCGTCCAGGACAGTACCGTGCGGCCGCCGCGCTCGATGTAGAGCGCGAGTTCACCGTCTACCAGCACGACCAGCGCGCCGGCCTTGCGACCGGGCTTGTGGCCGGGCGCGGTTGGTGCGGAGATGACAGGCGTTGCTGGTCCTGGCGGCGTCGAGGCGGTGTCGGCGGCTGAGGGGCGTGACTTGGGTGCGGGCTGGCCGGGGCTTAGCGGGCGGTCGGGCCACGGGACCGCCGCGCCGTACGGGTTCGCCGGATCGGCTGCCGCCAGCAGCAGGGTGCTCGGGGTGCGGCTTGAGGTCGGCTGGTCGGCATCGCCGGACAGCGCGCGCAGGCGGTCCACCGCGCCGTCCGCCGCGAATTGCGCCGCGCCCAAGCCCTCCACGAAGTAGCCGCGGCGGCACCTGCCGGCCTCTTCGAACGCCGCCAGCACGCGGTACACCGCACTGAAACCGCCCGGCAACCGCTCCGCGGCAACCGAGCCGCGGGTGACGATGCCGTACCGATCCAGCAACACCTCGCCGAGCACCTGGGCCGAGGCCGCCCTCGCTCGCGGGTCGGCTGACGGTATCGCGGTGCGCAGCCGGGACCAGCGGCCCACGGCGGTGGCCGCGACGGCGCTCGGCAGTGCCGGGGCCGCGGCCGGGGCTGTCGCGGCAAAGCGCATCGCCGCGTACCGGCCACGCGGGGTCGGACGCTTCGCGCGGTGCGCCGTGCGGCCCGAGCCGAGCAGCGCGCGGACCGGGGCATAGGTGTCGTTGGTGACCCGACCGGCCCAGACCAGATCCCAGAGCGCGGCGAGGACATCGGCGGGATCGGTGGGCGGGTTCGCGAAGCTGGGGCTGCTGCGCTGAACCGAGTCGGCGCCGTCCGTGCCTTGCGCTTGCGTGCGGGAGGCCAGGCGTTGGGCTTCGGCCAGCGTCACCTGCTCCACCAGCGAACGGAAGAACAAGCCGGCGTCCCGCTCCAACGCGGAGAGCAATGCCCACTGAGCCGGCGAGGCGTCGTCGAGCGGCGTCGGCTCGGGCAGGACGAACGGGGCGATCGCGGCGGGAGCGAGCGCCACCCAACCGTCGTCCACGGCGAGCGCGCCGGCCCCGGCCCACACCACTTCGCCACCCGAGGTCAGCTCGTCCAGCATCGCGGGCTGATAATCCGAGACCCGGGAGGGCAGGACCAGTCGTTCGAGGGCCGATGCCGGTATCGGGACCCCGGCCAGCTGTTCGACGGCGCGCAGCACTCCGTCGACGCCGCGCATGCGCCGATCCGGGCGCTCGCCCGGCTGGCCGACCGACTGCCAGAGCGGCAGCATCCGGGCCAGCGCGGTGGGGCCGACCGGCTCGGCCTGCTGACGCAATGCCGCCACGGTCCGCCTGCGCAGGCGTCGCAGTACCCTGGCATCACACCACTCGTCCCCGCTGCCGTCCGGCCGGAACGCGCCGCGGATAACGCGCCGATCCGCGGCAAGTCGCTCCAGGACGGTGACGCAGACTGCGACGCCGAGGCCGAAGTGCTCGGCGGGCTGCCGGGCCGAGAACGGCGCGTGCGTGCGCGCATAACGAGCCATCAGGTCGCCGAGCGGATCGATGACCGGTTCGGTGAACGCCTCGGGAACGCCGACCGGCAGTGGCACGCCGAGCGCATCGCGCAGCCGCCCGGCGTCCTCGATCGCGGCCCAGCGCTCCTCTGCGGCGATACGTACGCGGATGACTCGGCGTGAGCGTTCCAGGCTGGAGAGCCAGGCGGCGTCTATGCCGCGCCGCGCTGCCTCCTCGGTGGACAGCGGGCCAAGCAAGCGCAGCAGGTCGGATGCGTCTTCGGCGTCGCGGGCCGGGCGGTCCGTGGTCAGGTGCTGCAACTCGGCCTCGAGCGCGGAAAGCACCTCCACGTCGAACAGGTCGCGCAGTTCCGGCTGGCCGAGCAGTTCGGCCAGCAGCGAGGGGTCCACGCTCAGCGCGGCGGCCTGGCGTTCGGCCAGCGGCGAGTCGCCCTCGTAGAGGAACTGGGCGACGTAGCCGAACAGCAGCGACTTCGCGAACGGTGACGGGGCCGGGGTCTCGACCTGCACCACCTTGACTCGCCGTGCCTCGATGTCGCCGAGCAGTTCGACGAGCCCGGGCACGTCGAACACGTCCTGAAGGCACTCACGCACCGTTTCCAGCACGATCGGGAACGAGGCGTACTTCGAGGCCACGGCGAGCAGGTGCGAGGCGCGCTGTCGCTGCTGCCACAGCGGCACCCGCTGGCCGGGGCGGCGGCGCGGCAGCAGCAGCGCCCGGCCGGCGCACTCGCGGAATCGCGCGGCGAACAGCGCCGAGCCGCCGACCTGGGCGGTCACCACCTGTTCGATTTCGTCGGCGGGGAAGCGCGCGCACGCATCGAACACACTTTCGACATTTGCGCGGCCGTCCGCGCCGGCGCCCGCGTCTGCGTCCAACTCGGCCCATGGCTGTTCCCAGTCGGTCTCCGGCAGTCGCAGCACGATCCCGTCGTCGCCGTGCATGACCTGCGCGTCGAACCCGAACTCCGCGCGCAGCCTGGCGCCGATGGCCAGCGCCCAGGGTGCGTGCACCTGCGCTCCGAACGGCGAGTGGATGACTACGCGCCAATCGCCCAGCTCATCGTGGAAGCGTTCGACCACGATCGTGCGGTCATCGGGCACGTGCCGAGTGGCCTCACGCTGCTCAGACAGGTAGGCGAGCAGGTTGCCCGCCGCCCACTCGTCCAGCCCCGCTGCCCGCAGCCGCTCGGTCGCCTGCTCCGATTCCAGCGCGGTCAGCTCGCGGGTGAAGGCACCGAGCGCCCGCCCCAGTTCCAGCGGCCGGCCAAGCGCGTCGCCCTTCCAGAACGGGAGTCGGCCAGGCTGGCCCGGCGCCGGGGAGACCAGCACCTTTTCGTGGGTGATGTCCTCGATCCGCCAGGACGAGGTGCCGAGGGTGAACACGTCGCCCACCCGCGACTCGTACACCATCTCCTCGTCCAGTTCGCCGACCCGGCGCCCGCCGCGCTTCTCGTCCCCGCCGACCAGGAAGACCCCGAACAAGCCGCGGTCCGGAATCGTGCCTCCGGAGATGACGGCGAGGCGCTGCGCTCCCGGTCGCCCGGAGATCGTGCCCGCCTCCCGATCCCACACGATGCGCGGCTTGAGTTCGGCGAACTCGTCGCTCGGATAGCGTCCGGCCAGCATGTCGAGCACGGCTTCGAACACCGAGTCGGTGAGTGTGGCGAACGGCGCCGCGCGCCGCAGCAGGTCCAGCAGTTCGCCGGTGTCCCAGCTGTCCACAGCGCACATCGCCACCAGCTGTTGGGCCAGTACGTCCAGCGGGTTGCGCACCGGCGCGATCGCCTCGATCTTCCCGGCCCGCATCCGCTCGGCAACCACCGCGGCCTGGAGCAGGTCGCCGCGGAACTTGGGGAAGATCACCCCGCGTGAGACTGCGCCGACCTGGTGCCCCGCCCGGCCGACCCGTTGCAGCCCGGAGGCCACCGAGGGCGGCGACTCGACCTGCACGACCAGGTCCACCGCGCCCATGTCGATGCCGAGTTCAAGACTGGAGGTGGCGACCACCGCGGGCAGGCGCCCGGCCTTGAGCGCCTCTTCCACCTCGGCCCGCTGCTCCTTGGACACCGAACCGTGGTGCGCTCGGGCCAGCAACGGCGGCGCTCCCGAGGCGGAACCGGACTGTCCCATCAACTCGGCTGGCACGCGCAAGGGCGCGGCGGCGGCCGGATCGAAATCCGGGTCGGGTGTCAGGTCACCGGTGGCCGCGCCGGCGGGCACCAGCACGGGATCGGGCGCGAGCAGGTCGAGGCCGATCCGCGCCGCGTGGATCTCGTTAAGCCGGTTGCACAGGCGCTCGGCCAGGCGCCGGGAGTTGGCGAAGACCAGGGTGGAGGTGTGCTCCTCGACCAGGTCCGCCACTCGGTTCTCCACGTGCGGCCAGATGGAGGCCTTGCGCCGACCCGCCTCGTCGGCCGGAACCGTCTCAGGGTCCGTGTCCACGGTTTCCAGCGCGGTCAGGTCCTCAACCGGGACCACGACGCGCAGGTCGAAGCTCTTGGTGCTCGGCGGTGCGACGATCGTGGCCGGCCGGGTGCCGCTGAGGAATCTGGCCACCTCCTCGGCCGGCCGCACCGTCGCGGAAAGGCCGATCCGCTGCGCGGGCTTGGCCAGGATGTGGTCGAGCCGCTCCAGGCTCAGCGCCAGGTGCGCGCCACGCTTGGTCCCGGCGACCGCGTGCACCTCGTCCACGATCACCGTCTCGACCGAGCTGAGCGCCTCGCGCGCCTGCGAGGTCAGCAGCAGGAACAGTGATTCGGGTGTGGTGATGAGGATGTCCGCTGGGCTGCTCTGGAACTTTCGCCGCTGCTCTGCCGGTGTGTCACCGGACCGCACGGCGATCCGCACGTCCGGTTCCGGCAGCCCGGCGCGCACCGCCGCCTGCCGCAAGCCCGCCAGCGGTGCACGCAGGTTGCGCTCCACGTCCACGCCGAGCGCCTTGAGCGGTGATATGTACAGCACCCGGCACCGCTGGCGGCCACTTTCCGGCGGCGGCCCGAAGGCCAGCCGGTCGAGCGCGGCGAGGAAGGCAGCCAGGGTCTTACCCGAGCCGGTCGGCGCGATGACCAGCACGTTGTGACCCCCGCGAATCGCGTCCCAGGCGCCCGTCTGAGCGGCCGTGGGCTCGGCGAACGCGCCGTTGAACCATTGCCGCGTCGGCTCCGCGAACCCGTCTATAAGACCCATACGGACATCTTCCCTGCCCCCACTGACAGATTGGCGCCGGATAGGCTTCTTGAGTGCGATTGACGGTGTTCTGGGAGCGGATGAGAGAGCAGTTCGGGTCCGCATATGTGGACTCGTTCGCGCGTGACCATGTGATGAGCGAGCTGGGTGGGCGCACCGTGGTGCAGGCTCTTGATCAGGGCGTTTCGGCGAAAGAGGTATGGGCTGCGGTGCGCCGGTCGCTCGATTTGCGCGATTGATGCGCGCGCGGCTGTTTACTGGGCGGCCGACGGGGTCGGGCTTGGCCGCAATCCGGCAGCAAGGACACGGCTGAGATAGGCGAAACTGGCGTCGGTGTCGGTCGCCGCTCGATATCCGAGGCCCTGTTCCAAGCTGACGAATCCGGTCACCGCGGCGCGCACGCTCCGAACCGCGTGTACGAGGTCTTCGCCTTCGAGTCCGAAGCCACGCACGACCGCGTACGCGACATTGACCAGCCGCTCCGCGGCGGCAGTGAAAGTCGGATCGTCATAGGAAGCGCGCTCGGCCAGCGCATGCCGATGCGGGTACTGACTGGCCAGCCGCCGATACTCAGTCAGATAAGCCTTCAGCGCGTCGTTTCCGGCGCGCCCCATGACGACGGCGCCCATCTGCTCCGCCGTCTCGTTGATGATGCGGATGGCGAGCAGCCGACGTAGTTCGGGTAGCCCGCGAACGTGCTTATAGAGCGATGGCGCGGCCACGCCGGTGGCATCGGCGATCGCTTTGAGGGTCAAGCCGTCGGAGCCGCGCGCGTCGAGGATTTCGAGCGCCGCGTCGACGACCGCGTCAGGAGAGAGCCCCGCTCTCGGCATCCAGCCACCTCCGAGACCGTTGAATCGGGTAGTAGCTGAAAAGCTAATTCGATTAGCCGGGGTGAGTCAAGGCGAGTTGCTAGAGGCCCGCAAAAGGCGTTCGTCCCGGCGCGCGAGGCGGGCCGGGACGAACGGAGGGGAAGGAGGAACCGAGCGGAGAAACTGAGCGGGAGGAGCGGCACCGGAGGGATGGCGCCGCGCTCAGATCAGAGCGCGCCGCCTGGAGGGGACGGTACGCAGAGGCATCTGTGCGAGCGGAGCCGTCAGTGCGAGCGGCTCGGGAAGCGCTTGCGCAGCAGGACGCCGCCGCCGATCAGGCCCGCACCGAGCGGCGCCACGGCGAGCGCGCCGGAACCGGTGTGCGCGA
Organism: Actinocrinis sp.; assembly: GCA_035763685.1. GTDB lineage: Bacteria > Actinomycetota > Actinomycetes > Streptomycetales > Catenulisporaceae > Actinocrinis. The sequence continues at coordinate 4,056 of DASUAR010000134.1, read as the reverse complement.
GGACACCGCTCGGCGTGCCCGATGATCCGTTCCCGTTCGAGCCGCCGTTCGGCCCGCCGTGCGGGCTGGTGCTCGTCGGAGAGGCGGTGGACGACGGGGTGCCGGGCGCCGAGCTGGTCGGCGTCGCCGTGGCCGTGCCGGACGGCGGGCACGGAGTGGTCGGCGGAGGCGGCGGCGGGGGAGGGGTGCAGCCGCACTGGGTCGGCGGGGGAGTCGGCTGAGTCGGGGTGGGGGTCGGCGGGGGCGGAGTGGTCGACCCGCCGCCGTTTGAGCAGGAGTTGCCGGTTACCGAGTCGAGGATGCCGATGACGTCGACCTGGTTGCCGCAGACGTTGACCGGCGCGTTGATCGGAACCTGGATCAGATTGCCGGAGCCGATGCCGGGCGACCCCTTCGAGCTGCCGGACGCGGTGGTCGAGCCTGAGCCGCCGTTCGAACAGGAGTTGCCGTGGTCGGTGTTTCCGACCCCGATGACGTCGACCTGGTTGCCGCACACGTTGATCGGCGCGTTGATCGGGATCTGCACCAGATTGCCGGAGCCGATGCCGGGGGAGTGCTTCGCGCTGCCGGACGCCGACGTGCCGCCGCTCGATCCACCGGCCGCGCTGCCGCCGCCGTTCGAGCAGGAGTTGCCGGTTACCGAGTCGAGGATGCCGATGACGTCGAGCTGGTTGCCACAGACATTGATCGGTGCGTTAACCGGCAGCTGGATCAGGTTGCCGGAGCCGATGCCAGGGGAGTGCGAAGTCTCGCCGCTCGCCGTCGTGTCGGCGTGCGCGCTGGCCATCCCCAGGCCGGTCATGAGCAGGCCGCCTGTTGTCATCCCGAGCATGACGCGGCGCTTCGTCGAATAGTGCATACGTGAACCTCGTGTCTATCAATGCCAACCCGATTACCAAGGCAACGAGGTGTGACGATCGGGGTTACCGCAAATCCGACGAATCCTGCAGACGAGTGAATTCCGGTGCTGCGGTACAACCAAATGTCTTGTAGGACAACCAAAAACGGGCGGAGCCCGGCGCGCGCTAGGCGGGCCGGGCTCCGGTCGGCCGGACTAAGCCGGCCGGCGGTCAGTTCTCGCTGTGGTTGTCGAAGACCGAGTCGAGCAGACCGATGATGTTGACCCCGTTGCCGGTCACGTTCACCGGGATGTGCACCGGAATCTGGGTGTTGTTGCCAGAGACGATGCCGGGGGAGTTGGTCGCCGAGCCGTCGGCCGAGGTGTCGGCCATGGCCGCGCCGGCGCCGGCCAGGACGACGCCGCTGGTGGCCGCGGTCAGCACGGCGAGCTTCTTGAGGTTCATCGGATTCCTCCTTGCCGCGGCCCGATTCCGGGACCCGCGGCGGCGGTTCGGTTTGTCACTACTCAGGGCACTGTGTCGTCCCGGTCCGGCCTGGCCCTCCGCGCATTGCCGTTCTCGGCACTGCCTTCTTCGAACCCGGTCTCCCGGCGGCGTCACGTGCAGCCCAACGAGCCCTGTCCGCAGGGAGGCACGGATGTGGTGTGTTGATCCTTCTTTCCGGCGAACCTACGATCAGCCAAATGTCCGCCGGTTGGACCTCTAAAGAATGGAACTCCCGCCGATCCGACTGGTCGGCGGGAGTTCGTAGGCTGATCTGATTCAGCTTGATCGCGGTCTGGCTGGTTCCGCGCGTGGCGTCCGTGTCACAGCTGCGAGGCGCCGTCGCATTCAGCGCTCGGCGTGCCGCTCGGCCGTGGACTCGCCGACCCGCCGGACCCTGTCGGCAGCAGCAGCGGGTCGGAGGAGGCGTACGGGTCGACGGTCTTGCCTGGTGTCCCGGCCCCAGCCGAGCCGAAGTCCGGATTGATGAAGCCGTTGTAGACGAAGCAGGTCGAGTTGGCGATGTTCGCCGCGTAGCGGGCGACCCAGCTGGTACCGGGGGTGACGTTGTACTTGCCCGGCGTTGATATCGAGATCTGGTAGATCCGGTGGACGACCGAGCGGCTCGGCGAACCGTCGACGGCGGCGGGGCCGACCGCGTACACGAAGCGATAGTCGCCGGTGATCTGCAGATCACCCTTCTCGTTGACGCTCGCCGACATCGTCCCGTTGACCTTGACGATGTGGCCGAGCAGGCGCGTGGTCTTCGGGTTGAAGCGGGTGACGAGGGAGACGGGATCGTCTTGGTAGCTCGGCGAGCGCAGCCATTGCTCGAGTTCGCCGCCCAGCTTTTCCAGCGGGTCGATCAGCTTGGTGAAGTCGGTGACCGGGCCGCCGTCGAGGATCGTCGCGTCGAGGTTGCCGGCGGCGAGCAGCTTCGCCATCCGCGCGTAGCCGTCCGCGACCTGGGCGGCCGAGAAGGAGCCGACCTTCGCGGCCGTCGGCGTCACGATCCCGCTGGCGTTGTCGGCCCAGGCGAGCGACGGCGAGCCGCTGAAGTACTGGTCGTCGGGGTTCGTGAACGTCGGAGACGGCGTCGGGCTGGCGGACGCGCCCGATGCGTCGGCCCAGGGCTGTGCGGTGCCGGCGGGCGTTGCATTCAGCGGAGCCGGGGCGTGGTGACGCGGATAGAACAAGACCACGGCTACGGCAGCGGCGACGACGAATATCGCCGCATTGCGCAGCAGTATCCGCGACGAACCGCTCCCGCTTCGCTTGGTCTTGAGCTGCTTGGTCGCCTTCTGCGGCTCGCTCGGCGGCGGATTCGGAGCGCGGAAGGCAGACGGGCCGTCCGTGCGCCATCCGGTCTGCGTCGGCGGCTGCTTCGCCCATTTGGCCGCCAGTTCGCGGGTCCGCGCGCTCTGCTCTTTCGCGGCGGCCGCCTTGATGAAGTCCTCGTCGAGGACGATGTCAAACGGGTCTTCGGAGCCTGTCGCTGACGGCTGCTCCGGCTCAGATGTTCCCCCCGGGGTGTTATCCACCGATGGATGCTAGCGGTTCGAAATCTTGTATGACAAACCATTCGACTTGCGCTTGACGCAGCGTCAGCGCCTAGCGTCTCCGGCGAAGGAGGAAAGACGGTGAGCTGGACTATTACGCAGGTCGCGCAGCTTTCGCGGATCACTCCGCGGACGCTGCGGCACTACGACGCGATCGGACTGCTGCGGCCGGCCGGCACCGCGGCGGGCGGCGTGCGCTTGTACGAGCGCGAACAGTTGCTGCGGCTGCAACGGATCCTGCTGCTGCGCGATCTCGGGCTCGGCCTCGACGCGATTGCGTCGGTGATCGACGACCAGGATCGGCGCGGTACCCGCGACGTGCTCGACCGGCACCGCACCTGGCTGCAGGCCGAGAGCGAGCGGCTCGCGCGGCTGGCGCGCACGGTCCAGCGAACGATCGATGAGCTGTCGGGAGGAGAGGAAATGGACGTGGCGGAGTTGTTCGAGGGCTTTGATGCTTCGCGGTATGAGGCGGAGGCGCAGGAGCGGTGGCCGGAGGGTGTGGCCGAGTCGCGTAGGCGGACCGCGAACTGGAGCCGGGATGACGCCGCCGGCGCGGCACAGCGTGGCGTCGACCTGGCGCAGCGGCTCGCGACGCTCGCGGCCGAGTCCGTGCCGGTCGACGACGAGCGCACGCAGGAGGCCGTGGCCGAGCACTACGAGTGGGTGTGCCTGTTCTGGACGCCCAACGCCGCGGCGTACCGCGGGCTCGGCGAGATGTACGTGGCCGATGAGCGCTTTCGGCAGTACTACGACAAGCACGGCGAGGGCACGGCGCAGTACCTGAGTGATGCGATGGCGGCCTATGCGGCGGCGAACCTGGCGTAGCGCCAGGCGCGGCGAGTGGTCGAGGCGGCCGCCGCGTATACCACCTACCTCCGACAGATTCGGCGCGTCGCGAGTCGCCCAAGCGGAAAACCGGCTAGCGTAGACAGCTAAGAAGAGAAACACTCGAATGAGCGACCCGCTGACGGGGCATCACGCGCGTAATGCGTCGTGATTCATGCACCAAAGGTGAGTGCTCGGCGTGGCAGATTGACAACTGGTCCAGAAGGGAGGCGTGCGATGGTTTCGAGCCGCAGGGCGACCGCCCCGCATTTGGTGCCGGTCGACGACGGCGAGCGGTGGTACGGCGAGGAGCTCGGAGCGCAGCC
>DASUAR010000133.1:0-10903 GCA_035763685.1 Actinocrinis sp. | reverse complement strand
GCCGCTGACCGGCGGCGACTGGTCCGCCCGCACCGGGTTCGAACTGGGCCACCGGATCGCCCGCGACCCGCAGATCACCGCGGTGTTCTGCGCCAACGACCACATGGCGCTCGGGCTGCTGCGCGCGTTGCAGCAGGCCGGACGCCGGGTGCCCGAGGACGTGAGCGTCATCGGGTTCGACGACATCCCGGAGGCCGAGTACTTCGGGCCGCCGCTGACCACGGTCCGGCAGGATTTCGACGAGTTGGGCCGGCGCGCCCTGCGCTCGCTGATCCAGCTGATCGACGCCGACCTGTCCGGAGTGGGGCGCGCGGCGGTCCGCGTGTCCATCGACCCCGGACTGGTGGTACGCGCCTCCGCGGCGCGACCCGCGCGGTAAGCCAACGCAGAGCACGAGTACGACGAGCACGAGCACTGATAAGCCGGGCCCGGCTGGGCGGCCGGCGGCATTCCCGAGGAAGGTTCGACTATGACAGAGGCGCGACATGGTTGTTAACGCTAACAATCATGGCGGTGGGGACCGGTACGTGATCGGAGTGGACTTCGGCACGCTGTCGGGACGCGCCCTGGTGGTCCGGGTCGAGGATGGCGCGGAACTGGGGACCGCGGTACATGAGTACGCCCACGGCGTGATCGACGAGGCGCTGCCGGACTCGGCCGGCGGCCGCGCACTGCCGCCGGACTGGGCGCTTCAGCACCCTGACGACTATCGCGAGGTGCTGCGCCACGCGGTGCCCGCGGCCGTGGCCGCCGCCGGTGTGGACCCGGCTCAGGTCATCGGGATCAGCACCGACTTCACCGCCTGCACCGTGCTGCCGACCCTGGCCGACGGTACCCCGCTGTGCGAGCTCGAGGAGTTCCGCGACCGGCCGCACGCCTACGTGAAGCTGTGGAAGCACCACGCCGCGCAGCCGCAGGCCGACCGGATCAACGCTCTGGCACACAAGCGGCCCGAGCCGTGGATCGCCCGGTACGGCGGCAAGATCTCCTCCGAGTGGGAGTACGCCAAGGGTCTGCAACTGCTTGAGGAGGATGCTGAGATCTACGCGCGCGCCGAGCGCTGGATCGAGGCGGCGGACTGGATCACCTGGCAGCTGTGCGGCACCGAGACGCGCAACGCCTGCACCGCCGGCTACAAGGGCATCCTGCAAGACGGCGTGCGCCCCTCGGCTACCTTCCTCACCACGCTCAACGCCGGCTTCGCCGACTTCAACGACAAGCTCGACCTGGCCCCCGGCGCGCCGGGCATCTCCCCGCTCGGCGCGCGGGCCGGGTCGCTCACCGCGCAGGCCGCGGCCTGGACCGGTCTGCCCGAGGGCATCGCGGTGGCCGTCGGGAACGTGGACGCGCACGTGACCGCCCCGGCCGCGCAGGCCATCGAGCCCGGCCAGATGGTCGCCATCATGGGCACCTCCACCTGCCACGTGATGAACGGCGAGCAGCTGGCCGAGGTCCCCGGCATGTGCGGAGTGGTCGACGGCGGCATCGTCGACGGCCTGTGGGGCTACGAGGCCGGGCAGAGCGGCGTCGGCGACATCTTCGCCTGGTTCACCGAGCAGTCCACGCCCGGCTACGTCCAGGCCGAGGCCGCCGAGCGCGGCATCTCCGTGCACGAACTGCTCACCGAGCAGGCGGCCGCGCAACCGGTCGGCGCGCACGGACTGGTCGCGCTGGACTGGCACAGCGGCAACCGCTCGGTCCTGGTCGACCACCACCTCTCCGGCGTGATCGCCGGCCTGACGCTCAGCACCAAGCCGCACGAGGTCTACCGCGCGCTGCTGGAAGCGACCGCGTTCGGCACCCGCGTGATCATCGACGCCTTCGAAGAGAGCGGCGTGCCGGTCAACGAGTTCGTGGTCGCCGGCGGCCTGCTGCGCAACAGCTTCCTGATGCAGCTGTACGCCGACATCACCCGCCGGCCGCTCAGCCTCATCGGCTCGTCGCAGGGTCCCGCGCTCGGTTCCGCGATCCACGCCGCCGTCGCCGCCGGGGCGTACCCGGACGTGCCGGCCGCCGCGCGGGCCATGGGCAAGATCGAGCGCGCCGCGTACACCCCGGACCCGAAGCGCGCCTCGGCCTACGACGCGCTCTACGCCGAATACCTGCGGCTGCACGACTACTTCGGGCGCGGCGCCAACGAGGTGCTGCACCGGCTGCGCGAACTGCGGATCGAAGCCCTCGCCGACTGTGATTCGACGCAGCGTGATTCAGCAGCGCTCGATTCAACGGGAGCTGAGTCCTGATGGGCATCCAGTCCCACGAGATCGACCCGCTGCTGCGCGCGAAGATCACCCGGCTGCGGGCCGAGGTCTGCGCCCTGCACGCGCTGCTGCCGAGCAACAACCTGGTCGCCTGGACCTCCGGCAACGTCTCGGCGCGCGTGCCCGGCGCCGAGCTGATGGTGATCAAGCCGAGCGGCCTCGACTACGAGGATCTGACTCCCGAGTCGATGGTGCTGTGCGACCTGGACGGCAACGTCGTCGAGGGCGAATACAAGCCGTCCAGCGACACCGGCTCGCATGCCTACGTCTACCGGCACCGTCCCGAGGTCGGCGGCGTGGTGCACACGCACTCGACCTACGCGACGGCCTGGTCCGCGCGCGCCGAGGCGATCCCCTGCGTGATCACCGCGATGGCGGACGAGTTCGGCGGCGAGATCCCGGTCGGCCCGTTCGCCCTCATCGGCGACGAGGCGATCGGCAAGGGCATCGTCGAGACCCTGGCCGGGCACCGCTCCCCCGCGGTCCTGATGCGCAACCACGGCGTGTTCACCATCGGCAAGGACGCCCGCTCGGCGGTCAAGGCCGCGGTGATGACCGAGGACGTCGCCCGCACCGTGCACCTGGCCCGCGCCTACGGCGAGCCGATCCCGATCCCGAGCGCCGACATCGACGCCCTCTACGCCCGATACACCAACGTCTACGGACAGCAGCCCTCTGCGGACGGAGTCAACCAACAATGACGTCACTGGACGCCGCCCCCGGGTCCCCCTCCGGAGCCCCCCGGCGGCAGGTCTGGTTCCTCACGGGGAGTCAGGGCCTTTACGGCGAGGACACGCTGCGGCAGGTCGCGGACCAGTCCCGCGCGATCGCCGAGCAGCTTTCCGCGGCGCTCGGGGAGGGCGCCCCGGTCGAGCTGGTCTGGAAGCCGGTGCTCACCGACGCGGCCGCGATCCGGCGGCTGTGCCTCGACGCGAACGGCGAGGACAACTGCGTCGGCCTGATCGCGTGGATGCACACCTTCTCGCCGGCCAAGATGTGGATATCGGGGCTCGACGCGCTGCGTAAGCCGCTGCTGCACCTGCACACGCAGGCGAACGTGGCGCTGCCGTGGTCGACGATCGACATGGACTTCATGAACCTGAACCAGGCCGCGCACGGCGACCGGGAGTTCGGGTTCGTGCAGACCCGGCTCGGCGTGCCGCGCAAGACGGTCGCGGGGCACGTGAGCGACCCGAGCGTGGCCGAGCGGATCGGCACCTGGATCCGCGCCGCGCAGGGGCTCGCCGAGGTGCGCACGCTGAAGCTGGCCCGGTTCGGCGACAACATGCGCGACGTCGCGGTGACCGAGGGCGACAAGGTCGAGGCGCAGCTGCGCTTCGGCGTCTCGGTCAACACCTACGGCGTCAACGACCTGGTCGCGGTGGTCGACGCGATCACCGACTCGCGGATCGACGACCTGGTCAAGCAGTACGAGGACGAATACCGTGTCGCGCCCGAGCTGCGCAGCGGCGGCGAGCGGCACGACTCGCTGCGGTACGCCGCGCGCATCGAGCTCGGCCTGCGCGACTTCCTGACCTCGGGCGGCTTCCGGGCCTTCACCACCAACTTCGAGGACCTCGGCGGGCTGCGGCAGCTGCCGGGCCTGGCGGTGCAGCGGCTGATGGCCGACGGCTACGGCTTCGGCGGCGAGGGCGACTGGAAGACCTCGGTGCTGCTGCGCACGGTCAAGGCGATGGCGGCGGGCCGGCCGGGCGGCACCTCGTTCATGGAGGACTACACCTACAACTTCGAGCCCGGCCGCGAGGTCATCCTCGGCGCGCACATGCTCGAGGTCTGCCCCTCCATCGCGACCGAGACGCCGTCCTGCGAGATCCACCCGCTCGGCATCGGCGGGCGCGAGGACCCGGTGCGCCTGGTCTTCGACGCGCAGCCCGGGCCGGCCGTGGTGGTCGGGCTCGCGGACCTCGGCGAGCGCTTCCGCCTGGTGGCCAACGAGATAGACGTGGTGCCTCCGCTCGAGCCGCTGCCCAAACTGCCGGTGGCGCGCGCCGTGTGGACGCCGCGGCCGAACCTGCGCACCTCCGCGGAGGCGTGGCTGACCGCGGGCGCCCCGCACCACACGGTCATGTCTTGCGCGGTCGGCGCCGAGGAACTGCACGACCTGGCCGAGATGCTCTCGGTCGAGCTGCTGGTCATCGACGCCGACACCACCGTCCGCCAATTCACCAGGGAGCTGCGATGGAACCAGGCCTACCACCGCCTGGCGCAGGGCTTCTAAAGGTCCTGCCGAGCGATTCCGCGGCTCGCCCCCAAGACCCCCCGGCCGCGCTGCCGCACCAGTGCGGCCGGGGTGACCAGCACCACCCTCACACGCACCAACCGCAGTACCGGCAACACCCGCACCACCTGCTCCACCAGCTGTACCGCACTAAAGGCTCGATCCGACCTATCCACCAAGTGAAGGGCACCGATCAACGATGATTGGCACGAACAAGAAGACCCGTAGCATCGCAGCCGTCTCCGCGGCCGCGCTGGTCGCCCTGTCGGCCGCCGCTTGTTCGAAGTCGAGCACCGGCAGTTCCGCGGGCAGCGCCCCGTCCACCGCGGCCAGCGTCGCGGCCAACTGCCTGACCTCCCCGACGGCCACGCCGAACCCGGCCACCGACCCGGTCGGCTTCAACCAGGCGAACCTGGCGGACCTGGACAAGGCGCTCAAGTGCGCGATGAACGGCAAGGATCTGTCCTCGGTCAACATCGCCATGGTCGTCAACGTGGCGGCCGCCTACTGGAAGGCCGGCCAGACCGGCTTCCTCAAGGGCTGCGCCGACCTGGGCATCTCCAGCAGCAAGTGCACCTACTTCGCGCCGCCGAACGGCAAGCTGACCGAGCAGACCAGTGAGCTCGAGACGCTCAAGTCGCAGGGCGTGACCGGCTACTCGATCTCCGCGATCGACCCGGCCACCGCGAAGGGCACCATCGCCACCGACACCGCCGCCGGCATCGACGTCCTCGCGATCGACTCACCGCTGCCCGGCACCGCCGCCGCCTCGCTGTACCTCGGCACGGTCAACTACGACGCCGGGTTCGCCGCAGGCACCGAGATGAAGAAGGTGCTCAACGGCACCGGCAAGGTGGCGATCCTGGTCGGCTCGCTCACCGCGTCGAACGCGACCCAGCGCATCGCCGGCTTCAAGGCGGCCATCGGTTCGGGCATCTCGGTCGTCCAGACCGTCAACGACGACCTGTCCGCGAGCACCGCGACCTCGGACGCGGAGACCATTCTCGCGAACAACCCGGACGTCAACGGCCTCTACGGCGTGTACTCGTACGACGGTGGCGCCCTGGCCAGCGCCGTGACCACGGCCCACAAGACCGCCACGGTGAAGATCGTGTCGGACGACTCGGACCCGGACACGCTGGCCGCGATCAGCTCGGGCGTCATCTCCGGCACGATCGTGCAGATGCCGTACGAGCAGGGCTACACCGGCGCCTACATCCTGGCGGCGGAGAAGGTCCTGGGTAAGGACGCGACGATGAACATCATCAAGCCGTACCTCGCCTCGGACGGCTCCACCCTCAGCTCGGGCGTCGGCGTCATCACCAAGGACGACCTGAGCCAGTACAACTCGCTCGCCTCTTCCCTGGGAATCGGCTGACGATGACGTCCCAAAGCCCTGCAACGCCGGGCACCCCCAGCCGCGCGGTTCTCGCGCGGCTGCGGGGGGTGCACAAGTCCTACGGTCCCGTCAGAGTACTGGACCTCCCAGAACTCGACCTGTACGCAGGACAGGTCGTCGGGGTGGTCGGGGAGAACGGAGCGGGCAAGTCCACGCTCATGGGCACGCTGGCCGGCTCGGTCCACCGGGACGGCGGAGAGATCGAGATCGACGGCCAGTCGCTGGCCGCCGGCTCCACCCAGGCCGCGCAGGATCTCGGCGTGGCGCTGGTCTCCCAGGAGTTCCCGCTGGTCGGCCAGCTCTCCGTGGCCGAGAACTTGCTGCTCGGACGCCAGCCTAAGGAGTCCAAGCGCAAGGTGCTCACGGACCGGCGGGCCCAGCGCGCCGAGGCCGTGGCCATCCTGGCCCGCATCGGCGTCACCGAGCGGGAAATCCCGGTCAACCGCGTAGTGCGGACCCTTCCGGTGCCCGCGCGCCAGCTGATCGAGATCGCCAAGGCCTTCGGCCGCCAGCCGAGGCTGCTCATCCTGGACGAGCCGACCTCCTCGCTCGGCCCGGTCGAGGCGGCGCGCGTGCTGCGGCTGGCCAGGCAGTTGGCCGACGAAGGCGGCACGGTGCTGTTCATCGGCCACCGGCTCGACGAGGTGCGTCAGGTCAGCGACCGGATCATCGTGCTGCGCAACGGCCGACTCGTGGCGGACCTCGACCACGACGACGCGAGCGAGGAACGGCTGATCCGCGAGATGGTCGGCGGCGAGATCGCGCACAGCGAGCCGAAGGTCGCCGACCGTGAGAAGCCGGTGCTGCTCACGGTCAAGGGCCTGACTGCGGACGGCCTCGGCCCGGTAGACCTCGAGGTGCGCTCAGGCGAGATCATGGGCATCGCGGGCCTGATGGGCTCGGGTCGCAGCCGGCTGATCCACACGGTCGCGGGGGCCCAGCCGGCCACCGGCGGCACGATGGAGCTGGGTGGCACGGTGTATGCGCCGCGCGGCGTCGGCGACGGCGCGGAGGCCGGGATCGCGCTGATCCCGGAGGACCGCAAGGAGCAATCGCTCGTGCTGTTTGCCTCTATCAAGGACAACGTCACCGTCGGCATCCTGCGCAAGATCAGCACCCGCGGCATCCTCGGCCCCCGGCGCAGGCGCCAGGAGGGCCAGCGGATCGCTGAGGGCGTCAACGTGCGCATGCAGTCGGTCGAGCAGCCGATCGGCTCGCTGTCGGGCGGCAACCAGCAGCGGGCGATCTTCGGCAAGGCCTTTGCCTCCGATCCGCGGCTGCTGCTGCTCGACGAGCCCACTCGGGGCGTCGACGTCGGCGCGAAGGCCGAGATCTACGAACTGATCGACCGCGCCGCGGCGCAGGGCATGGCGGTGCTCGCGGCCTCCTCCGAACTGGAGGAGCTGCTATGGATCTGTAACCGGATCGCGGTGATGAACCACGGCCGGGTCGTCGAGGTCCTCGAGCGAGCCGAGGCCACCAAGGAACGGATCATGACCGCGGCCGCGGGAACAGCCGTCGCTACGCTGAACGGGCCGGTTACGAACGGAGCAGTCGCGTGAGCACCCAGACCACCCTTCCGCCGGCCGGCGCCCAGCCGAAAGGCGCCGAGCAGCCGGTGCGGCGCAGCGGCCTGACCAGGCTGCTGATCGAGACCCCGGAAACGGGCGTCATCGCGGCCTGCGTCGTCTTCTTCATCCTCATCTCGCTCAAGGCCCCGACCTTCCACAGTGTGGGCAACCTCCAGGTGGTGGGCCGTGACTTGGGCCAGACCGGCATCCTCGCGATCGGCGAGTCCCTGGTCATCCTGACCGGCGGAATCGACCTATCGGTCGGCGCGCTCGCCGGACTGGCCGGCATCCTGGCGGCCTGGTTCAACGTCAGCGCGGGAATGCCGGCCCCGTTGGCGATCCTCCTGACCATCGTGATCTGCGGGATCGCGGGGCTCTGGCACGGCCTGATGGTGACCCGGCTGAACGTACCGCCATTCGTCATCACGCTGGTGACTTATACGGTCACCATCGGTGCGGCACTAGCGATCACCTCGGGTACGCCGATCAGCGGTACCGATCAGCTCTTCCAAAATCTGAGCGCGTTCTATGTCAGCGAGATCCCGGTGCCCGCGCTGATCTTCGTCGGCGCGGTGATCATCACCTGGTTCATCCTGGAACGCACCTATGTCGGCCGCCAGATCTACGCGGTGGGCGGCAACAAGGAGGCGGCGCGGCTCGCGGCGATCCCGGTCAAGCGCCGGATCACCTCGGTGTACGTCGCCAGCGCGGTGCTCGCCGGCGTGGTCGGGGTGCTGACCGTCGGCCGGGAGAGCGGCACAGCCGACCCCTCTGTCGGCACCACGGGCTGGGAGCTGATCGCGATCGCGGCGGCGGTGGTCGGCGGAGTATCGCTGTTCGGCGGCGAGGGCCGGATCGTCGGCATCGCGGCCGGCGCGATCCTGCTGGAGATCATCCAGAACGGTCTGTTGTCGATGCACGTGAACCAGTACGACATCAAGATGATCGAAGGCGCCGTACTAGGCGTCGCCGTCCTGCTGGACCGGCTGCGAGCGCGCTACTTCGGCCGCGGCGAACGCAGTTAGCCGCACCGCGGCGATGAAAGCGCCCGCCGGAGCGCCGAACCAGTTGGTATTCCGGACCGTGTAACACAATTGCCAGCGGCGCTTCCACAGTTGGGGAAGCTCGGAAGCGCCGCTCGCGGGGGATCTGCAGAGTTCACCCATGCCCACCTGTGGACCTCACGCGAAGGAGCTTTGTGTGTCCACGCACGTTTCAGCATTAATACGCAACACCAGACATCGAACACTTACCGTGTTCGCAGCCGGGGTCGCCATGACGGCGGCGGCCCTCGCTTCGCCGCTGTCCGCGCACGCGGCCGCCGGCCCGATCCCCGCGGTCCCGAGCCCAGCCGGGCACTGGACCTTCGACGAGGGCACCGGCACCACCGCCGCTGACTCCTCCGGCAACGGCCACGCCGCGACCCTCGGCGCCACCGCGGGCTGGGGCGCCGGCAACGTCGGCAGCCACGCCCTCGCGCTGACCGGCACCGCCACCGGCGAGGCCACCGTGACCGGCCCGGCGGTCGACACCTCCAAGAGCTTCACCGCCTCGGCCTGGGTCAACCTCAAGGCGCTCGGCGGCTACCAGACGGTGCTGTCCATCTCCGGCACCAACGTCTCAGGCTTCTACCTCGGCCTGCGCGGCGACACCGGCACTCTCGCCTTCGCGCGTCTGGGCTCCGACGCGACCGGCGGCGCGACCGTGGTGGCCTCGCCGACCGCGCCGAAGGCCGGCACCTGGTACCACGTCATCGGCGTCGACGATGTCAGTGCCGGAACTCTGACCCTGTACGTGGACGGCCACTCGGTCGGCTCCACTCCGTACACCGGCCAGTGGCAGGCGACCGGCGACACCCTGATCGGCCACGGCCTCTACGGCGGCAGCCAGGTCGACTACGTCAACGGCTCGATCGATGACGTGCAGATGTTCTCCTCGGCGCTGACCGCACAGCAGGTCGCCGGGCTGGACGAGCCGGCCGCGTACTCCTTCGACGACGGCACCGGCAGTACCGCCGCCGACACCTCCGGCCACGGCAATACCCTGACGCTCGGCTCGGGCGCCACATGGGCGCCGGGCCACATCGGCTCGAACGCGATCGCGCTGGACGCCACCGCGACCGGCAACGCGACCAGCGCCTCCCCGGTCGTCGACACCTCGCAGCCGTTCTCGGTCTCCACCTGGGTGAACCTCAAGTCCACCGCCGGCTACCAGACGGTCGCGTCGATCGACGGCGTCAACGTCTCAGGCTTCTACCTCGGCCTGCGCGGCGACACCGGCAAGTTCGCCTTCGCCCGGCTCGCCTCCGACAGCACCTCCGCGGCCGCGGCGCACGCCGACGCGACCAGCGCTCCGGTCGCGGGGACGTGGTACAACCTGATCGGCGTCAACGACGTCGCGGACGGCCTGCTCAAGCTGTACGTCAACGGCGTGCTGCAATCCTCGGTCCCGTACACCGGCGGCTGGAAGGCCACCGGCAAGACGGTGGTCGGCGGCGGCGAGTACGGCGGCGGCCGCGTGGACTTCGTGAACGGCACGATCGACGACACGAGGTTCTACAACGCGGGGCTCAACGACGAGGACGCCTCGTTCATCGGCACCAACGGCTCGTCGGTCATCACCGTGGACACCATGCAGTCCGGCGCGACGGTCTCGCCGCAGCTGTTCGGCGCGATGATGGAGGACATCAACTACGGCGCCGAGGGCGGCATCTACAACGACGAGGTGCGCAACAGCGGCTTCAACGACTCGTCCAACCCGCTGAACGCGTGGTCGGCTGTCGCAGGGCCCGGAGTCGTCGCGTCGCTGACCTCTGACACGTCGACCGGACCGACCTCCGCGCTGACGCAGTCCGGCAAGCTGACGGTGGGCACCGGCGTCAGCGCCAAGCACAGCACGGTCGCGAAGGCCGCCGGCGCCAGCAGCGTCAACGCCTCGACGCTCTACCGCGCCGGCATCGCGAACTCCGGCTACTTCGGCGTCGGCATCGCGCCGTCGACGACGTACACCGCGTCGTTCTACGCCAAGTCCAGCGGCAGCTTCGCGGGCCCGCTGGATGTGGACCTCGAGTCCACCTCCGGCACGGTCTACGCCAGCGCGTCGGTCAAGGGCGTCGGCACCTCGTGGCACAAGTTCACGGTCAAGCTGAAGACCCCGTCCTCGGCCCCGACCACCGCCACCAACAAGCTGGTCATCTCCACCACCGCCAACTCGGCGAACGGGGCGACGATCTGGTTCGGCGCGACGTACCTGTACCCGCCGTCGTATCAGAACTCGTCGAACCATCTGCGCATCGACCTGATGCAGAAGCTGGCGCAGCTCAAGCCCTCGGTCTTCCGGGTGCCCGGCGGCAACTACCTGGAGGGCAACACCTACGCCACCCGGTTCCAGTGGTCGAACACCGTCGGCCCGGTGGATGAGCGGGCCGGTCACA
>DASUAR010000132.1:0-11777 GCA_035763685.1 Actinocrinis sp. | reverse complement strand
TCACGACGTCACGGATCACGACGTCGCGGTTCACGACGTCACCGCGCGCCGCAAGGCGTTGACGCACCGGCGGTTGCGGGCGCGCTCGTCCTTCACTCGGGTGAAGAACGGGCGCGCCTGCGCTGTTTGCGCACGTCTCGGCGCCCAGCATGGATGGCATGGCCGACAGCCCGCAGCCACCCGTCGACGCCGAAGCGCCGCCTAAGACCGCGATCGAGACCGAGCCCGCGCCGGAAAACGGCTCGGCGCCGCCGGGATCAGAGCCGGAAGACTGCGTATGGCTGGACCTTGATCCGAGCCACGACGAGTACGGGTCCGCCGGATTGTCCGGTCGCGTCGCCGCGCTTCGGGCAGAGGCCGTCGACCTCCTCGGCCGCGCCGCGCGGGCCGCCCTGAACCACTCCTCCGAAATCGCGATCGGTGCCGGAACCGCCGTGGTCATCGCGGCCGGCGGCTGGCTGGTCGCGGCCGCGCTGACCCTGGCGGTGTGGGCGATGGCGGCGCCGGGCGCCGGGTCGTACGCGGAGCCGCTGCACGTCGCCGGGCAACTCTGGCTCGCCGCGCACCACGTGCTGTTGCAGACTCCTGACGGCCCCTTCGGTCTTTCCCCGCTCGGCTTCACCATCCTGCCCGCCGTCTCGCTGCTGCTGGCCGGAAGATACGCCGCACACCGCTTCGACGCGGGCGTCTGGTCGTTCGCCGCGCTCGCCGCCGCTTACCCGCTCGCCGCCCTCGTCATCGCCTGGAGCGCCGCCTCGGGCTCGCTGCACGCCGCGCTGAGCGCCGCGGCCGGCTACCCCTGCCTGGTCGCCTCGTGCGCCTTCGGCGCGGGACTGCTCAGCATCCATACCCCGACCCTCGAACGCTGGGCCGCGACGGCTGTGCGCGCGGGAACGGTGGCGCTGGCCGTCTTCGTCTGTGGCGCCGCGCTGCTCGCCGCGGTCGCGGTCGGCCTGCGCTTCACCGAGGTGGCCCAGCTCGGTACGACTATCGGACAGGGCGCCGCGGGCGACTTCGGCCTGTTCCTGATCGACCTCGCGCTGGTGCCGAATCTGGTGGTCTGGGCGCTCAGCTTCGCCGCGGGGCCGGGCTTCGCGGTGGGCGCGGGCAGTTCGGTCTCGGTGCGCGGGTCAACGCACGGGGCGCTGCCGGGGCTGCCGCTGCTGCAGGCGGTGCCGCATTCCGGAGCGGGTTCGCTGTGGCTGTGCGCCGTGTTCGCGATCCCGCTCCTCGCCGGGGCCGGCGCGGTACTGGTCATCGGTCGCTCGCTGCGCGGATTCACGGATCGGGCGGCGGCGCTCGGCGCGGCGTTGCCCACGGTCGGCGCGCTCGCCGCGGCCGGCGCGGTGCTTTCCGGCGGGCCGGTCGCCGCGGGCGCCATGTCGCTCGTCGGGCCGATGCCGTGGCAGGTCGGGCTCGCGGTGGTGCTGGAACTCGCCTTCGTCGCGGTAATCGGATTCGGGTTCTGGTACGTGCTCGACCGCTTTCGTGGCAAGCGATCCTCGGTACCGATCGTGCTGGCGGATGCGGCGCTACCGATGGCGCTGGCGGATGCGGCGCTACCGATGGCGCTACTGAGTGCGCACGACGACGGACCCGGTGATCTTGTCGGACCAGGTCTGGCGCTTGCGGTCCCACAGTGGCCAGAGCAGGTTGAGGGCGCCGGGCAGGACGCAGGCGACCCAGAGCACCCAGTTGAGGAACAACCGCAGGAAGCCGAGGCCGGCCCCGACCGGTTGCCCGTCGGAGAACCGGGCGAGCCGGATGCCGAGGGCCCGCTTCCCGTAGGACTGGCCGCTGCGCCCGGCCCTGATGGCGTTGACGATGGCCCAGATCAGCCCGAAGAAGCCGATGATGCCGAAGACGACCTCGACGGCGTTGTTGCGGGTGGCCCCGGCGATCCAGCCGGAGACGATGGCGGGCCCGTTGTCGAGGGCGAAGGCACCGACGCGCTGTCCCCAGCCGGCGAGCGCGGGCATGCCGACGGGTAGACCGGCACCGGGATAGCCATAGCCTTGCTCGTAGGGCGGCGGGGGAGGAGCGGCCTGATACGGACCGCCGTATTGTGCGCCACCGTACTGAGTACCGCCATACGAAGGCTGCTGGCCGTACTGCGGTTGCCCGTACTGAGCCTGACCGTACTGCGGTTGCCCGTAAGGCTGCTGACCGTGTCCGGGCTGATCCTGCGGCTCCTGATATGCCTGCTGCTGCGGCTGTTGCTGATAAGGGCTCTGCTGTGGACCCTGCTCCGCGGCCGGCGGCGCGAAACCGGTTTGCGGATGCTCTCCCATGCCGCCGATCTTGTTCTGCACCGTCTGTTCCTGCACCGGCCCCTGCGCCGGATCCTCAATCGGTGGCAGCGGAGGCGGGACCGCCGAGTACGCCGTCGCACCGGCCTCGTCGGTCTGCGGCTGGTTCGGCAGATCGCGCAAGGCGTCACGGGCCGCGGCGGCCTCTTGCTCGGACGGCTCCGGCTTACGCTCCGGCCCCTGCGGCTGATCCGGTGTCGTGCTCATCCGCGCCTCCTGACGGTTCGCCTCTCCCCATCGTCAGGCTTTGCCGGATCCGGCACATTATCCAGTGGTCTGAATGGGTATTAGCCCAGAAAGCCGAAGCGGTGCAGCTGCCACAGCCACGAACCGGCCAGCAGTAGCCCGCCGCCGATCCACAGCAACCGTGACGGTAACCGGCTCAGCGTCGCGATCGGATCGATGGCCAGCAGCGGCGCGGCAAGGAATACGAGCGCCGCGACGACGGTCACCGGGTTCGCTGTTAGGGCCGCGCCCCAATGCCGTGCGCCCGCCTCCATGAACACCGTGGTCGAGCCGCAGAACGGGCACGGCACACCGGTCAGCCGCCGCAACGGGCACAGCGCGCCTGGATCGTGGTTCTGATGCACCCATGCCGCCGCGACCGATGCCGCGGCCATCGCCCCGAGCCGCAGCGCGGCGGTCCGCGGGCTGGGCCGGACCGGGGCCCAGGTGCTCACCGCGCCGCTCACGGCAACGCGGCCAGCGAGTTCTTGAACTGCTCCTGACAGACACTCTGCCCGGCGATGGTGTTCGCCGAGCGCATGCAGTCGGAGTACTGCCGCAGTTGCGGGAAGAAGATCAGCGAATACGACACGATGGCCAGCGCGATCAGCGATGAGATGCTGCTCCACACCACCGATGCGACGGCCTCCGGCGCACGCTGCGACTTACGCAGGGCGTCGCGCTGTGCGAAGGTCCCGAACCACAGGCCGCCGAGCGACATCACCAGGCCGGCGCACGCGCCGATCAGCCAGTCCGGGAAATTGCGATAACCGTTCAACAGCGTGATCAGCGTGCACGCCGCGCCGCCGAGGGACAGGCCGCGGGCCCAGCGCGTGCGCAGGCTCAGCGGCGGCCGCTTGCCCGGCTCCTCGCCCCGCTGCTGTTGCTGCGGCTGACGCGGCGGCTGCGGAGGCTGGTACGGCGAGCGCGGGTCGTACTGCGGCGGTCGCTGGCCCGACTGCGGGTTGTACCGGTTGGGATCGAGCCAGGGCGCGGGCTGTTGCGGGCTGCCGTACGGGCCGAGCGCGGGGCCGGGGCTCTCGCCGGGCTGCCGGGCCGGGGCGGTGGCGGGGACGTTGCCGGGCTGCTGCTGCGGGCTGTTCGGCGCTTGGCCGTCCGGTGCCTGGCCACTCGGCTGGTCGCCCGACTGCCCGGTCTGCGGCGGCTGTCCGGGCTGGGGAGACTGCCCCGGAATCTGCTCAGGTCGCGTCCCCGGAGCGTGGTTCGGCCAGTTCGCCTGGTCCGGAGTGGGCGGCGGCATCGGGACCGGCGGGTACTGGCCCGGTGCCCCTTGCGCGGGCGGGAACGGCATCGGCGGCGGGAAGTTGGGCGGCATCGATCCGGGCTGACCGAGGAACCACGGCGCGGGGGCCGGCTGCTGCGCCGACCACTGCGGCACCGGAAGGTTCTGCCCCGGCTCCCGCTCCTGCTGCCCGCGTTCTTGGTGGCCGCTGTCCTGCTGCCCGTTCCCTTGCCGGCCGCTCTGCTCCGTCTGCGCAGCGTCGTCACTGCGCTCCGACGACGGTCCGCCGCTCTCGTTGTCGGGCGTGTCCTGGCGGGCAGGGGCGTCGGTCACAGTATTCGGCTCCGTCGTGACGGGAGGATGAGCGGTGCGCCGCTACCGTATCGCTGGCCGAGGTAGCGCATGACTTGAATTGGTCTCCTCACCGTACCGCTAGCTATCGTTGGCCACATCCCGCTGGTCCGGCCCTCGGCCTGGCCGCCGGGCCCCGCACTAAATCAACACTGAAGTCAACACTGATCTGAAAGGACGCCGCGGTCGTGGCTTCCCCAACTCAGCAGTCAACCGCCCCCTCCCACTATCCGCCGCCGCAATCGCGTGCGGCGCGTCTCGTCGTGCTGGTCTCCGGCAGCGGGACCAACCTCCAAGCTCTGCTTGATGCCGCGGCGGATCCGGCGTACGGCGCGACGGTCGTCGCGGTCGGCGCGGACCGAGACGGCATCACGGCCCTCAAGCGCGCTGAAGACGCGGGCGTGCCCACCTTCGTGTGCCGGGTGAAGGACCATCCCGACCGGGCCGCCTGGGATCGCGCGTTGCGCGACGAAGTCCGGCGGCACGCCCCCGATCTGGTCGTCTTGGCCGGATTCATGAAGCTGGTCGGTGCCGACTTCCTGGCCGACTTCGACGGCCGGATCGTCAACACGCACCCTGCGCTGCTGCCCTCGTTTCCCGGCATGCATGGCGCGCGCGACGCACTCGCTTACGGCGTAAAGGTAACCGGCTGCACGTTGTTCGTCGTCGCCGCGGGCATCGACGACGGGCCGATCATCGGCCAGGTCGCGGTCCCGGTCGAGGACGGCGACGACGAGGAGAGCCTGCACGAGCGGATCAAGGTCGCCGAGCGGCGGCTGCTCGTCGAGCAGGTCGGCCGGATGGCCCGCGAGGGCTGGACCATCACCCCGGCGCTGATCTCCGCGCCGACTGCGGCCCCGGCCCCTTCCGCCTCCTCCGCCTCCTCTTCCTCCCCCACCCCTGGCGGCGCCGCCGCTCCCTCTCTTGGCCCAGTCGGCAACCGGAAGGTGACCATCCCGTGAGCACCCAGCTCCCCATCCGTCGCGCGCTGGTCAGCGTGTACGACAAGACCGGACTCGAGGAGCTCGCGCGGGGGCTGCACGCCGCCGGGGTCTCCATCGTCTCCACCGGCAGCACCGCGGCCCGGATCGCCGCCGCCGGCGTCCCGGTGACCGAGGTCGCCGAGCTGACCGGCTTCCCCGAGTGCCTGGACGGCCGGGTCAAGACCCTGCATCCCAAGGTGCACGCCGGGATCCTCGCCGACCGCCGCCTGCCCGAGCACGTCCGGCAGCTCGACGAGCTCGGCATCGAACCCTTCGAACTGGTCATCTCGAACCTCTATCCGTTCACGCAGACCGTGGCTTCCGGCGCGCAGCCGGACGAGTGCGTCGAGCAGATCGACATCGGCGGCCCGTCGATGGTGCGCGCGGCCGCGAAGAACCACCCGAGCGTCGCGATCGTCGTCGACCCGGCGCGTTACCCGGATGTGCTGGCCGCGGTGGAAGGCGGCGGCTTCACCCTGGAGCAGCGCAAGCGGCTGGCCGCCGAGGCGTTCGCGCACACCGCCGCGTACGACGCCGCGGTGGCGTCCTGGTTCGCGTCCGCATACGCCCCGGCCGACGAGTCTCCGTTCCCTGACTTCGTCGCCGCGACCTACAAGCGGTCCGCGTTGCTGCGTTACGGCGAGAACCCGCACCAGGCAGCCGCGCTTTACATCGGCGGCGGCGCGGCCGAGCAGGACAGCCTCGCCAACGCGCAGCAGCTGCACGGCAAGGAGATGTCCTTCAACAACTACGTGGACACCGACGCGGCCCTGCGCGCGGCCTACGACTTCGCAGAGCCCTGCGTCGCGATCATCAAGCACGCCAACCCCTGCGGCATCGCGGTATCGGCGTCTGGGGACATCGCCGAGGCGCACCGCAAGGCGCACGCCTGCGACCCGGTCTCCGCGTTCGGCGGCGTGATCGCGGCCAACCGGCCGGTCTCCGCCGAGATGGCCCGGCAGGTCGCCGAGGTGTTCACCGAGGTCATCATCGCCCCGGACTACGAGGACGGGGCGGTGGAGATCCTCGCCGCGAAGAAGAACATCAGGCTGCTGCGTACCTCCGCCAGTGCCCGCCGGAGCACCGACTTCCGGCAGATCTGCGGCGGCATGCTGCTTCAGGCCGGGGACAACTTCCAGGCCCCGGGCGACAACCCGGCGAACTGGAAGCTGGCCGCCGGACCGGCCGCCGATCCCGAGACGCTGGCCGATCTGGCCTTCGCCTGGCGCGCGGTGCGCTCGGTCAAGTCGAACGCGATCCTGCTCGCCTCCGGCGGCGCGGCGGTCGGCGTCGGCATGGGGCAGGTCAACCGGGTCGACTCGGCCAGGCTCGCGGTTTCGCGGGCCGGGGAGCGCGCGGCCGGTTCGGTCGCGGCCTCGGACGCGTTCTTCCCGTTCTCGGACGGCCTGGAGATCCTGATCCAGGCCGGGGTCAAGGCCGTGGTGCAGCCCGGCGGCTCGGTGCGTGACGCCGAATCGCTCGCGGCGGCCGAGGCGGCTGGCGTCACGATGTACCTCACCGGCACCCGTCACTTCGCGCACTGACGCCGGGCTTACGAGCAGCGCACCGCGGCGGCGAGCCGGAAAGGCTCGCCGCCGCGGTCGGCTTTGCCGGGTTCGCCGTCAGTTGAAGTTGCTGTTGATCATGCACTGGTCCATTTGCGAGACACCGGTGTTCGGGTCCGTGTTGTCAACCTGCTGTGAGCAGTGCGACGCCGTACTGAACAGCCACACGAGGAAGACGATCTCGATCGCGTTGACGACGATGCCGAAGATCGAGGTCACCAGACCGGCGATCGCCATGCCCTTGCCGCCGGCGAGCCCGCGGCTCGCCTTGCGCAGCGCGATGATCGAGAAGACCAGGCCGACGATCCCGATCAGGCCGCCGATATAGAAGAGCGACGTGCACGCTCCCACGATGCCGAGGATCATCCCGGTGGTCGCCAGACCCTTGGGCAGTTCGGGCGCTGCGGGCATCATCGGGTACGGATACGGGTACGGATACGGATACCCGTACGGCGGAAAGCCGGGATTCGGCGGCGGGTAGCCCGGCCCGGCCTGGTTCGGCGCTTCCATCCCAGGCGGGGCGGCGAACGGTGGCGAGGGTATCGATTCGGACGACTCGGACAAGACTCCCCCTGGCGACTGCGGCTTGATACTTCGGGCACGTACTCGGCGCGCGAGTCTACCCCTTGCATCTGCGAGAATGTCCCCATGACCGCGACGATTCTGGACGGCTGGCTGACCGCGGAGGAGATCCGCCAGGACCTGGCCAAGCGGGTGCAGGTGCTGGCCGAGCGCGGCATCGTGCCCGGCCTCGGCACGCTCCTGGTCGGCGACGACCCCGGGTCGCACGCCTACGTGAACATGAAGCACCGCGACTGCGCCAAGGTCGGCATCCACTCGATCGACCGCCGCCTGCCCGCCAACGCCACGCAGGAGGACGTCGAGGCGGCCGTCGCCGACCTCAACGCGGACCCGGCCTGCCACGCCTACCTTGTCCAGCTGCCGCTGCCCAAGGGCCTCGACGAGTTCCGCGTGCTTGAGCGGGTCGATCAGGCGAAGGACGCGGACGGACTGCACCCGCTCAGCCTCGGCAAGCTGGTGCTCGGCGAACCGACCCCGCTGCCGTGCACGCCGTACGGGATCGTGGTGCTGCTGCGCCGCTTCGGCGTCGAGTTGAACGGCGCGGAGGTCGTGGTGGTCGGTCGCGGCATCACCGTCGGCCGCCCGCTCGGCCTGATCCTGACCCGCAAGTCGGAGAACTCCACCGTGACGCTCTGCCACACCGGCACCCGTGATCTGGCCGCGCACACCCGCCGCGCCGACGTCATCGTCGCGGCCGCCGGAGTGCCGGGCATCATCAAGCCGGACATGGTCAAGCCGGGCGCCGCGGTCCTCGACGTCGGCGTCTCGCACGTAGCCGGCAAGCTCACCGGGGACGTCGCCCCCGGCGTCGAGCAGGTCGCCGGCTTCATCTCACCGAACCCCGGCGGCGTCGGCCCGATGACCCGCGCGCAACTGCTCACGAACGTCGTCGAGGCCGCGGAGCGCACACTGCTGTAGCGCCGTGACGTGTGAAGCAGTGAGCTGAGGCTGCGAAAACGGTGACGCGCGGCGGTTCGTCCGCCGCGCGTCACCGTCATCGTCAGTCCTGGCCTACTGCTCCGGCGTCACCGCTCCTGCTTGGCGCGCTTCGGTTCGGGAGTCTCAGGCACCTCAATCGCCGCGGCCACGGTGGTGATCGGTTGGGCCCGCAGCCCCGGCGCGGCGGCGACCGGCTCCGCGCGCAGCCCCGCAGCCGCGTCGCCCACCAACTCGGTCTCGGCAACCGCCTCCGTGCCCACGATGGCCTCGGCCTCGGCGAGCACTTCGGTCGCGGCCTGCGCCACGTCTTCCAGCGCCGCAGTCTCCTCGATCGACCGCGGCTCAAGCCACAGCGCGCCAAGCGGCGGCAGCCGCAGCACCGCGCGGGCCGGCCAGCCGTCCTGCCCTTCGTCGATCGCGTAGACCTGTCCGAGGTTTCCGACGCCCGAGCCGCCGTACTGCTCGGCGTCGGTGTTGAGCACCTCGGACCAGACCTGCACCCGGTCGGCGCTCAGCGGCAGCGGCAGCGAGTAGCCCTCCCAGGGCACGCCCGCGAAGTTCACCACGCACACCAGCGGCCGGCCGTCGAGCGCCCAGCGCACGAACGCGAAGACGTTGTGTTCGGCGTCGTTCGCGGCCAGCCAGGAGAAGCCGTTGCCTGAGGTGTCCTGCTCCCACATCGCAGGGCGTTCCCGGTAGGCCGCGTTGAGGTCCTGCACGAGCCGGAAAACCCCGCGGTGCGCCGGATTGTCCAGCAGCCACCAGTCCAGCCCGGCCTGCTCCGACCACTCGGCTTCCTGGGCGAACTCGCAGCCGGAGAAGATCAGCTGCTTGCCGGGATGCGACCACATGAAGGCCAGGTACGCGCGTACGTTCGCCAACTGCTGCCACCGGTCGCCCGGCATCTTGCGCAGCAGCGAGCCCTTGCCGTGCACCACCTCGTCATGGCTGATCGGCAGGATGAAGTTCTCGGTGAACGCGTAGACCAGCGAGAAGGTCATCCGGTCGTGGTGCCAGCTGCGGTTGATCGGCGACTCGGCCATGTAGCCGAGCGAGTCGTGCATCCAGCCCATGTTCCACTTGAAGCCGAAGCCGAGGCCGTCCTGGTCGGTCGGCCGGGTCACTCCGGGCCAGGCGGTGGACTCCTCGGCGCTCACCGTGACGCCGGGCACCCGCTTGTACACGGTCGCGGTCAGCTCCTGGAGGAAGGAGACCGCCTCCAGGTTCTCCCGGCCGCCATAGGCGTTCGGGTGCCACTTGCCCTCTTCGCGCGAATAGTCGAGGTAGAGCATTGACGCGACCGCGTCCACGCGCAGCCCGTCGACGTGCATCTCCTCGCACCAGAACAGCGCCGAGGCGACCAGGAAGTTGCGCACCTCGCGGCGGCCGAAGTCGAAGACCAGGGTGCCCCAGTCCGGGTGCTCGCCGCGCCAGGGGTCCGGGTGCTCGTAGAGCGGGGTGCCGTCGAACTCGGCCAGCGCCCAGGAGTCCTTGGGGAAGTGCGCCGGAACCCAGTCGATGATGACGCCGATCCCGGCCCGGTGCAGCGCGTCGACCAGGAAGCGGAACTCGTCCGGGGTGCCGAGCCGCGCGGTCGGCGCGAAGTACGAGGAGACCTGGTAGCCCCAGGAGCCGCCGAAGGGGTGCTCGGTCGGCGGCAGGAACTCGACGTGGGTGAAGCCGAGCTCGTTCAGATAGTCAGGCAACTGCTCCGCGAGGCCGCGGTAGTCAAGCCCGGGCCGCCATGAGGCCAGGTGCAGCTCGTAGACCGACATCGGGGAGCGGTACGGGTCCCGCTTCGCGCGCTGATCCTGCCAGTCGCCGTCGGTCCACTGGTAGCCCGACTCGTCGACGATCGAGGCGTTGGCCGGCGGCATCTCGCAGCGCCGGGCCAGCGGATCCGCCTTCTGCCGCCACACGCCGTCGCGGCCGAGGATCTCGTACTTATACCTGGCGCCGACCTCCACGCCGGGCACGAACAACTCCCACACCCCGCTGGAACCCATCGAGCGCATCGGGTGGCTCGTGCCGTTCCAGTAGTTGAAGTCGCCCACCACGCGCACCCCGCGCGCGTTCGGCGCCCAGACGGCGAACGAGGTGCCGGTCGGCGGTTCGAACGGCGAATCCGCCGGGGATTCGAACCGGCGCACCCGCGAACCGAGCACTTCCCACAGCTGCTCGTGCCGGCCCTCACCGATCAGGTGCAGGTCGATCTCGCCGAGCGTCGGCAGGAAGCGGTACGAATCGTCGAGCGTGACGGTGGTGTCGCCGTACCCGACCTCGAGGCGGTAGTCGCCCAGAGCGAGCGGGAGCACCGCGGCGAACAGTCCTTCGCCTTCGGAGATCAGCTCGTACCGTTCGCCCTCGGCGCTCAACACGGCCACGGTCTCGGCAAACGGACGCAGCGCACGTACCAGCGTGCCCTCGGCGAGCGGGTGCGCGCCGAGCAGCCGGTGTGGATCGTGTATGGCCCCGTCCAGCAGGGCCCTGCGTTCATCGTCCGCCATCGGCGCCGCCGCGGTGACGCCGCGTGCGGCGGGGGAGGAGGTGCCGTCTCCGCCGCAGGAGCGGCCCTTGCCGCCGCCGTCGCCTGCCCGGCCTGCGATCCGTTGGTCGTCCCGCACGGTCAAAGCGCCCACGTCCCTGTCTCGTTCGAGCGGTCCCTCAAGGCCCGTCTCTCCGTTTTCCACGATGCCATGCGCGGCGGTCGGGTGAGCTGCGACGCGCTATCCGGCCGCCGCCTCATCAGGAGTTTGGCGCAGCAAGTGTGGCGAAGTCACGGGGAAACAGGCATCAGGTAATTGAACGAAAGGGCCGTCGGTGCCACCCGATCGGCAGACCGACTGGTCAGGCGACCAGGCGGTCCAGGGCGCCGCTCTTCACGTCCGCGACCAACACGGAGAGCTGAGCCAGCGACATCTGCACCCGCTGGCCGAAGTCGTCGGTGAGCACGACGCGGCGGTCCTCGTCGGCGCCGTGGTCGAGGAAGAGCTCCGGGCAGCCGCAGCTGCAGTTGCCGCAGAAGATGGCCACGGACTCCAGGACGGACGAGGAGGGGCCGGAGGGCGTAGCCGGGGAAACGGTCGGTTCGATCATCATCGCCTCGCGCGGTACGAAGGAATTCGGAGGATGGACAGAGCAGGGAACAGCGATCCGTGGCCAGTTTGGAGCCTAAAGTCAGGACAACCCCACAGCTACGGGCCAATCGGGGCTTTTTCGATCATTCGGGTGCCTCCGCGCGCTCCATCACTGCTTCTTCACCACGACGGGCGCGCTGCGACCCGGTGTGCCGCGCCCGTTTCGGCCGCGCGCCGCCCGGCCGTCGTGCATCGCCGAGCCCTGTCATGTTCCCGCGCGCCTGCCGACCGCCTCGTGGGCATGGTTTAGTGGTCACATGGAAGTCGCCTCCCGACGTGACGGTGCTTCGATCGGTCGCTCGCTGCGCGCCGTCGCGGTCGAATGGCCGTTCGCCGTCGTCTTCACCACCGCGGCGATCGCGGTCATCGTGGTCTCGCTCGGCGCGCTCAAGCACGGGCTCACCCTGCTCGCCGCGGCGCTGCTGCTCGGCTCCGCGCTGCGC
>DASUAR010000131.1:0-9595 GCA_035763685.1 Actinocrinis sp. | reverse complement strand
GTCCCTGGTGTGCGCGGCGGCCCGCACGCCGTCTTAGTGCAGCGGTCTTCGTGCGACAGGGCGCGTCAGCCGACGTGCGAGCCCACGGCCAGGCCGATCGCGTAGGTCGCGCCGGCGGCCAGAGCGCCGAGCACGAGCTGGCGCACGGCGCCGCGCAGGAACGGGCGGCCGGTGAGCCGGCTGACCACGCCGCCGCCGAAGAACGCGGCCAGCGCGGAGAGCGTCAGGGCCAGCCACAGCCACGGGCGGCCGGTCAGGTAGGGCAGCAGCGGGATGAACGCGCCGACGGAGAACGCAGCGAACGAGGCGCCCGCCGCGGTCCACGGGGAGGGCAGGTCCTCGTGGTCGATGCCGAGTTCCTCGCGCACGTGCAGGCCCAGGCCCCGGTCCGGCTGCGCGGAGATCTGCTCGGCGACCCGGTCGGCCAGGTGCGCCTCCACGCCCTGGGCGCGGAAGGCGGCGGCCAGTTCCGCCTGCTCGCCGATCGGGTTGCGCGCCAGCTCCCGGCGCTCGGTCTCCACCTCGGCGCGCACCAGCTCGTTCTGCGAGGAGACCGAGACGAACTCGCCGGTGGCCATCGAGAACGCGCCGGCGACCAGGCCGGCCAATCCGGTGAGCGCCACCGCGTGCGAGGAGACCCCGCCGGCGCCCACGCCGCTGATCAGCGAGACGTTGGTGACCAGGCCGTCCATCGCGCCGAACACCGCGGGGCGCAGCCAGCCGCCGTTGACGTCGCGGTGGTGCTGCGGGGGCGGGGGTCCGCCGGCGCGCCCCGTCGTCGCGGGTTCGCTCACCATCGTTCCGGTCATCGCACCTTCCCCCTTCACCTGTGCGGGGCGTTCGCCCCGCTGCCTGCGGGCGCGCCGCGCCGCGCCCACGCTAACGGAGAATACGTCGGAAATGAAATTCAGGACAGAAAGGAAAGGCTTACCTTCGGATATTTCGAATAAGGCTTGCCTAACCTTTCCCGGCGGCTTCGCCGCAGGTCACGGGCTACACGGGTGACCACATCGGCCGCGCCGTGTTCCCTACCCGCCGCAGCGCGACGCACACGCGTACAGCCGCGCGTCGAGGAAACCTATAGTGACAACGCGCGGCGCAGCGGCCTTCTTCCCGCGGCCCGGCAGCCGCCGCCGTGCGCGGGCGGCGCGAGTCAGCCCAGGGCGGCCGCGACCAGGTGCGCCGGGTCGCGCTCCAGGCGGCGCGCGGCCCGCTGATAGCGGCGGGTGGTGCGCGGGTCGGCGTGTCCCATCGCGTCCTGCAGGTCGTCGAGGTCCGCGCCGCGCTCGGTCGCGATCGTGGCGAAGGTGTGGCGCAGCGCGTGCGGGGTCACCGCGTCCGGCTGCGGCAGGCCCGCGCGTCGCGCGAGGCGGCGCACCAGGCGGAACACCTCGCCGCGGTCCACCGCGCGCCCGGAGCCGGTCGCGAACAGCGGACCGCTGAGCGCCCCCGGATCGACCCCGGCGCGCGCGGCCCGCGACGCCAGGTAGGCATCCAGGGCGTCGGCCGCGGACGGCGGCAGCGCCCGCTCGATGCGTTTTCCGCCCTTGCCGCGCACCGTGACCGTGCGCTGCCCGCGCGTCGCGCCGAGCGCGGCCACCTGCAGCGAGCACACCTCGCTCACGCGCACCCCGAGTTGCAGCATGAGGCGCACCATCGCGGCGTCGCGCAGCCGTGTCGCGCCGGTGCCGGCCTCGGCGGCCTCGATGATCCTGCGGGCCGCGGCCTCGTCGAGCCACGCGGTGGCCGAATAGTCGCGGTCCACGCGCGGGCGTTCGGCGGCGGCGAACGGGTTGCGCTCGTGCAGCCCGCAGGCCACCAGGTACCGGTACCAGGAGGAGACGGCGGCCATCCGCCGCGCGGCGCTGGTGGCCGACAGGCCCGGGGCGCCGGCCGCGCCCTCCTGCAGTGCGGCGCCGAACAGGTCGGCGTCGGGTTTGCGCGCGGTCAGCACGTGCACGCCGCGCTCGGCGCAGAACCCGCCCCAGGCGCGCAGGTCGCGGGCGTAGGCCTCGCGGGTGGTGGGTTTCTTCGCCGCCAGCCACGCGGCCGTGGCCTGCCCCAGCTCGTCGCCGTGCGGGCCGTGCCAGCCTTCGGCCGCGGCCAGGGAGCCCGCGCCGGAACGCGCCGCGCCGGCCGGGGCCGTGCGTGCGGGATCTGAGGGCTGCGGCGGGATCTGAAACCGCGTCACGGAACCAGACACGGCCATGATCGTACCCGCGAGCGCCGACACCCGCCGCGCACACCCGCACCCGGCCCGGGTCGCGCGCCGCTGACCCCGCCGGGGGAACCGGCTGCACGACAGCCCGCCGTCACGTCTCCTGCGGGCACTCGCGTGGTCTTGCGGGCGCTCCCGCTGAGGGTCGATGACGACCTTCACGTCCTGCGGGTGTCCCGCATCTACCGCCGCGCCCACGCCCGCGCGCCACTGGCAGCGCCTGCACCAGTCAGCCCGACGAGCGCTCCCGCCCCGATACCCGCACCGCCGCCGCCGTCACTACAGTGGCGGTATGAAGATCGGATTCGGCGCGCCGGTCTCCGGCGCCTGGGCCACGCCGGAGAACCTCGCCGCGTTCGCCGCCCGCGCCGAGGAGCTCGGCTACGCGAGCCTGTGGACCTTCCAGCGCCTGCTGATCCCCGCCGACGGCCACGCCGACCCGCCGTACCGCAGCGTGCTGGACCCGCTGCTCGCGCTGACCTACGCCGCCGCGCACACCCGCCGCATCCGCTTGGGCGTCGCGCTGGTGAACATGCCGTTCGTCGAGCCGGTGTACCTGGCCAAGCAGGCCGCCACGCTCGACGTGCTCAGCGGCGGACGGCTCGATCTCGGCCTGGGCATCGGCTGGTCCCCGCTGGAATTCGCCGCCACCGGCGCCGCCGCCGAGCACCGCGGCGCCCGCGCCGAGGAGTACGTCGCGGTACTGCGCGCCCTGTGGTCGGCCGACGCCGCCGAGTACGAAGGCCGCTTCTACACGCTGCCGCCCAGCCGTATGCGGCCCGCGCCCGTGCAGCACGGCGGGCCGCCGATCCTGCTCGGCGGCGTCGTGCCCGCGGCGCTGCGGCGCGCCGGGCGCCTCGCCGAGGGCTGGATCAGCCGCAGCGCGACCGACCTGACCCGCATCGGCGAGAGCGTCGCGATCGTGCGGCAGGCCGCGAGCGACGCCGGGCGCGACCCGGACGCGGTGCGCGTGGTCGTGCGCGGCGTGCTGCGCCCCGATCCCGGCGGCGCCGGGACGCCCGGTCCGGACGGGCGGCGCCTGCCGCTGTCCGGCAGCTACGCGCAGATCCGCCAGGACACCGACGCGCTCGCGCGCCAGGGCGTCACCGAGCTCTACTACGACCTGAACTGGGACCCGCACGTCGTCGCCCCCGACACCGACACCGACAGCGCGGCCGCTGCGGGCGACGCCGCGGCGCGCGCCACCGAGATCCTCCAAGCCCTCGCGCCCGCCGCCGTGTGACGCCGCGTCACAACCCGCAGCCCTGGCCGCCGCCGGCACACCGGCGCGGCCCGGGACCCCGCCCGCCCGGTGCTACACTCGCACGACTGTCACCGAACGTGATCTAGCAGCGCGCTGCGCGCAGCGCGGCGGCCGCTAGCCGCAGCTCGCCCGAGGGAACGCTCATGGCCGTGGACGCCCCGAAGGTCGTCATCGTCGTGCCGACGTACAACGAGCGGGAGAACCTGCCCGTGCTCGTCGGCCTTCTCGACGCCCTCCCGGTGCCCAACCTGCACCTGCTCGTCGTCGACGACGCCTCACCCGACGGCACCGGGGAGATCGCCGACAAGCTCGCCGCCGAGCGCCCCGACAGCGTCGGGGTGCTGCACCGCACCGTCAAGGACGGTCTCGGGCGCGCCTACATCGCCGGGATGACCCGCGCGCTGGAGGAGGGCGCCGACGTGGTGCTGCAGATGGACGCGGACCTCTCCCACCCGGCCGCCGTGATCCCCGCGATGCTCGAGAAGCTCGCCGGCACCGACGCCGCCGTGGTCCTCGGCTCCCGGTACGTGGCCGGAGGCGAGGTCGCCGCCGAGTGGCCGTGGCATCGCAAGGCCCTGTCGGCGTGGGCGAACTTCTACGTCAACGCGATCCTGCGGCTGCACGTGAAGGACGCCACCGCCGGGTTCAAGGCCTGGCGTGCCCAGACGCTGCGCGCCATCGACCTGCCCTCGATCCACAGCAACGGCTACTCCTTCCAGGTGGAGATGAACTACCGCACCGTGCGGCGCGGCATGAAGATCCTGGAAGTGCCGATCCGCTTCGAGGAACGCGTCAAGGGCGCCTCGAAGATGAGCCTGGCCGTGCAGCTGGAATCCGCGCTGACCCCGTGGAAGCTGCGGTTCGGCCGCACCTCCCGCTGACCCCTCCCGGCCTCCCCGGCCGCGCGCGCCACCCCTGTGCCGGCGGCCGCGCCTTCACCCGCCGGTGCGTGCTTCGCGCAGCCCCCGGCCGCGGGCGCGGCACGTACTCGACGCGCGCCTGGAGGTGATCCGGGTCGCCGAGTACACCGTCCGCGCCCGGCTCGGTCGCCGTGAGGCGCACCGGCCGGGACACCGACTCCGTGATCACCGCGCTTCCGTGAGGCGCGCTCGGCTCGACCCGCCACAGTTGAAATCAGGGTCAGCGCGGGTTGAAGTCCTGATTCGTTCCGGGTGCGTTCTTACAGGGCCACTGGTCCAGTTGCTGCCCGGTGTT
Organism: Actinocrinis sp.; assembly: GCA_035763685.1. Taxonomy (GTDB): domain Bacteria; phylum Actinomycetota; class Actinomycetes; order Streptomycetales; family Catenulisporaceae; genus Actinocrinis. The sequence goes on along the minus strand of DASUAR010000131.1, from coordinate 4,898 downwards.
GGAGCCGGCTGCGTAGACGTCCAGGCACAGTCCGCTGCCCAGGTTCTTGAACTGCCAGGAGCCGTCCGACTGCTGCTGCGGCAGCCATTGGCCGGCCGTGTCGCCGTTGACCGGTTCTTGCACGATGTCCGTCTGGCCCTGCGCCGTGGAGCCGTTCAGAACGGTCACGTCCTGACCGGAGTTCTGTATCTGCAGCTCGCCGTAGCCGCCGGAGGTGGGGACGAACTGGAACTGCTGATTCGCCTGGCCGTTGCAGGTCCACTGGTCGATGATCGCGCCGGCGGCGGAGCTGTTGCCGTAGCCGTCCAGGCAAAGGGAGTTGCTCGCGATCTGAAGCCGGACATAGCCGGACGGGAAGCCACCGCCGCCTGAGGTGCCGCTCGGCGCGGCTCCGGCGTTCGCGATGATGGACTGCGCGGCCGCGGGCCACTGACCGTTGCCCACCACGGTCGCCTGGACGAAGTGGACGTTCGTGCCGTTGTTCGTGTAGCCGCCGACGTCGGAGTAGTTCGTGCCGTAGGTGATGTTGTTGACCGTCGGGGTCCAGATGTAGGTCCAGGAGGTGTCGCCCGAGGTGAGGTTCCACACGTTGTTCTGGATCTGCCACCACGAGCTGCCCTCGTCGGGGTATACCCCGCCCTTGCCGTTGCCGTAGTTCCCGGAGATGACCGAGGTGAGCGAGCCGTCGCCGCCGCCCTGGCCGCCGAGGACGTAGATGAAGGCGTTGTCCCGCAGCCACAGCTCCACGTTGGAGACGCTGTTGTTCGTGATCTGATTGCCGCCGGCGTAGTCGGCGCCGTGCCGGCAGCTCGACAGACCCTGCGCGGACTGCATCGAGCACGAGGACTGCCAGCCCCAGCCCCAGCCGAGGTTGATGCCGCCGTAGGGCTCGTAGGCGACGTTGTTGTGCGAGATCACCGCGCCGCGGGTGTACCCGGCCCAGACACCGATGCCATCGTGGTAGTCCGTGCCGTTGTGGGTGATCTGGTTCTGGCTGATCGTGTCGTTCAGCGTCATCAGCGTCGTCGAGGGCTGATAGTAGTCGTCCGCCTCGCCGAGGTTGACGCCGTTGGCCGCGGTGGCCGTGATCGTGCTGCCGGACAGCGTGGAGTTCTGGGTGCCGTCACCGAAGTCGACCCCGGTGCCGCCGGTGTCGGTGACGACGTCGCCGGTGAAGTTGATGTTGGAGCCGCGCACTACCTCGAGCGCGGCGGGCGTCTTGACCGGCGTCCACGCGTTGGACGCGCTCCACTCGATGCCCGCCTGGTTGTCGATGTAGCCCGCGGTGGTCGGCGCGTTCCACGTCGTGTACTCGAAGGTGATCCCGGAGAACGTGATGTCGTGGACCGGCGCGATGGCCGTCGGTATGACGACGAGGCCGTCCAGCAGCATGTAGGTGCCGCTCTGCTTCACCAGCTGCACGGTGTGGCCGCCCGGCGCGAGGCCCGTGACCGTGACGAGGGCTTGCTGCGCGGTGCGGTCTGCGGAAGCGGCGGCGGACACGCTCTGGCGCAGCGAGCCGTCGACGTACACGTTGACGCTGCCTTCGTCGCTGCTCAGCTCGGTCAGCGCTTCGATGCCGCTGCCGGTGAACGTGTAGCTGACCGCGTCGCCGTTGTTCGTGGTCGAATGCACGTCATTGTCGTAGTCGCCGAACGGACGCCCGGAGGAGTAGGTCCACCCTGAGCCGGTGTAGGTGATTGCCGACGCCGTGTCGTTGATCGGCGTCAGATGCCCGGGGGTGCCCGAGAGCGCCACCAGTTCCTGAACCACCGGCAGCTCGACGTCGGCCGACGACATGTCCTGGCCCTGCAACGGCAGGTAGTACAGGTAGCCGGCGCCGCTGTCGAGGTACCACTGCCCGGGCTGAGTCAGCAGCGCCAGATTGTTCTCGATCCAGGTGACCGCGTTCATCGTGGGCAGACTGTTGCCGTTGAACGGGAAGCCGACACTGGTGCTGTTGGCGTTGAAGCAGGTCGGGTTGACGTTGAGGCTGGATCCGCCGCTGCCGGTGCGGGTGATGCTGGACAGCGGGCAGCGCATCTCCTTCCAGTCGTTGTCGGTGACGATCTCGGTCTGCGCGACGTTCGCCCATGCCTGATACGACGAGTCGGCGGTGGTGAAGGAGGAGCCTGACAAGCTGAAGCCGCCGGGGTTCATCGCGCTTCGCGCGCGAGTGGCCTCCACGCCGTTGACCCACAGCTGGCGGCTCTGCGTACCGGCCGGCACGCTCGCCCGCCAGATATTGCGGCCGGCGTTGTACTGCGACCACCCGGTGACCTGTGTGCCACCACTGATGACCGGGCTCTGCCCGGCCGCAGCCTCCCAAGAGACGCTGTGGCCGTTCTGCCCGGAGTCCTGCGGCCCGAGTTGGAAGGTGCTGGAAAGCCGGTACGTGCCGCCCGCCAGGTACACCACGATGTCGCCGCTCATCGAGCCGACGAGACTCTCGACCGTGCTCTTGGCCTGGCTAAGGCTGCAGGGCGCAGACGACGAACACGCTGTCCCCGAGCCGCCCGGCGACACGTACAACGTCGCCTGCGCGGCGGCGCTCGCGCCGGCGGCATTGACGGCGCCCACGCAGAGGGCTGACGAAGTCATACCGAGGACGGAGAGCCACACGGAACGCCGCCGCCGAGCGCCGCGCGCCGCCGCCGTGCTCTCCGCGCTCTCAAAGCCGCCGCGTCCCGCATGACGCAGTCGCAGCCCGACCGTCAGGCGTCGTCGTGATCGGATGGCCATCTGGCGGGCCGCCTCTCTCACCGTGTGGTCGAAGGTTCTGGTCCTCAAGGCGTCGATCGACGCCAGGCGCCCATAATGTTTCAGATCGCATAAGTATCTAAGGGTGCGATGAGTGTCAAGCAATCTGAGACGATCAGCACGGAGGGAAGACCGGGCCACGCTGTACACATCAGGACACCTGCACGCGCTGCGTCACGAAAATACAGCTAGATGCCCGCCCGACCTCGTTCCACCGGGTCTCCCCGCGACCATCACAACCCCGCGGCACGTCAGGGTGACCGCAGTATCCTGCGGAAGTTTCATACTCATCTTGGCCTGAATTGGCCGACACTGTATGAGACCGCATACGCATGTTGCGTCGGCGCTGCACCGGTTCTCAGTACTCTTCGGCGGCGATGAACACGCGCGCCCACCGCCGTGCGGTGCCTTCGACCAGTCGATGCCGAGACGGCGTCGCTGAGAGTCCGGCCTTCGCCCGGAGTACTCGCGATCTTCCGATTCATGAGCGAGACCGAGATCGACGTCGACCTGCGAGAAATGCAATGCCAAGAAGGCGTCGATACCCTCTGCGGCATGCTGCACGCGATCGGCAAACATCTCAGCGAGCCGGCGCTGATGGTGCCGGAAGGCGCAAGCCCACAGCACCCCGTCCTCGGGTACGAACCTGACCTCGGCGAGGTCATCCTGCTCGTCGACCGCACGCCCATGGCACATCTGACGAGGCGGGAACCGTGACGAAGAGACTGGGCCTCGTGGCCGCCGCACGCCTGCGGCCGGAGGCGAGATGACGAGCGATCCGGGCCGCGACCGGTGCCGTTGCCTGGGCCAGCGGCTGGACCGTCCGCCACGGGTCGTCAAGTTCCACCGGGACCGGCAGGACACCGAGGCAGCCGGCTGGCGGCGCCTGGTCGAGTTGATCGAGGAGGCGGCCGAGGACCGGCGGGAGGAGTTCAAACCCCTTTCAGAACTCAGCCCGGAGCAGCGGCGACAGATCGTCACCCTGCCGCCCACGATCGGCAAGCTCACCGCCGTGCGCCACCTCCTGCTCTACGGGAGCAACCTGGTGCGCATCCCCCCGGAGATCGGCATGATGACGAGCCTGGAGATGTTCACCCCGTACACCTCCTACCGGCTGCACTGGTTCCCCTACGAACTGACCCGCTGCCCCAACCTCAAGGGCAGCACGGTCAGCACCCGCGCCCTATACGGCAACGACAAATACCGGCCGCCGTTCCCCGAACTCACCGGCGAGACCGACAGAATCGGCGCACTCAGGCCGGGCACCTGGGGTGCCACAACGATCCGCACCTGCAGCGTCTGCGATACGCCGATCGGCAACCTCGGCCCGATCCAGGCCTGGATCTCGCTACGGGTCGCCACCGACGTCCTGCCGCTGCTGGTCAACGCCTGCTCCACCACATGCATCGAAGCGCTGCCCACGCCGCCCGAGGACTATGTGCCGGCGCCCCACCGCGGCGGCCCGACCGTAGAACAACCCACAGCCGACTACATGGTCTGACGGCCGCTCAGCGTGACAAAGCAGATTCCACATAACCTGCGACGATCTCGCGGACCTCGAGCTGCGCACCGAGATCCGGGAGGGCAATACATCACGGCCGCGCAGAGGACCTCGGCGAGGAGGAGGTGCGCTACGCGCGCCGGCGCTACCTGACCGTTTCGGTCGCGATCGCGACCGCCTTGGCGAATGCCACCTTCGCCGCCCGCGACAGCGGCCTGTGGTCCCGTGTCCTCGCAGCTCGGACAGCCTAATGGCACCTTGTACACGTATCTTGGCAGCCCCCGCTCCTCGGCAGCGTGCGCAACTCGCGGTGTCGGTGTCACCTACGCAGCAGCACGCCGAGCTGTCCCCGGATGTCCTGCACGATCTGCTCGACGCTCGAGGCGATGTTCACGCTCGCGGCCATGCTGAGGAACATCACGGCGGACACGATGTGTGCCAGCGTCGCGGCATCATCCGGACCGAGGCGCTCGTCTCGACGCAGTACGGAGGCGATGGCCTGCTCGGTCTGCACGACGATGGCGAGCGCCTCGCCGTGGCGGGGCTCCTGCGGGTCGCCGAAGACCATCTCGCGCAGGTAGGTGCGCCCGTTGTCGATCTGGGCGCGGTTGCATTCCACGATCGGACGCACGATCGC
>DASUAR010000130.1:0-20519 GCA_035763685.1 Actinocrinis sp. | reverse complement strand
GCGCGTTCGGCCGCCTCCTCGCGGGTGAGATTGGTACCGGGCACTTTGCTGCACGGCTCCTTACGCGTAGGTGCTGGATTGGTGTCTCGATCCTCGCACGGACGGCCCTGTTGAGGCATCGCGGAATCGATGCGGACGGCTCGCTGTTCGCAAGGCTAAACGCTGTACCCCCGTCGTTTGGTGAGCCACGTCGTTGGGTTAACGCCGCATCGAGCGGCGTCGTGTCATGGTGGAATGCCGCTGCGCGTGAATGAGGGAGACTGTAGTGACCGAGCATGAGGACGCAAGGGCCGTCGCCGACTTCTGGTTTGACCCGCTGTGCCCGTGGGCGTGGATCGCGTCGCGGTGGATGCTGGAGGTCAAGGACGTCCGGCCGGTGGACGTGCGCTGGCACGTCATGTCGCTGGCTTATCTGAACCAGGACCGCGAGCTGCCGGAGAACTACCGCAAGATGATGGACACCGCGTGGGGTCCGGTGCGCGTGTGCATCGCCGCCGAGCAGGCGCACGGCAACGAGGCGCTGCTGCCGCTGTACAACGCGCTAGGGGAGCGCAGGCACCACCAAAAGCAGGAGTTCACCCGCGAAGTCATCGTCGCGGCGCTTGAGGAGGCCGGGCTGCCGGTCGAGCTGGCGGACGCGGCCGAGTCGACCGAGTACGACGAGGCGCTCAAGGCCTCGCACCATCAGGGCATGGACCAGGTCGGTTACGAGGTCGGCACGCCGGTGATCTCGGTCAACGGCGTGGCGTTCTTCGGACCGGTGATCTCGCCGATCCCGCGCGGCCAGGACGCGGCCAAGCTGTGGGACGGCGTGCTGCTCGTGGCAGGCACCGATGGGTTCTTTGAACTCAAGCGCACCCGCACCCGCGAGCCTATCTTCGACTGAGTTCTCGCCGAACTAACGTGGCGAAGGGTTCGTCCCGCTCGCGGGACGAACCCTTCGCCACGTGCACGTGCGGCAGAGTTCTGAGTTAGCAGAGCCTGAATTACACGCGGGTGCGCTCAGGCTCGGCGTCGGCGTGCGATGCGATCACGGCGGGCTCAAGCTGCGCGCCCGGCACGCCGAGGTCGGTCTCCCGCCGCGCCGGCGAAGGCTCGACCCGCAAGATGCGCGCCGCCCACACCGGCATCCACCAGTTCCACCGCCCGAACAGCGAGATCAGCGCCGGAACCAGCAGCGCGCGCACGATCGTCGCGTCCAGCAGGATGCCGGCGCCCAGCGCGGTGGCGAACATCTTCACATCGGTGTCCGGGGCCGAGCCGAGCGCGGCCATGGCCAGGAACAGGATCAGCGCCGCCGAGGTGACCAGGCGCCCGGTCCTGCCGATGCCGGTGACCACGGCCTTGGACGTGGAACCGGTCGCGTCGTACTCCTCGCGCATCCGGGCCAGGATGAAGACCTCGTAGTCCATCGAGAGCCCGTACAGGAACGCGAACACCATCAGCGGGATCCAGCCGGTGATCGCGCCGGTCGCCGGGATGCCCCAGACCGCGCTGGAGCCGTAGCCCTTCTGCCAGATCAGCACCAGCGCGCCGTAGACCGCGGCGAGCGAGAGCAGGTTGAGGATGACCGCCTTGATCGGCAGCACGATCGAGCGGAACGCCCGGGCGAGCAGCACGAAGGTGAGCAGCCCGAGCAGAACCAGCATCAGCGGGAAGTTGCCGTAGACCGCGTGGATCATGTCCACCTCGACCGCGCCGAGGCCGCCGACGAGCGCTGCGGGCACGGCCGTGGCCAGCGCCCCGCGCACCGCCCGAGTGACGTTCTCGCCCGTCGTGCTGGTGCTTTCCGGGGTCGGCACGGCCACCACGAGCGAGGAGTCGGGCCGGCTCCAGGCCGGGCCGGTCGGCGCGGCGGCGAAGTCGATGCCTGAGACACCGGACACCGCGCCGGTCGCCGCCTGCGTAGTGGCGGACTTCGGCACGTAGATCTCGATCGGGGTCAGCACACCAGTCGGGATGTTCGCGTCGCGCAGCATCACCACCGCGTCGTGCGCCGGGCCGCTCTGGGACAGCGAGTCTGAGGAGGGATCGCCGATCTTCAGGCCGGTCGCGTTGATCGCCAGCGCGCCGAGCACCACCAGCGCCCCGATCGCCGCGATCCAGCGCCGCCGCACCACGAGGCGGGCCCAGGCGGTCCAGCCGCGCGAGGCCTTGTCCTCGTGCCGGATCCGCGGCCAGTCCAGCCGCCTGCCGATGCCGGAAAGCAGCGCCGGGACGAGCGTCAGCGTCACGCACACCGACACCAGCGGGATGATCATGCCGCCGTAGCCGATCGAGCGCAGGAACGGCACCGGAAGGATCACCAGCGCGAGCAGGCCGAGCGCGACCGTGACGCCGGAGAAGGCCACCGCGCGGCCGGCCGTGGTCATCGCGCGGCGCACCGCGGTGTCGTTGTCGTATCCGTGCGCCAATTCCTCGCGCCAGCGGGTGACCAGCAGCAGCGAGTAGTCGATCGCGACGCCGAGCCCGATCAGCCCGACCAGGAACTGCACGATCAGCGAGACCGAGGTGATCTCGGTGACGCCCAGGATCGCCAGGAACGCGGTCAGCACCGAGACCGCCGCGACCAGCAGCGGCACCAGGGCCAGCAGGGAGGCGAAGACGAACAGCAGCACCGCGAGCGCGCCGACGCCGCCGAGCAGCACCTCGTTGAGGATGCTCAGGCCCTTGCCAGACCCCGAGCCGTTGTTCTGCAGCGGCTGCTCACCGGTGACCAGCACGGTCGAGCCCGGCGGCAGCGCGGCGGTCAGCTTCTGCTGAACGGCGGCGGAGATCTGGTCCTGAATCTTGCCGGAGGACATGCCGCCGCCCCCGGGCACGAAGACCAGGGCGTAAGTGGTGCGGCCGTCCGAGCCGATGAACTTGGCGTCGTGCGTGTTGGCGTAGTCCGCCACCCGCGCCTGCGCAATTCCGTCGAGCGAACTGAACGCCGCGGTCACCCGCGGGTCGGTCGCCGAGACGCCGGCCGGCAGCTTCACGACCGGAACCAGCGGCGTGGCCATGCCCCCGTTGCCGTACTCGGCGACGATCGTCTGATTGGCCACATAGCTCGACTGGCCCGGCATCGCGAACGTCTTGTCGAGATGGTTGGACAGCGTCATCGACGCGGCGATGCCGGCGATGAACGCGGCAAGCCACAGGCCGTAGATCCATTTGCGGTGGGCGGTGACGAACGTCGAGAGCCTCTCCATGGCGGCTGATCCCCTCCTACTCCCGTGATTAGGCACCGCCTCTGCGTGCGGCGCACTATCTGAGAGCGAACCAGGAACGCCTGGCTGGGTACTGTGCGGCTCCTGTGAGGGTCCTGTGAGAGCTCCTACCGGCGCTGTGAAAGCCTAGTGAGATTCAGAGGGTGTTCGGTCTGGTTTCGGGGCCGGGTCAATCGCCCTCTCGGAGCCGGCCTCCTCATCCGGCATTGATTGCGTGCCAGAGATCGGGAGCCGGACGGTGAAAACCGTGCCGCAATCCGTAGTCGACCGCACTTCCGCCGTGCCGCCGTGCGCCGCCGCGACCGACGCGACGATGGACAGACCGAGTCCCGAGCCGCCCGCGCCGTCGCCCCGCTTGCGGGACGCGTCCGCGCGGTAGAAGCGCTCGAAGACCTTGGCCTGCTGCTCCTCGGTGAGACCGGGACCGGCGTCCGCGACCTCGACGATCGCGCTGTCACCGGCTCTCCGGACGCTGATGGACGCGGGCGTGCCCGGCGGCGTGTGCGCGCGGACGTTCGAAAGCAGATTCGCCAGCAACTGCCGCAGCCGATCGGCGTCTCCGCAGACCTCCACGCGGCGCGCGACCGCATCCACGCCGAATCGATCACCGTCGCGGGTCTCCGCGCCGTCCTGCTCGACGCGCACGGTCACATCGACCGGCCACTGCGGCCCGGCGGCCTGGGAGTCGCGGGCGGCATCCCGGGCCAACGCGCCGAGGTCCACCGCGCCGCGGCCGAGCGGACGGCCCGAGTCCAGCCGCGCCAGCAGCAGCAACTCATCGACCAGCACGCCCATCCGGGCCGACTCCGACTCGATCCGCCGCATCGCCAGCGCCAGATCCTCCGGCCGAGACGCGGCGCCGCGCCGGAACAGCTCGGCGTAGCCGCGGATCGACGCCAGGGGCGTGCGCAGTTCATGTGACGCGTCGGCGATGAATCGGCGCAGCCGCTCCTCCGAGGAGCGCTGCTCGTGGAAGGCCCGCTCGAGCCGCGTCAGCATGGCGTTCACCGAGGCGCCGACCCGCCCGACCTCGGTCACCCCGTCCGAGGGATCGACGCGGCGGTCCAACTCCCCGGCGCCGATCGCGACGATCTGCTCCCCCATCCGCTCGAACGGCTGCAGGTTCCGCTTGATCCGGCGATTGGCCATCACTCCGACCATCACGAACGCCAGCAGCCAGGCGATCCCCTCGATCTGCGCGATTTTCCGCATCGTGTCGCTGATGTCGCTCTCCACTCCGGCGAGCACCAGGTAGCCGTGCCCGTCCGGCAGCCGCGAGACCCGCACCCGATAGGTGGGGCCCGGCGGATGGCGTGGGCCGTCGGGCGAGTTGACGCCGTAGAAGTGCGCTCCGTCGTGCGCGGAGCCGGAACCGGGGATTCCGACGGGCAGCACCGCCGGGATGGTCAGCCCGGCATTCGCCGGCTGCTGAAAGTCGACCTTGTTGTCGATATCGCGCAGCTGAATGTAGATCGGCAGCAGTCCGGCTTTGCTCAGCATGAGCCAGACCGAGTCGCTGCCACCGCCAGTTCCCCCGGCCGCGGCGAAGTCCGGCGGCCGGCCCGGGGCGGCGCTCTGCAGGGTGACCTGGTCCACGAGTTGCGCGGTGCGGTCGAGCTGGCCGTCCAACCGGTTTTGGAGCACCGTGTGCACCGCGAAGAACGTGCCGATCGCGGCGACGGTCAGGCCGAGCGCGAGCCGGGTGAGCAGGGTGTGCAGCAGTCGCTTGCGCAGCGTGCGGGCCCGGCGGACGCGCGGTAGGCGCATCGCTACTCCTTCGGCAGCCGCAGCGAGTAGCCGACGCCGCGGACGGTGTGGATCAGCGGCGGCCGCTCGCGGTCCACCTTCTTGCGCAGGTAGGAGATGTACGTCTCGACCACGTTGTCGCCGCCGCCGAAGTCGTACTGCCACACGTGGTCGAGGATCTGCGCCTTCGACATGACCCGGCCGGCGTTGATCAGCAGGTAGCGCAGCAGCTTGAACTCGGTCGGGGTCAGGTCGAGCAGGCAGCCGGACCGCCGGGCCTCGTGCGCGTCCTCGTCGATGATCAGATCGCAGTACTCCAACCGGGCGTCTTCCAGCTCGGGACGAGTGCGCCGCAGCACGGCCCGGATGCGTGCGATCAGCTCGTCGAGCGAGAACGGCTTGGTGACATAATCGTCGCCGCCGACCGTCAGTCCGGTGATCTTGTCCTCGGTGGCGTCGCGCGCGGTCAGGAAGACGACCGGCAGTTTCACGCCCTGCGACCGCAGCCGCCCGCACACTTCGATGCCGGTGTAGTCGGGCAGCATCACGTCGAGCACCGCGAGGTCGGGGGCGAACTCGGCGGCCTTGCTCAGCGCCTCGCGGCCGGTGCCCGCCGTGGCCACCTCGAAGCCCTCGTAACGCAGCGCGAGGCCGACCAGGTCGGTGATCGCGGCCTCGTCGTCCACGACCAGGATGCGCGCCTCCGTCTTGCCGTTCTGGTGCTCGCTCATCGCGTTCAGCCCCCTGTTGGAAGTGCCGTGTTGCACCTGCCACGGCCCAGGCGAGAAATTACGCGCTTCCACTGTGCCGTACCTGGGGGCTTCCTGTGAGTTGCCTGTGCGCCCGGCTCGGCGCAAGACCGCGGGTGCGGGATGGGAAACTGTGCCCATGCGAATCTTCCTCGGCTCGGACCACGCCGGCTACGAACTGAAGACCCGCCTGCTCGACCGGCTCAAGGAACTCGGCCACGAGCCGGTTGACTGCGGGCCGCACGAGTACGTCTCCACCGACGACTACCCGCCTTATGTGCTGCGCGCCGCGAAGGGTGCGGCCGACGAGCCCGGCACGCTGGGCATCGTGATCGGCGGTTCCGGCAACGGCGAGGTCATCGCGGCGAACAAGGTCCCCGGCGTGCGCGCCGCGCTGGTCTGGAGCGAGCAGACCGCCACCCTGGCCCGGCAGCACAACGACGCCAACGTGATCAGCATCGGCGGCCGCATGCATCCGATCGAGGACGCGGTGCGGTTCGTCGAACTCTTCGTCGCGACGCCGTTCAGCGGCGACCCGCGGCACGCGCGTCGCATCGGCATGCTCACCGAGTACGAGCGGACCGGCGAACTGCCCGCGCTTCCCCAATAGCCCCCGAGCGCGGCTACGCGGCGGCACTGTCGCGGCGTCAGTTTCATGGGCCGCTGATCCTCACTCCATCAGCCCAGCGCACGGCCCCTGAACAGCGCCGCGCAGCGCAGCTTATGCCCACATGCTCACTCGATCGGGTGATTGAAATGACGCCGCACTATGCCGAAGAGGCGCCGCGTGGTGACGCTGCGCGCACTGTGTCGATAGGGTCCCCTGCATGGCGGTGACGGCGTCGGTGGACCGCGCGGCGGAGGACCGGCCGCGCGCTCGGCCTCGTCGGGTCGCCGCGCTCAGGCTCTGGCTGCGGCACACGGCGCCGCAGTCCGAGGCGTTCCTGCTGCCGGCGCTCATCGCGCTGTCCGTCGCGGTGGGCGTTTTGGCGCACTTCCACACGGTGTGGGCTCAGCCCGCGATGGTTACCCTGCCGCTGCTGCTCGGCGGCTTCATGCTGCGATTCACCGCGCAGCTGGTGCTGCTGGTCGCCTCGGCGCTCGTCGTCGTGGTCGACGCACTCACCAGCCATCCCGCGCGGCCGACCCCGGGGACGATCCTGCTGATCGGCGCGACGGCACTGATCGTGCTGGTCATGTCACGTGAGCGGGTCCGGCTCGGGGTGCGCGGCACGCGCGGCGAGTCGATGCTTTTCGACCTGCGCGAACGGCTGCAAGCACAGGGCCGGGTGCCGCTGCTTCCCCAGGGCTGGCACCTGGAGCTCGCCCTTAAGTCGGCCGGCGGCCAGTCGTTCGCCGGCGACTTCCTCATCGCGGCACGCAGCGACGTGGAAAGCCTCGATCCCGAAGGGCGGTTCCACGAGGGCAACGGCCGCCTGCAACTGGGCCTCGTCGACGTCTCGGGCAAGGGCCTTCAGGCGGGCACGCGAGCGCTGCTGCTCTCCGGAGCGTTCGGCGGCCTGCTCGGCTCGGTGCCCGCGCCGCAGTTCCTCGTCGCGGCCAACCGGTACTTGCTACGGCAGGGCTGGGATGAAGGCTTCGCGACCGCGGTGCATCTGGTGCTCGACTTGGAGACCGGCGACTACGAGTGCTATAGCGCGGGCCATCCGCCGATCGCGCACCTGGCCGCCGGCGCGGGCCGCTGGTCGCTGTGCGAGACGCCGGGCCCGGTTCTGGGCGTGCTCCCCGATGCCGAGTACAAGCCCACCCGCGGCCGCCTCGAGTACGGCGATGGCCTGATGCTGTTCACCGACGGCCTGATCGAGCAGCCCGGCCAGGACCTCGCGGTCGGCCTCGACCGCCTGCTCGGCGCGGCCGGCATGCTCCAAACGAAGGGTTTCGTCGGCGGTGCGCCGCGCATCGTCGACGCCGTCGCCCGCAAGACGAACGACGACCGCGCGCTGGTGCTCGTCTGGCGCACGCGCCCAACGGCGTGAGCTCATCTCGGCAGATATCGACGGCGCAGCCGCTGCCGCCCCGTTGACCGGCTTGGCAGCGCCGCGGACCCGTCCTGTTCGCGTGCTTACGAAACCGCCTTCAACAGCGTGTTGCATTCGGGACCGGCGGTCGAGGCGCCGAAGTGGCCGGCGATCGCCAGCGCGGCGACCGCGAAGTCGCCGTGCACCGCGATCGTCCAGCTGTTCGGCGTCTTGCCCTGCACCTCGGCGGTACCCGTCTTGCCGTACACGCCCGACTGGGTGAGGACAGGCGGCGGCCCGGCCAGCGTGCCGCTGGTGACCACCTCGCGCATCAAGGTCTTCAGGTTCTGATCGGTCGCGGCCGGCAGCGCCGTCGCCGAGAGCTGCGATGCTCCGGGCACCAGGATCGGCTGCTTGAACGAGCCGTTCGCGATCGTCGCCGCCACCGACGCCATCATCAGCGGTGAGGTGGTGATCTGGTCCTGACCGACCAGTTCCTCGGCGAGGCTGTTGGACGACGAGGTCGGCACGTGGCCGTACACGGTCGGCTGGCCGAGGCCGACGTCCCACTTCTGATCGAAGCCGTAGTAGTCGTGCGCGGTGCCGGCCAGCACGCTCTTGCTCACCCCGCTACTGCTTTCGAAGCGGCTGAAGGCGTTGTTGCAGGACTGCGCGAAGTCCCACAGGAACGACTTGCCGACGCCGGATTCCTGCTCGCTGTTGAGCAGCGTGATGCCGTCCGCATGAAGCGCCGCCGGGCAGTCCCAAGTCTGGTTGAGGTCGGTGATGATGCCCTTGTTCAGCACCATGGTCGTGGTGATCGTCTTGAACGTGGAGCCCGGCGCGTAGTGGCCCACCATCGCGGTGTCCAGGCCGTTCGGCGGGTTGTTCGCCACCGCCAGGATGTTGCCCGTGGACGGCTGGATGACCACCATCGAGCTGTTCGGGGCCTGACTGACCGCGGTCTGCGCGGCCGCCTGCACATTCAGATCGATCGTCGTCTTCACCGCGCTGGTGTTCACCGGGTCGGATACCTTCGCCACGGTCGAGACCACCGAACCGTCCGCGTTCTCGATCTGCACCTTCTGGCCGGGGGTGCCGTCCGAGGTCGGCGCGGACTTCTCGAGCGCGCTCACGATCCCGTTCAGGCTCGGCGCGTTCGCGCTGGTGATCTCGTTGCCGTGACTGTCGACCACCTTGTTCGCGGTCGGCGGGATCTGGCCGAGGCCGAGCTTCTGGCCCGCCTTGAGCGAGGTGAACAGCACGCTCGGCTGCCACTTGACGAACCAGCGGGTGTAGCCGTCGATACTCTTCGAGTACGTCGCCATGCCCGAGTTGTAAGCCCACGGACTCGCCGGCGTACCGACCTGCGCGGCCACGTTGAACGTCATCCAGCCGGCCGCGCTCGCGGTGCCCGGCATCAGCGAGAGGCTGCTGACCTTCAGGTCGTTCTTGTACGCGGTCAGCTGCGCCAGCGCCGCGGTCGGGTCGTCGGAGATGTTCGCGGCGGCCTTCAGGTTGCCGTTCTGCCAGGCGGTCAGGAACGCGGTGCCCGTCTGCGTCGCGTCGGTGCCGGCGTCGGAGCCGCTGGGGGAGAAGCCCACGGTCGGCACCGGCTTGGCGCTGATGCCGGGCAGGGAGACGTTGCCGGTCAAAATGAGCGCGGCGACCACGGCGATGACGAGCGCCACGCCGGAGCCGACCAGCAGTCCGCGGCGCTTGCGCGGCTTACTGGAGCGCCCGCCGCCGGCTTGCGGAACGTCGTCGTAGTCGTAGTCATCGAAGTCGTCGTCGTACCCGCGTACCGGCAGTATCGGCGCCTGACCCGGCGGCGTCGGGTAGCTGTGCGGCTGGCGCGGCGGCTGCGGCACCGGCTGGGTCTGCGGCGTCCAGTTCGGGCTGGCGCCGTACGCCTGCGCGGATCGATCCGAGCCGCCGCGCACCGCCATGTCCGACTGCGGAGGCCGCGGGGGAAGCGGTGCGTCCGTGCGTGGGATCGCCTGCGTGGGCGCCGACGCAGCGTACGGCCGCGGAGGGCTGACGGCGGTGGGAATGGCCTGCGTACGGTCGTTCGCGCCAGGGATCGACGTGCGCACGGCGCCCGGTGCGGGGCCTGCCGCGGCGGCCTTCGCGTCGTCGTCGGCCGGGCGCGAAATCCTCGCCGTCTTGTCGCCGTCCACGGCGTTCCTATCGGCACTGCTCTTTTCGACACTGCGCTGGTCCGCCGCGTTCGTGCCCGCAGTGTCCTTGTCCGCAGCGTTCTCGTCCGTCGGCCTCCGCGTCACGACCTGCGTCGCGTCGTTGTCCGGCGTCGTCCGCAGCGCTTGGGTCAGCGCTTGGTCCGCACCGCGCGCGTCGTCGGCAGAGCTCGAATCCGCGGCGGCCGAGCCGGCCCGCTCATCGGAACCCTTGGGCGCTCGCTGCGGCGGCTCCTCTTCGCCTCGGGGGCGGAACCACGAGTCCAGCGCGTCGTCCTGCTCCTGCGGTCCGCTCGCGGCGCCGTCCGGCCTGGTCTCGTCGGTCAATGTCCGGTCCCTCCCGTGGGCTCGCACGCTTCGGTCGGCGCGCACTCCAGAGCGTCAGCCGCGCACGGCGCCGTCCACCCGAGGCGCCACAGCTGCACAGCGTCTTAACCACAACAGACGCGGCACGGTCGCTCCTCGTTGCATCCTATATATGGTGCTTTTGCGCCACTGCCCCGGTTCTGGGCTTGGAAACCCGTCGGCCGACAGCGCTCACAGGGACACAGCGCTCACAGGGACACCGCACTCAGAGGTGCGCGAGGACGTACCTGGCTTCCGGCCCGGCATAGACGGCGCCGAACCCGGAGTCCTGCACCACCACGCCGAGCGCGATATCGAGGTTCGGGTCGTAGACGACCATCCACGCGTTCGTCTTGCCGTCCTTGTTCGCATCGGTCTCGGCGGTACCGGTCTTGGCGTACAACGGCCCGGACACCCCGCTGAAGACCCCGGCGGCGGTACCGCTGGTGACCACCGCGCGCATCATGGCCTTGATGCTGGAGTCGGTGCCGGACGGCAACGCGCTCGCCGTGGCCTTCGTGACGCCGGTGACCAGGTAGGGCTGGTGGAAGGAGCCGACCCCGACCGTCGCGGCCACCGAGGCCATCGCGAGCGGCGAGGCGACGATCTGCCCCTGGCCGAAGTTCTCCTGCGCCAGTTCCGCGCCGCTGGAGCCGCCCGGCATGCCGAAGTATTGGTTCGATCCCAGGCCGATGTCCCAGGCCTGGTTCAGGCCGAAGTACGTCGACGCGGTGCCCGCCAGCTTCCCGCCCTCGAGCTGCTTGTAGAACTGGGTGAAGGCGTTGTTGCACGATTGTGCGAAGTCGGTGATGAACGGGGTGCCCGGCGGCAGCGACTCCTCGTTCTTGCCGGTGCCGTCGCTGCTGTTGTGGTAGACGACACCCTGCACGGTGACGGTCAGCGGGCAGGTAACCGGCGAGTACAGCGAGACGTAGCCGTGGTTCAGCAACGCCGCGGTAGTTACGATCTTGAAGGTGGAGCCCGGGGCGAGGCCGCCGGTCAGCGCGGTGTCCCCGCTGCCCGCGGAGTTGGCCACCGCGAGGATCGCGCCGGTGGAGGGCCGCAGCACGACCATCGAGCTGCGCGTGTGCATGGCCACCGCCGCGCGGGCCAGGGACTGCACGGTCGGGTCGATCGTGGTCTTGAGCACCGAGGCGTCGACCGGCTTCTGCAGGGTGGCCAGCGGCGTGCTGCCGACCGCGGTACCGGAGGCGTTCATCACCTGCACCGCGACACCGGCGGTGCCGGAGCCCTTCGGCGCCTTCTTGCCCAGGGAACTGGCAATGGTCTGCAACGAGCTGTCCGAGTAAGAGGAGAGCTTGGTGCCGTCGGCGTCGACCACCTTGCCCACACCCGGCGGCACGGACACCACGGCGAGCTGCTGACCAGCGGCGAGGCCCGGCGCGAGGATCGACGGATTCCAGCGGATCGACCAGCCGTCAGATTGCTTGTAGGCGACCAGACTTGAGTTGTACGTCCACGGCATCGTGGCGTTCTGTCCGGTCATGCCCACCGTCGCGGTCGCCGAGAACGACACGGTCCCAGACGGACTGGTGTTCGACCCGCCGTCGGCCGCATTCGTGCCCGAGCCGCTCGGGCTGCTCCCGCTTCCGCCGACGTTCGGGGACGCCGTCGACGACGCGGCGGCGACCACCGCGGGCTGCGGCTTGAACGCCAGGGCACTGAGATTGAGCCCGGACTTGTACGCGGTCAGCGCGGTGAGCGCGTCGGTCGGGTCATCGGTGTACTTCGCGGCTTCCGTCAAGTCGCCGGACTGCCAGGCGTTGAGGAACGCGGTCGCGGTCTGTTCGGCCGCGGTAGCCGGGTCGGCACTGGTCGGCTGGAAGCTGGTGTGCGTGGGGGAGGGGGACGCCGCCGGGCCGCCCGCCGCGCTGTTCCCGCTCTTCGCGGCGGAACCGCCGCTCAGCGCCAGGTAGGCGATCAAGCCGAGCGCGGCGGCGCCGGCGACGGCTCCGCCGGCCAGCACCGGCCTACGGGTGCGGGCCTGCCCGCGCCGGTCGTGCGGATGCGGCTCGTACTCCGGGTAGCTGTATTCAGGATCCTGATCCGGCAGCCGCTGCTGCATCGGGAAGGGAGCGTCCTGCGGCTGCCCGTGGAACGCGGCCTGGCTCTGGCCGCGGTCATGGCCCTGATAGGGGGCTTGCGGCGCGGCCTGGAACGGAGTGTGCGGCGGCACCGGAGCCTGCGTGTGGCCGTACACCGCGCCGACGCTCTGCTGCGCTTGCCGTTGCGGCTGCGGATCCCACTGTGGCTGCGGCGGTTGGGGCTGAGGCGGCTGCGGCCGCATCGCCGGAATCGCGCCTACCTGCGTCGGGGCGTCGTCCGGCGAGGAGTACTGCTGCGGAAGCGGCGGCAGGCCCGGTGCCGGAAAGGGCGCGGCCGGCGGCATGCCAGAGGCCTGCGTCGGAGCGCTGTCGGGTTCGTCCCGAAACCAGTCGTTCACCGGCGATCGATCGTCGGACATGCGCGGTTTTTCCCTCCCACTACCGGCTCGGCCGGGGCCCCCCGTTCGTTCCCCCTGGAGAAGACTCCGCCCGGTCCTCAGCCGTTGCCTGAATTCCCAATACTGTGACCGCAGTGTGACGAAAAGCCTGGAGCGACTGAACGCCCCGACACCGGTTACGCGGTGTCGGGGCGCTGATCAGAGAGCGGACGACGGGAATCGAACCCGCGTAGCCAGTTTGGAAGACTGGGGCTCTACCATTGAGCTACGTCCGCAGTGCCGCCTTATCTTGCCATACCCGCGCGGCCGCCTGCACGCGAGATCACCCCGAACGGACCGCTGGCTCGCGCGCGGCTCGGATCCGCCTCGCGGCGCGCCCGTCCGCGGTATCGCGATGCGCGCCGTGCCATCGAACCGGTACGCTTCCCCCGGTTCGTCTGCGGGGTGTGGCGCAGCTTGGTAGCGCGTCCGCTTTGGGAGCGGAAGGCCGTCGGTTCGAATCCGGCCACCCCGACAGCGTCAAAACGCGGCCGACCTGTGACAATTCGTCAGGGTCAGTCGTGATCTGCGCTTTTATCACCCGGACGGGGTCGGCAAGGTACGATACCCGCGCAAGCGCGATGCGGCGTGCGTCCTGGTATGCCTGCCGCCGCCGCAACGCTTCCGACACGGCGTGACCACACCCCGAGCACGCGCTTGCCACCGAGAAGTAGTCCCAGCGAGGAGATCACTGCTGTGAAGAGCGCCGTCGAGACCCTCGACCCCACGCGGGTCCGGCTCACCGTCGAGGTTCCCTTCGCCGAGCTCGTGCCCAGCCTCGACACGGCGTACAAGAGGATCGCCGAGCAGGTCACCGTCCCGGGCTTCCGGAAGGGCAAGGTGCCGCCGCGGGTCATCGACCAGCGCGTCGGCCGCGGCGCCGTGCTCGAGGAGGCGATCAACTCCGCGCTGCCGGAGCTGTACGGCCAGGCGATCGAGGAGAACAAGCTCGAGGTCGTCGGCCGCCCCGAGGTCGAGGTGACCGAGTTCGCCGACGGCGAGCAGCTGAAGTTCACCGCCGAGGTGGACGTGCGCCCCGAGTTCGACCTGCCCGAGTACAAGGGCGTCACCGTCGAGGTCGAGGACGTCGAGGTCAGTGACGAGGACGTCGACGAGCAGGTGGAGGCGCTGCGCAAGCGCTTCGGCACCCTCACCGGCGTCGAGCGGGCCGTGCAGGACGGTGACTTCGTGACCGTCGACCTGATCGCCACCATCGACGACGAGGAGCTCGAGGACGGCACCGCCACCGGCGTCTCCTACGAGGTCGGCTCGAACAGCATGGTGGACGGGCTCGACGAGGCGATCATCGGCAAGAGCGCCGGCGAGACCGCGCAGTTCGTCTCCACGCTGGTCGGCGGTTCGCACGCCGGCGAGGAGGCCGAGATCAAGGTCACCGTGGGCGCGGTCAAGGCCCGCGAACTGCCCGAGCTCGACGACGAGTTCGCCCAGCTGGCCAGCGAGTTCGACACGCTCGAGGAGCTGCGCAGCGACGCGCGCGGCCGGCTTGAGCGGGCCCGGAAGTTCGAGCAGGGCGCGCAGGCCAGGGACAAGGTGCTCGAGAGCGTGCTGGCCCAGGTCGAGGTGCCGCTGCCGGCCAAGGCCGTCGAGGCCGAGATCGCCTGGCGCAACGAGCAGCTCGACGAGCAGATCCAGCGCGCCGGGATGACCCGCGAGGGCTTCCTGAAGCTGCAGGACCAGGACGCCGAGGCCTTCGCCGCGGACCTCGACAAGCAGGTGCGCGAGGGCATGAAGGCGCAGTTCGTGCTGGACCGGCTGGCGGACAAGGAGGAGCTGAGCGTCAATCAGGCTGAGCTCACCCAGCACCTGATCCGCCGCGCCTCCGGCTCGGGCCTGAGCCCGGACCAGTTCGCCAAGCAGGTCGTCGACTCCGGGCAGGTGCCCGCGCTGGTCGGCGAGGTGCGCCGCGGCAAGGCGCTGCAGCTGATCCTGGAGAACGCCGAGATCAAGGACGCCTCCGGCAACGCCGTGGACCTCTCGGCGCTGGACACCCCGGCGCTCGGCGAGGGCCCGGACGCGTTCGGCCGCGAGCTCGGGGACGAGCACTACGGCCACGACCACGCGTAGGTCTGCACTGCACGCCTAGAGCGAACAAGCGGCCCTAATCCGTCGTCACGTTAGTGGCACGGGTTAGGGTCGCTTTCAGTAGAACGGGTCTTCTGAAGCGAGACAGGTGGACGACGTGACGAATCCGTATTCGGACAGAGCTCCGCGGATGGCGGGTCTCGACGGCCCGGGCGGGCTCAACGACCAGATCTTCAACCGGCTGCTGCGCAACCGGATCGTCTTCCTCGGGGCGCCCGTGGACGACGACATCGCCAACACCCTGTGCGCGCAGCTGCTGCTGCTGAACGCGGAGGACCCCGAGAAGGACATCTGGTTCTACATCAACTCCCCGGGCGGCTCGGTCACCGCGGGTCTGGCGATCTACGACACGATGCAGCTGATCTCCAACGACGTGGCCACCGTGGCCCTCGGCATGGCCGCCTCGATGGGCCAGTTCCTGCTGACCGCCGGCACCCGCGGCAAGCGCTTCGCCCTGCCGAACGCCGAGATCCTGCTGCACCAGGGCTCCGCCGGCCTCGGCGGCTCCGCCTCCGACATCAAGATCCAGGCCGAGCGGCTGCTGCGCAGCAAGCGCCGGATGATCGAGCTGACCGCGCTGCACACCGGCCAGCCCCAGGCGAAGATCGAGAAGGACTCCGACCGCGACCACTGGTTCTCCGCCGAGGACGCCAAGGAGTACGGCCTGATCGACGACATCTTCACGGCCGCCGCGCACGGCCCGGCGAGCAACCCCGTCACCACCTCCTGACCCGCCGCGACAGACAAGAGGAATCCCGCAATGACTGAGATCCAGTCGGCCGCGCGCAGGCATGAGGCCCGGTACGTGCTGCCGCACTTCATCGAGCGCACCAGCCAGGGCGTGCGCGAGTACGACCCCTACGCCAAGTTGTTCGAGGAGCGGATCATCTTCCTCGGCGTCCAGGTCGACGACGCCTCGGCGAACGACGTGATGGCGCAGCTGCTGACGTTGGAGTCGATGGACCCGGACCGGGACATCACCATCTACATCAACTCCCCGGGCGGTTCGTTCACCGCGCTGACCGCGATCTACGACACGATGCAGTTCGTCAAGCCGGACATCGTGACCGTGTGCATCGGCCAGGCCGCCTCAGCCGCCGCGGTGATCCTCGCGGCCGGCACCAAGGGCAAGCGGCTGGCGCTGCCCAACGCCCGCGTGCTGATCCACCAGCCGTACACCGAGACCGGCCGCGCCGACCTCAACGACCTGGAGATCCAGGCCAACGAGATCCTGCGGATGCGCGCCCTGCTGGAGAGCCTGCTCTCCAAGCACACCGGCCGCACCGAGGAGCAGGTGCGCGAGGACATCGAGCGGGACAAGATCCTGACGGCACCTCAGGCGGTGGACTACGGTCTGGTCGACCAGGTGGTCACCAGCCGGGTCGAGGGCATGGCCCGGCCCTCGCTGTGACCGGTCCGCTGAACCCCAGGTTCGCTTGAGGCCGCGTCGCGCCGGAACGGACGGCGGGGGGCGCAGGGAAGCTTCCCGGCGTTTACCTGCCCCCGTTCCGGCCGCGAACGCGGTACCTTCTTCCATTGAGGGCTTTTTCGGCCCCGCCGGGCCGGGCGTCCGGCGTCGAGGCGAAGGAGATCCACCCCGTGGCACGCATCGGTGAGGGCGACCTGCTCAAGTGCTCCTTCTGCGGGAAGAGCCAGAAGCAGGTCAAGAAGCTGATCGCCGGACCCGGCGTGTACATCTGCGACGAGTGCATCGACCTGTGCAACGAGATCATCGAGGAGGAGCTGGCGGGCTCCGCCGAGCACCGGTGGTCCGAACTGCCCAAGCCGCGGGAGATCTACGACTTCCTCGACCAGTACGTGATCGGCCAGGACGCCGCGAAGAAGGCGCTGTCGGTGGCCGTGTACAACCACTACAAGCGGGTGCAGGCGGGCGACACCGGCCGCTCCTCGCGTGACGAGACCGTCGAGCTGGCCAAGTCGAACATCCTGTTGCTCGGCCCGACCGGCTCCGGCAAGACCTTCCTCGCCCAGACCCTCGCCCGCATGCTCGACGTCCCGTTCGCCATCGCCGACGCGACCGCGCTGACCGAGGCCGGGTACGTCGGCGAGGACGTCGAGAACATCCTGCTGCGCCTTATCCAGTCCGCCGACTTCGACGTGAAGAAGGCTGAGACCGGGATCATCTACATCGACGAGGTCGACAAGATCGCCCGCAAGAGCGAGAACCCGTCGATCACTCGCGACGTCTCCGGCGAGGGCGTGCAGCAGGCGCTGCTGAAGATACTGGAAGGCACGGTCGCGGCGGTGCCCCCGCAGGGCGGCCGCAAGCACCCGCACCAGGAGTTCATCCAGATCGACACGACGAACGTGCTGTTCATCGTGGGCGGGGCGTTCGCCGGCCTGGAGAAGATCATCCAGGCCCGGATCGGCAAGCAGGGCATCGGCTTCGGCGCCCAGCTGCGCAGCCGCGCCGAGCTCGATTCCCAGGACGTCTTCCACGAGGTCATGCCGGACGACCTGATCAAGTTCGGGATGATCCCCGAGTTCATCGGCCGGCTGCCGGTCATCACCAGCGTGCAGAGCCCGGACCGGGAATCCCTGCGCCGCATCCTGATCGAGCCGAAGAACGCGCTGCTGCGCCAGTATCAGCACCTGATGGCGCTGGACGGAGTCGAGCTCGAGTTCTCCGACGACGCCATCGAGGCGATCGCGGACCTGGCCATCCTGCGTGGCACCGGGGCGCGCGGCCTGCGCGCGATCATGGAGGAAGTGCTGCTCTCGGTGATGTACGAGGTGCCTTCCCGCCGCGACGTGGCCCAGGTGCAGATCACCGCGGAGTCGGTGAAGGAGCACGCGAACCCGACGCTGGTGCCGCGCGACTCGCCGCACCGCGCCCCGCAGAACCGCACCCCGCGCGAGAAGTCGGCGTAGCGGGACTTCAGTTCAGGACAGTGGCCGCCTGGGCGGATACCCGGCGCGCCGCCGTCAGTTCGGCTGCACCTGCCTCAGCGCTCGGCCGCCGCGCGCAGATCCAGGGTGTACGGGACGAGCTTGCTCTGGCTGACGCTGGGCAGGAAGTAGACCCAGCCGAAGGTGTTGCGATCCACCCACACGCAGGAACGCACGTCGGTCCCGTCCACGTTCAGCTTGCCGCAGTCGAGCGCGCCGCCCAGCGGGCCGGGATTCTCCACGGTCACGTTCTTCATCGACGCGCCGCCGGTGATCTGCTTCAGCACTCCGCTTGGGCCCATGATGCCGAGGCTGGTCTGGAAGTCGGCGATGTTCGCGGTGCTCTCCGCGAGCAGCCACACGCTGAATGAGCCGGATGTACCGGCCCGGTAGAAGCCGACCAGCGGATCCGGGTACGCGGTGTTCGAGGCCAGGCTCTTCTTCAGATCACTGATCCGCTGCTCGATGTCGCCATTGGTCACCAGGTGCAGCGGTCCGGCGGTTTGCGGGACGCTGAGCGTGTGCGCGGTCTGCGATGCGGGCGAACTGGCGCCGGGGCCGGCCGCGGCGGAGTTCGTCGCTTGGCCCGGCGTGCTTGATCCCGTACCGGCGCTCGTCGGCAGGGGGCCCGCGCCGTGCGCGGCCGGGCTCTGGCTCGGGCTGCCACCACTCATCGCGACGACGGCTGCCACGACCCCCGCTACCAGCACCGCGCCCGCGCCGAGCCCGACATACATGCCGGTGCGGCTGCGTTTGGGCGGCGGCGCGGCAAAGAACGGCGGTGCGGACTGGTACTGCGGCTGCGCCCAGGCATCGGGATGCTGCGGATAGGGGTTCCCGCTCGCCGGGTTCGCCTGCGCCGCATCCCACTGCTGCGTCGCGTTCCATTGAGCCGGATCGGGCCGCGGCGCGTACCACTGCGGAGCCTCTTGCTGCTGGGGGAAGGGCTGAGTCGGCTGTTGGGGCACCGGCTGCTGCGGCGCGATCGGCTGACCATACTGGTCGTACCCTGCCGGCCCCGCCGAATGAGGCGGCTCAGACGGCGGTTGTGCGTCCCATGACATGGCGCCAGTACCCCTCCCTGCCCCGCCATCGAAGCGAAGCCCGCAAACACTATCGACGCAGCGCGGGATAAGGCGGATCCCTTCAGTCGCCCTCAAGCAGCGACGGCTTCCGCGCGTCCGGTGTCTGCGTGCGTTCGTAGCGGCAGTAAATGGGAACAGAGCGCTCTGCGCGATCCGTACAATCGGAGCGTGACCGATACCACTTCCCCTCAGAGCCAGGGCGCCCAACCGGACGCCGCCGCCACCCTGCCGACGCAATACGCGCCCGCGCAGGTAGAGGGGAAGTTGTACGAGCGTTGGGTACAGGCCGGCTACTTCGAGGCCGACGCCAAGAGCGACCGTCCCGCGCACACCATCGTGATCCCGCCGCCGAATGTGAACGGCTCGCTGCACATCGGCCACGCCCTCGACATGACGCTTCAGGACGCGATCACCCGCCGCAAGCGGATGCAGGGCTTCGAGACGCTGTGGCTGCCCGGCATGGACCACGCCGGCATCGCGACCCAGAACGCGGTGGAGCGCGAGATCGCGAAGGAAGGCCTCTCCCGGCACGACCTCGGCCGGGAAGCCTTCGTGCAGAAGGTGTGGGAGTGGAAGGGCGAGTACGGCGGCCGCATCCTGAACCAGATGCGGCGGCTGGGCGCTTCGGTGGACTGGAGCCGCGAGCGCTTCACCTTCGACGCCGGGCTCTCCCGCGCCGTGCAGACCATCTTCAAGCGCCTCTATGACGACGGCCTGATCTACCGCGCCGAGCGGATCATCAACTGGTGCCCGCGCTGCATGACCGCGCTCTCGGACATCGAGGTGAACCACGAGGAGGACGAGGGCGAGCTGGTGTCGATCCGCTACGGCGACGGCGCGCACTCGATCGTGGTGGCCACCACGCGGGCCGAAACCATGCTCGGTGACACCGCCGTGGCCGTGCACCCGGACGACGAGCGGTACAAGCACCTGGTGGGCACCGAGATCGAGATTCCGTTCACCGGCCGCAGGGTGCCGATCGTGGCGGACCGGCACGTGGACCCGGAGTTCGGCACCGGTGCGGTGAAGGTGACCCCGGCGCACGACCCGAACGACTTCGAGATCGGCCAGCGGCACGGCCTGCCCTCGCTGCTGATCATGGACGAGCGCGGCGCGATCACCGCGCACGGCCCGTTCCAGGGCCTGGACCGCTTCGAGGCGCGACCGGCGGTGGTGGCCGCGCTGCGCGAAGAGGGCCGGATCGTGGCCGAGAAGCGGCCGTACCTGCACGCGGTGGGGCACTGCTCGCGCTGCGACACGGTGGTGGAGCCGCGCCTCTCGCTGCAGTGGTGGGTGAAGGTGGGTCCGCTGGCCGCCGAAGCCTCGGCCGCGGTGCGCGACGGCCGGGTGAAGATCCACCCGAAGGAACTGGAGCCGCGCTACTTCGCGTGGACCGACAACCTGCTGGACTGGTGCATCTCCAGGCAGCTGTGGTGGGGCCACCGCATCCCGGTGTGGTACGGCCCGAACGGCGAGACGGTGTGCGTGGGCCCCGATGAGGAGCCGCCCGGCGCCGGTTGGACGCAGGACCCTGACGTGCTCGACACCTGGTTCTCCTCCGGCCTGTGGCCGTTCTCCACGCTCGGCTGGCCGGACGACACCGAGGATCTGCGCAAGTTCTACCCGACCAGCGTGCTGGTGACCGGGTACGACATCCTGTTCTTCTGGGTGGTGCGGATGATGCTGTTC
>DASUAR010000129.1:0-2292 GCA_035763685.1 Actinocrinis sp. | reverse complement strand
GCTGACCGGCGAGCTGCCGGCCGGGGCCACCGCCACCGACCTGGTGCTCACCATCACCGAGATCCTGCGCAAGCACG
This sequence comes from Actinocrinis sp., assembly GCA_035763685.1. GTDB lineage: Bacteria > Actinomycetota > Actinomycetes > Streptomycetales > Catenulisporaceae > Actinocrinis. Next base: position 2,215 of record DASUAR010000129.1, on the reverse strand, counting down.
GGGTGGTCGGCAAGTTCGTCGAGTTCTACGGCGAGGGCGTCACCGCGGTCCCGCTGGCCAACCGCGCCACCATCGGCAACATGAGCCCCGAGTTCGGCTCCACCTGCGCGATCTTCCCGGTCGACCAGGAGACCCTGGACTACCTCCGGCTCACCGGACGCACCCCCGAACAGCTCGCGCTGGTCGAGGCGTACGCCAAGGAGCAGGGGCTCTGGCACGATCCGGCGAGCGAGCCGAAGTACTCCGAGTACGTCGAGCTCGACCTGTCCACGATCGTGCCCTCCATCGCCGGGCCGAAGCGCCCGCAGGACCGGGTCATCCTGGCCGAGGCCAAGAGCCGCTTCCGCTCCGCGGTGCGCGACTACGTCAAGAACGCCGACGAGTCCGGCATCGAGTCCTTCCCGGCCTCCGACTCCCCGGCCGTGCGCAACGGCTTCTCCAAGCCGACGCCGGTGACCGCGCCCGACGGCGCGCAGTTCGAGATCGACCACGGCTCCGTGGTGATCGCCGCGATCACCTCCTGCACCAACACCTCGAACCCCTCGGTCATGCTGGGCGCCGCGCTGCTGGCGAAGAAGGCGGTCGAGAAGGGCCTGCACGTCAAGCCGTGGGTCAAGACCACCCTCGCGCCCGGCTCGAAGGTGGTCACCGACTACTACGATCGGGCCGGCCTGACCCCGTACCTCGACAAGCTCGGATTCAACCTGGTCGGCTACGGCTGCACCACCTGCATCGGCAACTCCGGCCCGCTGCCCGAGCACGTCTCCGCGGCGGTCAACGCGGCCGACCTCGCGGCGGTCGCGGTGCTGTCCGGCAACCGCAACTTCGAGGGCCGGATCAACCCCGACGTGAAGATGAACTACCTGGCCTCGCCGCCGCTGGTGATCGCCTACGCCATCGCCGGAACCATGGACTTCGACTTCGAGCGCGACGCGCTCGGCGCCGACCAGGACGGCAACCCGGTGTACCTCAAGGACATCTGGCCCGCCCCGGCCGAGGTGCAGGAGGTCATCGGCTCGGCGATCTCGGCCGAGATGTTCTCGCGCGACTACTCCGACGTGTTCGCCGGGGACGAGCGCTGGCAGTCGCTGCCGACCCCGACCGGAAACATCTTCGAGTGGGACGCCGACTCGACCTACGTGCGCAAGCCCCCGTACTTCGAGGGCATGCCGCAGCGCCCGGACCCGGTCGAGGACATCGCCGGCGCGCGGGTGCTGGCCAAGCTCGGCGACTCGGTGACCACCGACCACATCTCCCCGGCCGGTTCCATCAAGGCCGACTCCCCGGCCGGCAAGTACCTGGCCGCGCACGGCGTCGAGCGGCGCGACTTCAACTCCTACGGTTCGCGGCGCGGCAACCACGAGGTGATGATCCGCGGCACCTTCGCCAACATCCGGCTGCGCAACCAGCTGCTCGACGGCGTCGAGGGCGGCTTCACCAAGAACCTGCTGACCGGCGAGCAGACCACGATCTACGACGCGTCCGAGGCTTACCAGCGGGCGGGCGTGCCGCTGGTCGTGCTGGCCGGCAAGGAGTACGGCTCCGGCTCCTCGCGCGACTGGGCCGCGAAGGGCACCGCGCTGCTGGGGGTCAAGGCGGTCATCGCCGAGTCCTACGAGCGCATCCACCGCTCGAACCTGATCGGCATGGGCGTGCTGCCGCTTCAGTACCCGGCTGGGCAGAGCGCCGCAACGCTGGGCCTGACCGGCGAGGAGGAGTTCTCCATCACCGGCATCACGGCTCTGAACGACGGTTCGGCACCGCGCACCGTGAAGGTCAAGGCGGGCGACAAGGAGTTCGACGCGGTGGTCCGCATCGACACCCCTGGCGAGGCCGACTACTACCGCAACGGCGGGATCATGCAGTACGTGCTGCGTAACCTGATCAAGGACTGACGATAGGTCGCCTTCGAGCAACCAGGTAGCGAGCAGCGCGCGGGAGCCCGCGTCCGCAGTGTCGGGCGCGGGCTCCCGCCTGTCGTGCCTCCGGCCAAGCGGTGCCCTAGGGGAGCAACGAGGGTTTTCCCGCTATCCCGCGGTGGCTACGGATGGGTAATTTCACTCTCGGCCCAGCCCGTTCTTATGAGAACGCTTACTCGTACACCCGCCGCGCGGCTTTCGGCCTGCGGCTGGTGTGAAGCGGCGCCCGCTACAGGCAAGGGCGTAGACCGGCCGGGGCGCGGGACACAATCCCGCCCCCGGCCGTGTCGTCGCGA
>DASUAR010000128.1:0-11338 GCA_035763685.1 Actinocrinis sp. | reverse complement strand
GGAGTCGTTCCCGGGCGATTCGGATGCTGACATTCAGGCGGCGCACGCGCTGGTATGACCGCGAGCGGCTAGGCGAACGAGCCAGGCAAGGCCGCTTGATTCACCGAGCTTCGCGCTCAAGCGATCACATGCGAGCTGATTAGCCTGCGTGAGTTGCTTGCCGCCGCGATCGAAGATGACGTGATCCGTGCCGCCGAGCCGTGGTCGCTGGCTCAGGAACTGCGGATGGCCGGGGTCGACGCACAGGCGGCGGCCGGTGCGTTGGCGGCTCTCGCCGACTTGGCTCGGTGTGCTCGAGCGGCTGACATGCGCCAGTACTGACTGTGGACGCTGTAGTCACGGGCGGCCGACGCTGCCCTTAGTCGACGGTTCGCGTCGCCGCCAGGTGCGGAAGGGCGCGACGTCGGGCACGGATTCTGGCGTGAGGGCGGGCAGAACGAAGACCCCCCCGCCATGATCGGTGGGTGGGGTCTTCGTGCCTCGCGTCTGGTGCCTAGTCCTAGTTGTAGTGCCTCTCGTCTGGCCTGGCGGGTGCGGATCAGCCGAGGAAGTCAGCGCTTGCCGCTTTGGTGGTCCGGCGCGCTCGATGAGGAGTCAGCGCTGCCGCCGACACCGCCATCGGGATCTGACGGGTCGTCACGGTCGACCCCGTCCATCTGCTTGACCTCGGCCTCATTCGTGCTGAGCGCGGCGTTGACCGCGTCGTCCTCGACCCATGCCTGCTCGCGCGAGCGCTGCCAGAGCACCGCCGCCGTGCCGAGTGCCGCGCCGGCCGCCGCGGCGCCGCCGATCAGCCACAGCTTGCGGTGGCCGTGGCCGCGGCCGCGGTTGAGCTGCTCGATCTGGGCCGTGGTCACCTGGCCGCGTGCGGCCGCGAGCGCCGCATTGGCCCGGTCGGACAGCTCGGCACGCAGTGGCGCAGAACGCTGTATCGCCTCGTCGGCTACCCGCGAGGAGAACTGCACGGTCGCCGGCACGAACTCGTCGCGGACCTTCGGCACCAGCTCATCGCGGACCTTCGGCACCAGCTCATCGCGGACCTTGGGTACCAACTCGTCACGGACCTTGTGCGACGCATCCGTGAGGACGGGCACCACGACCGCGCGCGCCTGCTCCAGCCGAGGACCCGCCTCGGTGCGCAGCGTCTGATACTGGTCGCGGAGCCACGGCTGAACGGCGCCGCGTTCCAGCGGCTTGGAATGGCTCGTCTTCATCACGGCTCGGCCCTTCACCCTTCCGTCGTTTGGACGCCTCCCGCCTTCCCTGGACCGCTATGACTATGCGCGGATTGCGCCGTTAGGAGAAGGACTTTCCCGGCGTATCAGTACAACGTCACCGGGATGTCCTCGGTCCGGATGCGGGATTGATACGGATCAGCTACCACGGCGCAGCGAACCGGCGGCGCGTGGGAGGATGTCCAAGGACATGCACCGGCCGGCTCACGCGGGCTGAGGGCAGGGACCGGGGGCGTTCCGCAACGCAGCGAGCATGGAAGCGAGGGCCGTCATGGCCGAGGAGACCTACGCCGTACTCAAGACCACGCACGGGGACATCACCGTGCGGTTGTTCCCGAATCACGCGCCCAAGACGGTGCGTAACTTCGTGGAGCTGGCCGAAGGCGGCCGGGAGTGGCTCGACCCGCGGACCGGGCAGAAGACGACCGCCAAGCTGTACGACGGCACCATCTTCCACCGCATCATCCCCGGCTTCATGCTCCAGGGCGGCGACCCGCTCGGACAGGGCACCGGTGGTCCCGGTTACCGCTTCGACGACGAGATCCACCCGGACCTCGCCTTCACCAAGCCTTACCTGCTCGCCATGGCCAACGCCGGGCTGCAGGCCGGGCGGGGAACCAACGGGTCGCAATTCTTCATCACTGTCGGCGAGACCACCTGGCTCAACGGCAAGCACACCATCTTCGGCGAGGTCGCCGACGAGGCGAGCCGCAAGGTGGTCGACACCATCTCCAACGTGAAGACCGGACGGCTCGACCGGCCGGTCGACGACGTGGTTCTCGAGTCCGTGGTGATCGAGCGCCGCGCCTCCTGAGCGGCGATCAGCGCGGCTGATCGCCAACCCGGCTTCGCCTTAATCGGGGATTGGACCGTGACAATGCCGTCCGACGAGCTGCCGACGACGACCTCCGGCGCCGGCGCCGTGTCGGGTCCGCCGGTGTGTTTCCGGCATGCCGACCGCGAGACGTATCTTCGCTGTTCCCGCTGCGAGCGATCGATCTGCACTGACTGCATGGTGCCGGCGCCTGTCGGCTTCCAGTGCCCTGAGTGCGTGCGCGGCGGCAATCGCGAGGTGCGTGCGGTTCGCACGATCGCGGGCGGGAAGCATCACTCCCGCCAGGGTGTCGTCACGATCGTGCTGATCGGCGTGTGCGTCGTGATGTTCGGCTTGCAGCAGGTCGTCGGCGCGGCGTTTACGCACCGGATGGATCTGGAGGCGATGACGCCGCAGATCTCCTCGCTGCCCAAGGCCGGGCATATAGGAGTCGCGTACGGCGACTGGTACCGACTGGTCAGCTCGATGTTCGTCCACGTGAGCTGGATACACCTCGGCATGAACATGCTGTCGCTTTGGTGGATCGGCGTGCCTGTGGAAGCACGGCTTGGGCGTACGCGCTATTTGCTGACCTACTTCACGTGCGGAATCGCCGGCTCGGCAGCGTCATACGCCTCGCTGCAACCTTACGGTTCGAGCCTGGGCGCGTCCGGTGCGATCTTCGGGCTGCTGGGCGTGCTGGCGGTGCTCGCGTACCGGGAGCGACTCAACATGCAGCCGGTCATCACTGTGATCGTGCTGAACCTGGTGTTCAGCTTCAGTGTGAGCGGGATCAGCTGGGAAGCTCACGTGGGCGGCCTGGTCGCGGGATTGGTCCTCGGGGTTGCGCTGGCTTACGCGCCGAGGTCGCGCACGGTGATCGCCTGGTTCAAGAACCCGCAGAACGTCATTCCGACCGCGACCGGTTCGGCGGTGCTGCTGGCCTCGGTGATCATCGTGCTTGTCCACACCTCGCAGCTGCACGCGCAGGTCGGTGCGAACGTCTTCGGCGGAGGCTGGATCAGCCTGCTGGGATAGCCCTTCGACAGCGGCTCGCAGGATTCTGATCACCAAGGGTTATCCACAGATCGTCTGAACTTTTCCACACTGTGGATAACCTGTGGAGAACTATGTCCGGAACCTGTGGATAACCCTGCTACCTGCGCGTTCACGCTAAAACCGCGGTCGGGCCCGGCTGGAGCTTGCCCGGTTGCCGCGGCGTTAACGCCAGCGGGTCGAGGTGACGAAGCCGGCCGCGATGAAGGCGAACCCGATGACCACGTTCCAGGCGCCGAGGTTCGCGATCCACTGCAGGTTGAGGTAGTACGAGACGATCCAGGCCAGGCCGATCACGAAGAACGCGACCATGAACCGGGCCACCCAGGCCGACGACTCGACCTTGATCTTCTGAACCCTCTGCTCGGGTGGTGTGTAGGCCACCTTCTCCCGAGTCTTCGACTTCGGCACGGAATTCTCCTGCTCACTGACTCACCGACAGCGGTACGGCACCCATAGCGTAGCCGTGCGCGGCTCGCGGCAACAGCGGCCGCGGCGCATTCTCAGTCTCACCTGCGGCGTGTCTGCCGGTTCTTAGGAAAACAAGCAGTAAGGTAGCTCGGCGTCACGGTGATGCTACGTAGCATCACCATTCGAGTGCAGGACTGCGGAAAGGCAGCGAACGACGCGTGTACGCGTGGATCTGGCGGCATCTGCCGGGAGTGCTGTGGGTGCGCGTCCTTTGGGCGCTCATCCTCTTCGCCGTCGTCGTTTTCGTGCTGTTCCAGTTCGTCTTTCCGTGGCTGGAGCCGCAGCTGCCGTTCTCGGGGAACGGCTCGCTCTCCCAGTAGCCGCCGCGGAAACCGGGTGGCACGCTCGGGCGGCTACGCTGGCCCCATGGCGCGCATCTTGGTGGTCGACAACTACGACTCCTTCGTATTCAACCTGGTCCAGTACCTCTACCAGCTGAACGCCGAGTGCGAGGTGCGCCGCAACGACGCCGTCACCGTCGATGAGGCGGACCAATACGACGGCGTGCTGCTCTCACCGGGACCCGGCACACCTGAGGAAGCCGGCGTCTGCGTGGCGATGGCCCGGCACTGCGCCGAGATCGGCAAGCCGCTGTTCGGCGTCTGCCTCGGCCTTCAATCGATCGCGGTCGCGTTCGGCGCCGTCGTGGACCGCGCTCCCGAACTGCTGCACGGCAAGACCAGCCTGGTGGCGCACGACGGCGCCGGCGTCTTCGCCGGGTTGACAGACCCCTTCACCGCCACGCGCTACCACTCGCTCGCGATTCAGCCCGGCTCGCTGCCCGAAGAGCTCCTCGTCACCGCCCGCACCGACACGGACGTGATCATGGGCATTCGGCACGCGAACCTGCCGATCGAGGCTGTGCAGTTCCACCCCGAATCCGTACTGACCGAGGGCGGCCACCGGATGCTGGCCAACTGGCTGGCCGTCTGCGGCGATGCCGAAGCCGTCAAACGATCGGACGGCCTCGCACCCGTCGTGGGTACGAGGCCGTCCGAGGCGGTCAGCCGCTAGAAGCGCACGGCGCGCGGCTAGCCGTCAGCCGTTGCCGCCGTTTCCTCCGCCGCCGAGCAGGCCTCCGCCACCGGACGCCGAGGCGCTCGGCGCCGGGCTGCTCGACACCGACGGCGCCGGCGAGGGACCGTTCGAGCAGAACACCTTCACCAAACTGCCCTTCCCGGCCTGCACGTTGGCACCGGGGTCGGTTCCGATCGCGTTGCCGCTTTGCACGTCGTTGCTGAACTGCATGACCTGCTGCGTCTGGAACCCGGCGCCCTGAACGGTCTGCAGTGCCTGAACACAGGACTGGTTGATGACCGGCGGTACCGACGCGTTGCCCGGACCGCTGGAGACGATCACCGTGATCTGCGTGGTCAGCGGGACGGCTTGCCCAGCCAGCGACTTGCCGTTGCCGTCTTGCAGGTCGATCACGTTGCCGGCCGGAACGGTGTTGCTCGCCTGACTCTGGTCCGACAAGTTGTTGAAGCCGCTGCTGCGCAACGTCTTCTCCACCGTGTCCTTGCTGTTGGTGTTCAGCGCGTCCTTGCCCGGCAGCGTCTTCTGCTGCGCGCCGGCGGACAGGCAGTAGCTCACCGTGGAGTTGGACAGCGCGGACGCACCACTTTGCGGATTTTGCGAGATGATCTGACCGGCCGGAACGGTGTCGCTGTTCGCCGCGTCGCCGGTGCAGGTGTTGCTGCCGAGCTTCAACCCGTTCGCCGAAAGCACCTGCTGCGCCTGTGCAACGGTCTTGCCCGTGATCGGCGGCACCGCCGTGGTCTTGCTGTTCGACCCGCTGCCGCCGAGCAGCTTGTTGAACACCACGACGGCGAGCACGACCGCGATCACGGCGACGACGGCCAGGATGATGTACCCGGTCTTGTCGGACTTCTTGTTGCGGCCGCCGCCTGCCCCCGCCGAGTCCCCGCGGCGACGCACCGCGTCGTCCGGCGGAGCGTCTTCGAAGGACGGCTGATACTGCGTTGGCTGATAACGCGTCGGCGGTCCGTACCCAGCCGTGGTCTGGCCACCGTAGCCGGCCGCGCTCGACACCACCTGCGTCGGCGCGTTCGCGGCGCCGTAACCCGCCATGAGCGTCGGTGCGGCGGCGATCGGACGGCCGTCGAGCGCACGCTCGATGTCCGCACGCATCTCATCGGCCGACTGGTAACGCTCGTCGGGATGCTTGCCCAGCGACTTGAGCACGATCGCGTCCGCGACCGCGGGAACCTCGGGGTCGTGGTGCGACGGCGGTAGCGGCGCCTCTCGCACGTGCTGATACGCCACCGCGACCGGCGAATCGCCGACGAACGGCGGTCGGCCGGTGAGCAGTTCGTACAGCAGGCAGCCGGTCGAGTACAGGTCAGAACGGGCGTCGACGGTCTCGCCCTTGGCCTGCTCGGGGGAGAGGTACTGCGCCGTGCCGATGACCGCGGAGGTCTGCGTCATCGTCATGCCCTGGTCGCCCATGGCCCGTGCGATGCCGAAGTCCATCACCTTCACCGCGCCGGCCCGGGTCAGCATTACGTTGGCCGGCTTGATGTCGCGGTGGATGATCCCATTGCGGTGGCTGTAATCCAGCGCCTGAAGCACGCCCGAGGTGATCTCCATCGCACGCTCCGGCAGCAGGCGGCGGCCGGAGTGCAGCAGATCGCGCAGCGTGGAGCCGTCCACGTACTCCATGACGATGTAAGGCAACGACACGCCGCCGATGTAGTCCTCGCCGGTGTCGTACACCGCGACGATCGCCGGGTGGTTGAGCGATGCGGCGGACTGCGCTTCGCGGCGGAACCGGGCCTGGAACGTCGCGTCCCGCGCCATGTCGGCGCGCAGCGTCTTGACCGCGACCGCGCGGCCCAGCCTGATGTCGCGCGCCATGAACACCTCGGCCATGCCGCCGCGACCCAGTACCGCGCCGAGCTCGTACCTGTTGCCCAGGCGACGCGGCTCTTCCATCAGTTCAGCCCTTCCCCTGTCGCCGTTCCGCCGGGCCCTGTGCCCGTGGGAGGCGGCGATCCGCCGGGTTCCGTCTTAAACGTGCTCTGCGCGATTGTTTCACGGCGAGCGAGGCGCGCAGTAGAGCTTGGCGGCAGTGGCGTCGTACCTGCGCGCCGGGGGACCACGGGCCGGGTGTCCGGAAGGTTCACCTCAGCCGGATCACCCAGTTGGATCGGCCCTGCCGGATGGCCGGCGTGGGTCGCTCGCCGCCGGATCACTTCTGCGAGCCGAGCACCGCCTGAATCACGTCCTTAGCGATCGGCGCGGCCAGCGTGCCCCCGTACACGTCACCCGCGTTCGGGTTGTTGTCCTGCACCAGCACCGCGACCGCGACCTTCGGGTCGTTCGCCGGGGCGAAGGACACGAACCAGGCCAGCGCGTTCTGTCCGGCGCCTCGTTGCGCGGTGCCCGTCTTGCCTGCGACTTGGACGCCGTTGATCTGCGCCGCGGTTCCCGTGCCGTTCTGCACCACCGAGACCATCATGTCCCGAATCTGCCCGGCCTGGTCGGAAGTGATCGGGTTGTACAGCTGCTTCGGCTCGGTCGTGGAAATCACGTTGCCCTTGGTGTCCAGCTCCTGCTTGACCAGATAGGGCGCCATCATCACGCCACCGTTCGCCACCGTCGCGGCCATCAGTGCGCCCTGCAGCGGGGTCATCCGGACGTTGAATTGGCCGATCGCGGACTGCGCGACCGACGCGTCGAAGGTCACGTTCTTCGGGAAGGCCGAGGAGGCCGCGGTCATCGGCACCGAGGGACCGGTCTGGTTGAAGCCCCACTTCTCCGCCTCCGCCTGCAGCTTCGCGCCGCCGACGTCGAGCCCGACGGTGCCGTAGACGGTGTTGCAGGACTGCGTAAAGGCCTGGATCAGCGTGGTGTTGCCGCAGGTCTCGCCGGCGTCGTTGGACAGGGTGGCGGTGGTGTCCGGGAAGGTGATCACGTTGAGCGGTGACTGGATCACGGTGTTCTCGTCCACCGGCTGGTTGTTGATCCCGTTGGACATCGCCGCGGCCGAGGTGATGATCTTAAAAGTCGAGCCCGGCGGGTAGGTCTGCAGCAGCGCCCGGTCGAGGTTCGGCTGCAGCGGGTCGGCAGCCAGCGCGTTCGCGGCCTTCGCCTCGTCCTTGGTGTTGTGCGTGGCGAGCGTGTTCGGGTCGAAGGACGGAGCCGAGACCAGCGCCAGGATCGCGCCGGTCTTCGGGTCCAGCGCGACCACGGCGCCCTCGATCTCCTTGCCGCCGCCCGCGTTCGCCAGTCCGTTGTATGCGGCCTGCTGCGCCGCTGAGTTGAGGGTGAGCACCACCGAGCCGCCGCTCTTGCCCTTGTTCTCGATCGTGTTGAGGAACTGCTGGGTGGCCAGGCGCGAGTCAGTGCCCTGCAGCATCGAGTTCTCGTAGTGCTCGATCGAGGTGGAGCCGTAGTTCACCGAGAAGTAACCGGTCGCCTGGGCGTACAGCGGGCCGTTCGTGTACTGCCGCTGGTACTTCAGGATGCCGGTGGTCGGCGTCGAGGTGGCGATCGCCTTGCCGTCCACGATGATCTCGCCGCGCGGGTTCTGGAAAGCGTAGATCAGGTTGCGCCGGTTGTCGGGGTGCGCCGAATACGACGACGCGTTGACGAACTGGATGTAGTTCGCGTTCACGAACAAGGCGGCGAACAGGGCGAGACAGAAGATCGCCACCTTCTTGATCGGCCGGTTCACGCCTGCACCACCTGGGTCATCTCGTCGTTGAGCGGAATCGCGGGCGGCAGCGGGCGCCGGGCCGCGTCGGAGATCTTGATCAGCAGCGCCACCAGGATCCAGTTGGCCATCAGCGCGGAGCCGCCGTATGCCAGGAACGGCATCGGCAGGCCGGTCAGCGGGATGATGCGAGTCACCCCGCCCGCGGTGATGAAGACCTGGAGCGCGAAGGTGGCCGCGAGGCCCGCGGCGAACAGCTTGCCGTAGGGGTCACGGACCAGCAGCGCCGTCTTCACGCCGCGCACCACGATGATCGCGTACGCGATGAACAGCGCGGTGAGCCCGACCAGGCCGAGTTCCTCACCCACGCTCGCCAGCATGAAGTCGGCGTTGTTGGCGAAGCCGATCTGGTACGAGTAGCCGCGCCCGAGCCCGGTGCCGAACAACCCGCCGTTGGCGAACGCGTAGAGCGACTGAGCCAGCTGCCGGGTCTGGCCGGTCACGTCGGAGAACGGGTGCAGCCAGGCGTGCACGCGGACCATCACGTGCGCGGACATGTTCGCCACCGCGGCCGCGCCGCCGACGAACAGCAGCAGGCCGAAGATCAGCCAGCTGGTGCGCTCGGTGGCCATATACAGCATGATCACGAACGCGCCGAAGAACATCAGCGAGACACCGAGGTCGGTCTCCCGGATCAGGATCAGCATCGCGAAGGCCCAGCAGACCAGGATCGGCCCCAGGTCCCGGCCGCGCGGCAGGTAGAGGCCGAGGAACCGGCGGCTCGCCAGCGCCAGCGCGTCCCGCTTCGCGTGCAGGTAGGCGGCGAAGAAGCTGACCAGCAGCAGCTTGCCGAACTCGGCCGGCTGCACCGAGAACCCGCCGAGCCTGATCCAGCTGCGCGCGCCGTTCACCTCGGAGATGCTGGCCGGAAGCACCGCGGGCAGCCCGATCAGGAAGAGCCCGACCAGCGCCGAGATGTAGGCGTAGCGCTGCAGGATCCGGTGGTCGCGCAGGAAGATCACGATAACGATGAAGACGGCGAGGCCGAGCACGGTGTAGATCGCCTGGTTCGGCGCGGCCCCGCCCTTCGGAGCCAGCTTGTTGGCGATGTTGTACGGGTCCAGCCGGTAGATCATGACCAGGCCGAGCCCGTTGATCATCACCGCGACCGGCAGGATCACCGGGTCGGCATAGGGCGCGAAGCGGCGCACCACGAGGTGCGCGGCCAGCAGCGTCACGCCGAACTCCGCGCCGAGCGCGAACAGATTGCCCGGGGTCTTGCCGGTCATCGCGTTGCCGACGTCGGCGTACGCGAACATCGCGATGGCGAGCGCGAACAGCAGCAGCATCGCCTCGACGTTGCGCCGCTTGGGAACGTGCGGCTCGGCGGGGGCCTGTGCCGCCGAGGCGGCCAACGGCGTACTCGTCATGCGCATCACGTTCCTGTCATCCTGGTCGCCGAAGCCGCGGTCGGCTTTCGCCCGTCGCCGTTGTCAGCTTCACCCGTTGCCGGACGCATTGCCCGAAGCACCGGGACATTGCGCCGACAGTTGGTTCGATTCGGCGATGCTCGCGCTGGGCGACGGGCTTGGGGACGCGGGCTTGCTCGCCGTCGTGGACGGCTTACCAGCCCCCGTCGGTGCACCCGTCGCAGACGGAGAGACGCTCGTGGACGCCATCGGGTTCACCGAAGCGCTCGGGGCCGTGGTCAGCGCGGTGCAGTCCGTGCCGAGTACCGACAGCGTGTGCACGATCGACTGGGCGTCAGACAGGCTGGTCGCGGTTATCGTGTTATGCACCCACTCCTGACTGGCCGTCGGCAGGGTGCTCACCGTTACCTGTGGGTCGGTCGAGTACACGTGCGAGAGATGGAAGCCGACGAAGGACGCGTTAACGCCTTGGTAGATGGCTACCTTGCCGTTTTCGGACGCAACGTAGTACTGCTGCTGCGTCCAGTAGTACGCGCCGCCGCCCAAGCCGCCGACCACAACCACGATCGCGCCCACGGCGATGACAACAGGCTTCACCCAGCGTCGCCGTTTGGGATCGGGCGCCCAGTCCCCTACTTGGGGTCCTTCCGCCTCGTCGGCGGGCTTCTCGTGCCGATCCCGCTTGCGCAGCCGGGCCGCTCTGCCCGCAGGTGTATCAGCCGGGATCTCGTCGGTGTTGCGCGGCGCCTGACCCGTGCCGGGTCCAGCCGCCTGCGCGGGCAGCGCGCCAAAGGACGGCAGCCCGGCACCACCGGCGTGCTCGGCGGCGGCGCCCACCGTCACCGGCATCTCGATGTACTGAGTCTCCGCGTTCGGCGAGGCACCCGGTGCGCTCGGATCGAAGATGTCGGCCACGATGCACGTGACGTTGTCCGGCCCACCGGCGCGCAATGCCAGCTGGATCAGCGACTCCGCGGCCTGATGCGGGTCCGCGTATCCGGCGAGCGTTGATTCGAGGGTGTCGAAGGACACGAAGCTGGACAGACCGTCGCTGCACAGCATCAACCGGTCCCCGGCCTGAACGTCCGTCGGGGCCAAGTCGGCGTCGGCGACCTGGCCGCGCCCGTCGAGCGCCCGCATCAGCAGGGAACGCTGCGGGTGGTGCCCCGCCTCTTCCTCACTGATCCGGCCCTCGTCGACCAGGCGCTGTACCCAGGTGTGATCCGCCGTCAGCTGTTCGAGCCGACCCCCGCGCAGCCGGTATGCCCGTGAGTCGCCGATGTGCGCGAAGGCCACGCTGTGTTCACTGAACAGGAACGCGGTGAGGGTGGTGCCCATCCCCTCAAGTTGCGGGTTGTCCGTGATGATCGTGTGTAGCCGCTCGTGCGCCTCGTTGATCCGCTCGGCCAGCGCGTGTACCGGATCGGCCGGCGGCTGCGGCGTCGCGGCGGTGTCCAGTTGCGCGATGGTCTGCACCACCACGGAGGAGGCCAGCTCGCCGGCCGCCTGGCCACCCATCCCGTCGGCCACCACAAGCAGCCGCGGTCCGGCGTAACCCGAGTCCTCGTTGCCGTCGCGGATCAGGCCGACGTGGGAACGGGCCGCATATCGCAGGGACAGGCTCATCTACGCTTCTTCCGCTACTTCCGCAGCT
>DASUAR010000127.1:0-34434 GCA_035763685.1 Actinocrinis sp. | reverse complement strand
ATCGCCTTGCGCTTGTCACCAAGACTCTTGCGCATCTTCGCCCACTGATCCCGCGCGTCCAGCAAGATCACGCGGTCCTTCAGTTCCTTCCGCTTCCGGTTCGACAGGATCCAAAAGTACGTTGAGATGCCCGTGTTGTAAAACAACTGATCCGGCAGCGCGACGATGCCCTCAAGCCAGTCGTTCTCTAGAATCCACCGTCTGATATTCGACTCGCCGGACTCCGCCGCACCGGTGAACAGCGGCGAGCCGTTGAAGACGATCGCCAGCCGCGAACCACCCCGCTCCACCGGCTGCATCTTGCTGATCATGTGCTGGAGGAACAGGAACGACCCGTCGTTGATGCGCGGCGTGCCTGCCCCAAACCGTCCCGCGTGGCCGCGCGTCGCCTCCCGCTCGACCGCGTCCTTGACCTTCTTCCACTCCACTCCGAAGGGCGGATTGGCGAGCATGAAGTCAAACGTGCGGCCCACATGCCCGTCATCGCTGAACGAGTTGCCGAACGCGATCTCGCCCTCCCGATCGCCCTGCGTCCTCAGCAACATGTCAGAGCGGCAGATCGCCCACGACTCGGCGTTGAGCTCCTGGCCGAACAGGTACACGTCCGCGTCCGGGTTCAGGCTTCTGATGTGGTCCTCGGCCGTGGTCAGCATCCCACCGGTCCCACACGCCGGGTCGAGGATGTTGATGACCTTCGCGCCCTGCACCGCGTCCTCATCAGGCGCGATGAGCAGGTTTACCATCAGCTTGATGACCTCGCGCGGGGTGAAGTGCTCACCGGCGGTCTCGTTCGAGTCTTCCGCGAACTTCCGGATCAGCTCCTCGAACAGGTAACCCATCCCGTGACTGTCCACCGCAGCCGGACCAAGATCGATATCCGCGAACTTCTGCACCACCAGGTACAGCAGCTTCGCCTCGTGCAGCCGCGTGACCTGCTCGGTGAACTTGTAGGCGTCGAGGATCTGTCGGACGTTCGGCGAAAAGCCGTTGATGTAGTCGAGCAGGTTCTTCTTCGCTGTCGCCGCGTCCCCGCCGATCGTCGCGAAGTCCTGAAGCGAGACGTTGTAGAACGGCAGCTTCGCGGCCATCCGCAGCAGCTGGTCCTTGTTCTCGAGTGTTAGAGCCGCGTCGCGCGCACGTACCGCGTCGCGCGTCGGCTCCATCACGCAGTCAAGCCGGCGCAGCACCGTGAACGGGAGGATGACCTGGCCATACTCGTGCCGCTTGTAGTCGCCGCGTAGCAGGTCCGCAACCGACCAGATGAAGTCGGCGAGTTTCCGGTGCGTCTGCGTGCCGGCACCAGCACTGGCACTGCCACCAGCACTGGCACTGCCACCGGCACCGGCACTGCCACCGGCACCGGCACTGCTCGGCGTCTGCGGGGCGGACTGCTGAAGTTCGGACACGGCTCACACTCGTCTCGTCAGGTAGGGCACTAGCAGCTTTTCACTTCTCAAGGCTCGGCGACCGGAGATTCGGGCAACGCGGCAAGTCAGCGGCGCGTCAGCGGCAAATCGGCAGGGTTGCTCACTCGCTGAGCGCGGCGAATCCGTCCTCGCCGTCACCGGTGGCCGCCGGTCAATCCGGTGGGGCGAGCGCGCCGGAGGTCAGCCCGTCCAGCGCGGTCCGCACGACCAGGTCGCTCACCTCCGTCGTGCGGCGCAGCACGGCCTCTAGTTCGGCCAGCGTCCGGAACGACTTCCCGTACCGTCGCTGCTGCGTGATCGGCAGCCTTGGGATACGGCAGCGGCGCAGGTCGTCCCGGCTGAGCGAGCCCGAGGTGTTCGCGATCGGGATTGCGGCGGCGTCCGCGTGCAGGAAAGCCGCGACGAAATGCGGGTCGAGCCGTTCCGGATCGACCTCGATCACGTTCGTGACCGTGCGCTGGTCCTCGTCGCCGGCCTCGCCCGTCGCGACCGTCGGCGGTCGCTTGCCCGCGTGCACGAGCACGTCCCCGGCGCGCGGAGTGAACGCGCGCGGGTGAATCCGAACCGCCCCGGCCCGCTCAAGCTCATGCAGCGTCACCGGCCGGAATTCCGGCCTCGCAGACGTCTGCGACAGCTGCGGCAGCCCCGAGGCGAGCTGCTGCAACAGCTTCGGCAACCGGTCGGCGGCGTCCAGATACGCGGCGGCCAGCGCGCGGGGAGCCCGCTCGACGAACCGGGACGGCAGTAGCGCCACATCCTCGTCAAGCAGTTCGATCCCCGGTGTCTTGTGGCAGCGGGTCGGATCGGCGAACACCGCACGCCACGCCGCGTGGTCGGTAGGCAGGTCGAGCGGATCGACGTCCGCGAGATCGATCATCGCCACCGCGCGATCGGGCTCGCCGGTCGGATGCCGCAGCACCCAAAGAGATACGTCCGCATCGCCCCACCCGGCCGCTTCCGGCAACGCGATGACGGCCCGCAGCACCCCGGCTCGCAGCATCGAGGCCCGGATCGCGCGACCACTCGGCTGCATGCAGGTGCGCGGTGACACCGCGACAACGGCCGTCCCGTCCTGGCGAAGCAGGTCGTAGCAGTGCTGCACCCACGCCAACTCGCCGTCGCGCGGCGCGGGCAGGCCGAACACCCAGCGCGGATCGGTTGCCAGCTCGTCCGCAGGCCAGGCCGGCTGATCGAGCGGCGGCTCGCAGAGCACTGCCGCCGCCGTATGGCGGTAAGTGTGCAGATCGTCATCGGTCAACGAGTTCGCGGTGCGGACCGTGCGACTGATGTCCGGAGCCTGCGCGGCGAGGCGAGACGACGCAGCGTGCGCCGCGTCCTGGTCGACATCCTGTCCCGCGACCTCGATTGCGTCGCCGAACCTTGCAGCCGCCGCCGCGAGGAGATCGCCGCGCCCGCACGCCGGATCGAGTACCGGCCCGGTTGTCGCCTCCGGCAGCAGCGCGGCCATCATCCCGGCGAAGACCGCGCGGCGGTTGCGCACTTCGCGGCGAAGCTTGCGTGCTCGGATCTCGGCGATCGACGGGGCGTCAGGACTGAAGTCGAGCGCCGGTCGCACGTCGTCACCATCCGCCGCGCCGATGACGTCGGCGGTAGGGGAGTGGCGCGGGAGGTGGCGCGTGAGCTGCCCGGAACGGTCGAGACGCTGGGTCCCGGTCGCGGTAACCCCGGCGGTGCGTAGCTGCTCGCCCTTTCCGGTATCGGCCAGCCACTTCTCCACCTCGGCGAGCGCGAACGTGGGGCTGCTGTCCGGGCCGCCCACCGGCTTCGGGAAGTCCGGATAGCGGCGCCGCCAGTTCGAGACCGCCGCCCGGCCGACGCCGGCCAGGCGTGCGATCTCGGCGCTCGTCACCAGGGGCGTGACCGCCTCGTCTCGCATCCAGACCTCCTTCGGGCTGACCCGGTTCACCGTACACAGGTCTGCACCGCTGCGCAATCGGCGCGATAGCGAGGAGCTGTTGACAGTGTTCACGGAAGCGAGGATAGTTCTGCAATATCGAGGAGCCGGACGGCCCCGATGGGCTTAACGAAGTGCGTGTTAAGCCTCTCCGTTTGCGAATCCTGTGAACGCGTGGCGGCGTGATCAGCACTGCCTGTTTACGTGACAGCACCAACTTGCGCAGGGCCTGTGAACACGTCCCGTGATCCGTAACAGCCCGATCCGTTGAGGAGGACCAATGAACGAACGCCCCCAGTCCGGAGCCGAACCCGGACCGGAACCCGGAGCCGGACCCGAACTTGGACCGCTGCTTCCGCCCCCGCCGCCCCCGCCGACGTATCAGTTCCCGTATGCTGCCGCGCAGCCACCACGGAAGAAGAACCGCGCGGCGAAAATCGGCGGCATCGGCTGCCTCGGATTGGTAGTGCTGTTCGCCATCGCCGGCATCGCGTCGATCGTGTCTGGCGGCAAGAATGCCTCGTCCATTGCAGCGCCGCTGGCGTCCTCCGGCCAGACCGGCGACACCACCGGGGCGGGTGGCGCGGGTGACTCTGGCGGCGCCGCTGCGAGTGCGCCGGTCGAGCCGAGCGCCACCGACGCCGCCGCCGTGCCCGCGTCCTCTCCCTCCAGCGCCCCGGCCGCGAGCAAACACGTCGTCCTGACGGTCCACGGAAACGGGATCAAGACGACGAAGACCTTCAGCACGGGCGACGACTGGTCCATCACCTACAGCTTCGACTGCTCTTCCTTCGGCAGCCAGGGCAACTTCCAGGTGTACGTCTACTCTGACGGCTCGCTCAGCGACGCGCCTGTCAACGAACTGTCAGAAAAGGGCGGCGACACCACCTACGAGCACGACGCCAGCGGCACGCACTACCTCGACATCAACTCCGAGTGCTCCTGGACCGTGACCGTCACCGACGGCGACACCGGTCAGTAGCTACAGCCGCTTTCGCGGGCGTCGGCCAGTTGCGGCAAAACCGGGAATTGACCACCGCAACGATTCTAGACTTCCGTCCGTCCAGCGCCGCGCGCCTCGTTAGTAAAGCTCTGTTTCACCTCCTCGACCTTCGACCCTCGACCTTCGACCCTCGACCTTCGACCGACCGATCCTCCGGAGCAGCAGTGAGATTCCTGCACACCGCCGACTGGCAGTGGGGCATGCCGGCGCACTTCCTCAAGAACGGCGACTCGCGAGCGCGGTACGCCGACGCGCGGCTCGCGGCCGTCAAGCGAATCGGCGACATCGCGCGGCAGGAAGACTGCGCGTTCGTCCTCGTATGCGGCGACGTCTACGACGCCAACCAGCTCTCCCGCACCACCGTCCTGCGCACGCTCGACGCGCTCGGATCGATCGACGTGCCGGTCTATCTACTCCCCGGCAACCACGACCCCGACGAGCCCGGCTCGATCTACCGCACGCCCGAGCTCGGACAGCTCCCCGGCCGCGTGCACATCCTCGATGAGCCGGGGATCCACACGGTCTCCGAGGGAGTCGAACTCGTCGCGGCGCCCTGGCCGAGCAAGCGGCCAGTGGAAGACCTCGTCGGCGCGCAGCTGCGGTCACTGCCCCCGGCAACCGACGGCCTGGTGCGCATCCTCGCGGGACACGGCGCCGTCGACACGTTCTCACCGGACAAAGACATTCCCTACCTCATCCGCGCCAACGAGCTGCGCGCGGCCGTCGCGGACCGGCGCGTTCATTACGTGGCGCTCGGCGACCGGCACTCGAGCACCGACCTGGGCATGGACGGCCGCGTGTGGTACTCCGGCACGCCGGAGGTCACCGACTACAACGAGGAAAGACCTGGATACGTGCTGGTCGTGGACGTCGATGACCGACGCTGCGAGGTGACCGAACACCAGGTCGGCCGATGGACGTTCAGCGACATCGAAGCCGAACTCAGCGGTCCGTCAGACATCGACGTTCTCGACGCGAAGCTACAGGCCATGCCCGACAAGGAAACCACCGCGATTCGGCTCGCACTGCGCGGAACGCTCGGACTCGCCGACTGCACACGACTTGAGGAACTGATCGAGCGACACGGCCACGTCTTCGCCCACCTGGGCACCTGGGACCGGCACACGGACCTCGCGATCCTGCCCGCCGAGGGCGAATCCGGCAACCTGGGGCTGTCCGGCTACGCCGCAGCGGCCTTCGAAGAACTCGAACACGCCGCGGTGCACGGCGGTCCCGGCGCCGAAGAGGCCCAGGGCGCGCTGCTGCTCTTCCACCGTCTTGCCGGGGGTGCCCGATGAGGATCGACCGTATCCGCCTGACCAACTACCGCGGCGTCTCGCAGCACGAGATCGAGCTTCGCGGCGGCGTGACCGTCATCGAGGGCGCGAACGAGGCCGGAAAGAGTTCACTCGTCGAAGCGATCGACCTGCTGCTTCACTTTCCCGACGACTCCGCGGACCGCCGCGTCAAGGCGGTCCGGCCGGTACACACCGGCGAGGCACCGGAAGTCGAAATCGACTTCGCGGCCGGTCCCTATCGGTTCACCTATGCCAAGCGCTGGTCCCACAAGCAGAGCGAGTCCGCGACGGCGCTGGAGATCAAAGAGCCACGACACGACGTCATCCGCGGCCGGGAGGCGCACAAGCGGGTACTGGAGATCCTGAAGGAACACGCCGACCTCGACCTGTGGAAGGCGCTTCGTGTCCTGCAGGACGAGACACTCGAACAGCCCGAGCTCGACCAGAAGAGCGCCCTGATGCGCGCGCTCGACACCGCGGCGGGCACCGGAACCGACGGCGACGCGGGCGACCAGCGGAACACCGCGCTCATTGACGCGGCCGCCAAGGAGTATCGCCGGTACTTCACGGAGGCCAAGAGCCTGCCCACGGACGAGTACCAGAGGGCGGTCAAAGCACTCAACGACGCGCGCGGCGGGGTACAGCAGCGTCAGGCGACACTCGAACGCGTGCAGCGGGACATCGAGGAGTACGAACGTACCGAGCACAAACTGGGCAAGCTCCGAGACGCCGACCGCACCGGCGGTCCCACGCTGACAGAGCTCGTACAGCGGCATGAGGCGCTAGAGGCGGCCGCCGTCCACATCGCGCAGATGGAGACCGCCGCCAAGCTCGCCCGGCTCGAGGCGGCCAACGCGGCAGCCACCCTCTCGGCGCGCGAGACTCTGCGCGATGAAGAAAAAGCCGTCGCCGGCGAGGCCGTCAAACTCGCCCGGCAGGCCGAAGAGGCTGAAGCGGGCCTTCGAGACCGGCGACTGCTCGCCGACGCGGCGCGCGAGGCGGCGGCCATCGCGCGAGACGGGGAAGGCGAGGCCGACGCCGCCGCCACCCGGGCCGCCGAGGATCGCGATCACCTGCGGGAACTCGACGAGCTAGCGAGGCTGAGCGATCGCGTCGCCAAGGCTGAGGATGCCGGCGAGCAGGCGAAGGCCTGGGTGGCCGAACTCGCGACCATCCGCGTCGACGAAGAGGCCGTCAAACGCCTGGAGAAGGAGTACCAGAAGGTCATCAGGGCGCAGGCGTCCCTGGAGGCCGCCTCCTCCCTCGTTGAGATCAGTGCCCTGGACGGCGCCAGGACACTCGCGCTCGACGTCGACGGCCAAGCCTCGCAGGTACCGGCCGGTGACACGTTCGCGCGCAAGCTCATCGACGACACCGTGCTCGTCATCGACAACAGCATTCGCCTCCGCATCGCGCCGGGAAGCGCCGAGCGGGACCAGTCCGTCAAGCTCGGCAAGATGCAGGAGGAGTTCGCGAAGCAGTGCGCGGCATCCGGCGTCGCAGGGATCGAGGACGCGCGGGAGCAACTCTCCCGGCGGAAAGACGTGGCGGCGAAGCTTCAATCAGCTCGCGCCACGATCGACGCGACGCTTGACGGAGAGGAGCCCGATGCCGTTCGCGAGCGCGTCGCCGCGTTGCGCGCTCGTACCGACCACTACCGCGCCGCGCGCACCGCGAACTGCGCGGAGCCTGTGCCCGCCAGCCTCGCCGCCGCGGGCGCCGCTCTTGAACGCGCGAACGAAGCGCTCAAGCGGGCGCGTTCCGAGTCCGAACAGGCGAACGCCGTAGCCGACACGTACCGGGATGCGGTCAGCAAGGCGGAGACAGAGGCCGGCCTGCTTCGGCAACGAGTCACCGACGCCGCCCAACACGCGCAGCAATTCGCTGAGAAGCTATCGACGGCCCGCAGCGAGGTGTCCGACGCGGAACTGGCGACGCTTCGCGACGAGACCGCGCGTGGGGCAAGCGGAGCCGAGCTGCGATGGAGCGAAGCCGCCGCGGCCTTCGACCCTAAGGAACTCACCGCGGTGAGTACACGGCTCGTCAACGAACGCGCAGTCGCCGAGCGCCGCGGGAACGAGATCCAGCAGTGCACATTGACCCTGGCGGAACTCGGCGCGAAGCTCTCGACCGACCGCGACGCCCAGGAGCGGCTCAACGAGGCGCAAGCCCACCTCGGCGAAGCAGAGCGCGAGCACGAGCGGGTGCACCGGCGCGCCATGGCGGCCAAGCGGCTGTACAACACGCTCACCGATAAGCGCGACGCGGCGAAGCGTGCCTACGTCGAGCCGTTCCGCCGGAAGCTGGAGCAGTTCGCCCGGATCGTATTCGACGGGCAGCTCACTCTCCTCGTGGACGACGACCTCTCGGTCACCCACCGGATCCTCGACGGCGCGAAAGTCCCGTACGGCCAGCTTTCCGGTGGCGCGCGCGAGCAGATCGCCCTGTGCGCCCGGCTCGCCTGTGCCGCCCTCGTCGATCCGGAAGACGGCGTCCCGGTCGTCATCGACGACGCGCTCGGCTTCACCGACCCGGACCGGCTACAGCGCATCGGCGCGGTCTTCAGCGCGGCGGAGAACCGATCGCAAGTCATCGTCCTGACGTGCACGCCGGACAGATATCGAAGCATTGGCGTGGCGGACGTGATCCCGCTGCGTCGCAACTCGTCGCCGGCCCGCATGCTAGGCACTAGGGGCAACATTTCGGCGCCCGCCGACGCCGACGCGGCTGCGGCTGCGGCTGCGGTGCTCGCCGTCCTCGTCGAAGCCGCGGGACCGCTTGGCAAGACGGATCTGATCGAGCGAGCGGGCATCGATTCCGAGCGATGGCCGGCCGTCATCGGCTCGCTGCTCGATCGCGGCCTCGTCGAGCGTCAAGGCGAGCGGCGCGGCGCGAAGTACACCGCGGTATAGAAGTACACCGCGGTATCGAGAAGTACACCGCGGCATAAGCGAAATGCTCTGCGGCCCCCTCGGGAGCCGCGGAGCACCACCGACCCGTGAAACTCCTCCCGCTGGTCGGCCCAACGTAACGGGTCGATCACCAGGGCGTGAGTTTCGCCAAAAAGGTTACGGCACTGGTGTCCACAGGCTACCTTTGCTGGAGCTCGCGGGATCAGCGCTCAGGGGAGAGGCCATCACGATGCGGCAGAAGTTTGGTGCGCCCAAAATCGGCGCACCACCCGGGTGGGAGCTAAGTCACCGCGGTACTTTGAGTTTCTTCTCCGTGTCACCGTGTTGACGGTACAGGCGGCCGCGGCGACCGACACCGGCCAGGTGCGAAAGCGCAATGAGGACAACACTTTCGTGGGCACGAAGGTGTTCGTCGTCGCCGATGGAATGGGCGGTCACGCCGCCGGGGACGTCGCCAGTGCGCTGGCTGTGGCGCGTCTCGGCGCGCTCGACGAGGCCAAACTCGACACCGAGATGCTGCGCGCGCAGCTCGCGCTCGCGAACGCCGACATTCTCGACGCGGCCCGCCACGACCCTCAGCGCAAGGGCATGGGCACAACCGTCGCCGGGCTCGGATTGACCTCGATCGCGGGCACGTACCACTGGCTCGTGTTCAACGTCGGCGACTGCCGCGTTTACCGGTACAACGAGGGCGAATTGGCGCAGCTGACGATCGATCACACGGAGGTCGCCGAGCTCGTCGCGGCCGGAAGTCTCACCGCCGAGCAGGCTTGGGCCCATCCGCGACGCAACGTGGTGACGCGCGCGCTCGGGGCGGATCCCGCACCGCAGGCCGACGTGTGGATCGTGCCGGCAGTACGCGGCGAACGGTTCGTGGTCTGCTCCGACGGCCTTCCGCTGGAGGTCGCGGACGCACAACTCGCGGCAACCCTCGACACAATGCCCGAAGCCCCGACCGCCGCCGCCGCACTGGTGGAACTGGCGGTCGCCGCCGGAGGGCGCGACAACGTCACGGTGATCGTGATCGACGCTATGGAGCAAGACGCCGACGTCGCCGGCCCTGTTTCTGACGACGCGGACGACGACTACGACGAGCGGGACGACACAGTGCCCCAGGAGAAGCCCGGTTCGGGTTACGAGACGGCGGCACGGTGAATTCGCAGGATTCGGTGCCGACGGATTCGGCATCGGCGCTCTCGATGCCGGTCCGCTACCGGCCCGGCGATATGGTCGCGATCGTGGTGCCCGGCATCTCATTGCTGCTGGCAGTGCGCGCGGACGAGCCGCTGGTGACCGATTGCTGGGAAGCGATCCGGGATGCCGCGGGCGGAAATGGACTGGGCGTGCGGCAGCGGGCCGAGCGGCTGCTCGGCCTGTTGAAGGATGCGAATTCGCAGCGCGAGACGGTCGGGTTCGCACTCATCGCCACCGAGGATGGCTGGAGTAGGGCCGCCGGCAGCGGCGGTATCGCGGTTCGGGCCGAGTCTGCCGCCGAAACCGCGGAACCACTGGTCTGGCAGCCCGGTAGCGGTGCGCAGAATTGGGACCGGCCACTGCCGCTGCGTGCCTTCCTGATCGGTGATCCGGCGGAGTCGACGGCTGCCGGTCCTGCGGCGGTCGCGCACCCGCTCGTCGCGGGCGTCGTCATGGCGGGCAGCGTCGCGGCGGGACAACTGCTGCGCGGCGAGGGCGGCAGCGGCAGCGTTCTCGCCACCGAAGCGCAGCAGCAGCCTGATTTGGGCGAAACGCGTCGCAATTTCTTCCCGATCGGCGCGGGTGCGGTGCCGCGCGGACCCCAGACAGCGCAGCAGAGCGCGGCGGCGCCGGCCCGGCCGGCCGGCGCGCGTAACGAGGACGGCGGCGCGCAAGTCGTTCAGTCGATCGGATTCGCCGCTTTGGGTTCCGCGGCGCAGCGTTCCGGTCAGTCGAGCAACGCAGAGGACGAAGCCGCGCGTGAGCAGACGAGGCTGAAGTCGGCGTGGCCGATCCAGCCCGTGCCGATCACGCCGCCGTCTGCGGCCCCGTCACTTCAGCCACCTTCGCCGCCGCTGCCACCGTCACCGCCACCACCCATAGTGCCACCGCCGTCGTCACCGCCACCGGCGACCGCAGTGCCACCACAACCGCCGACGACTGCTGCCGCTGCCCCTCCGCCACCACCTCCGCCACCGCCGACCCAGCCGCGTGCCGCTGCTCCAGCAGTGGTCCTCGATGAGCCGACGGCCGAGGTGGATGACGCGGATGACGAGGATGACGACGACGAGGAGATCTCCAGCACCGTCTATCGCTCCGCCGACCGCGATCAGAACACGAATGCCGCCATCGGTCTGCCGACCGTCGCGGCGGTCCGATGCCTTGCCGGGCACCTGAATCCGCCGCAGGCCAAGCGGTGCCGGGTGTGCCCGCAGACGGTGCCCGCGCAGCAGGAGACGCAGGTGCCGCGCCCGGTGCTCGGCGTGCTGCGGCTCTCCACCGGCGAGGACATTCCCCTGGACCGGGACGTGTTACTCGGCCGGCAGCCCAAGCCGCCGAGCCAGAACACGGATAAACAGCACGTGCTGCGCCTCCCCAGCCCCGGCAAGGACATCTCACGCAACCACCTGCAGATCCGGCTGCTCGGCTGGCGGGTCGTCGCGACCGACCTCGGCTCCACCAACGGCACCACCATCCGCCCACCGGACGGCAGCCCCGCAGAAGCGCTGCCGCCCGGCGGCACCCGGGTCATCGAGCCCGGCGCCGAGGTCACCCTCGCCGGCGTCGTCTCCTTCATCTACGAGGCGACCGGATGAGCGCGGCCAAGCTGCCCAAGCCGCCGGCCATCCACGGCTACGAATATCGCGAGCCGATCGGCTCAGGCGGCAGTTCCTACGTGTACCTCTATTACGAGCAGACGCCGTTTCGCGAGGTAGCGGTCAAGATGCCGCGCACCTTCGGTCCCGATACCGATCGGCGGGCCCTGTTCGTCGACGAGGCGAACATGATGGCTCAGCTCGGACACGAGAAGCCGATCGTGCCCGTGCTGGCCTTCAAAGAAGCCGTCGACGGTACGCCCTGCCTGGTCACGGCCTACTACGCGGAAGGCGACCTGTATCGGCGGGTCAAACGGCTGCGTCAGCTGCCGGTAGCCGAGGTGCTGACCGTCGGCAGGCAGCTGGCCGATGCCGTCGCCGCCGCGCACGCGATCGGGCTGCTGCACCAGGACATCAAACCCGCGAACGTCTTCATCGCGGCGCCGGGCAGCAGCTACCGGCTCGGCGACTTCGGCATCGCGCGCCGGCTCAAGTACGACCAGGGCACCTTCGCGCTCTCCCCGTCCTGGGCCGCGCCCGAGGTCATGCGCGACGCGAATGCGATCGCGACCGAGCGTTGCGACATCTACTCGCTCGGCGCGACGCTCTGGCACCTGCTGAGCGGATCAGCCCCCTTCGTCATTCCGCGCGGCGACAACAGCGCCGAATCACTCAAGCAACGCACCCTGGCCGGTCAGCCCACCCCCAGTATGGCCAGGGGAGACGTGCCGCCGCAGCTCACCCAGCTGCTGCTGCGAATGCTGGCCATGGATCCGCGCGCCCGGCCGCAGTCCGCGAGCGAGGTGCTGCGCGAGCTGACTCAAATCGCGACGGCGAAGTCCGGCGAGCGCGACAACGACATCGAGAGCACGGTACTTCGTGAGCCACCCGGCCCCCGGTTCCTGAACGTCAAGCTGCCGGAAACCGTCTCGGCACCGCCGAGCGAGAGTGCGACGGACCCCGAGGACGACCGGACCGTACTGCACGCGAAAGGCACGTCGGCTCCGCCCGCCGCCCCAGGCGCGTCAGCGTACGGATACCAGCAGCCCCGCGACGCGCTCGCGGAGAACCTGACCATTGACGCGCGCACCGTCCTGAAGGACCACGCCCCGAAGGAAACGCTCACCGACGACCGCGCGACGATCGTGGGCGACCCCGGCGCGCCGCGCAAACGCAGGCGCGGCCTCATCGTGTCGCTCGGCGCGGTGGCCGCCGTGCTCATCGCCATCGTCGTCGCGACGCTCAGCACCGGCGGCTCGGCGAGGGGAAACGCGTCCGGGACTTCCGGCGCATCAGCGTCCGCGACTGGTGACACCCCGGTGGATCCCGGTGTGCCGCTCGGCGGAAACGAACCGCCCGGAACGGTGACCGTCGCCGCGACCCGCACCGACTCGGCCACCCTGCACTTCAGCTGGACCTACTCCGCTGCCCTCGCCAGCGACACCTTCCGCTGGCAGAGCTCGGACGGTAAACGCACCGGCACGGCGAAAACCCCCGCCCTCGACCTGCCGGACCCCTCCGGCACCCGCCTGTGCGTCCAGGTCAAAGTCGTCCGACTCGACGGCTCCAACGGCGATCCGGACTGGTCCCAGCCCGGCTGCGGACAGTAACCGTCCGCCGCGCCGCCCGCACTTTTTTTCTCAGTACACGTATGTAGGAGTTGGACACCTGTGAAGACCAGCGCGCGCACCCGACGCCGGTGGACGCCGCTCGCCTCGGTCGCGGTGCTCACCGCGGCCGTCGGCGCGCTCATCGCCGGCGCCGTGCTCGCCGAGGGCTACCCGGTGCAGCACGTCACGCTGCACGACGGCGGAATCTGGGTCACCAACAACCAGGACGGCCTGTTCGGGCGGCTCAACAAACCGGCCGGCGCGCTCGACGCGGCCTTCTACCCACCGAAGGGCGCGCAGTCGAACTACCAGCTCGACATCCTGCAGGACGGCTCCGCGGTCGCGGCCTGGGACCAGGCGACCGGAGAGCTGTACCCGGTGGACACCGTCGACGCGAAGACCCTCGCCGACCAGGGCGTCGCACTCGGGTCCGCGGACCAGGCGCAGCTGACCGGCGGCACGCTGGCTGCCATCGACCCGCGCAGCGGAACCGTTCGGGCCGCCGCCGTCGACGGCGACCAGCAGATCAACGGGCTCAGTTCGCTCGCCGACGGCGCGTCACCGGTGGCCTCGGTGGCCACCCGCGGGACGTCCGACGCCGCAGCGGCCCTCGCCGTCGGCATCGACGGCACCGTGTACGCGGTCGCCGCTTCCGGAAAGACCGCCACGGTCACCCGCAGCGCGACCGGATTCGCCGCCGCCGGCTACGGCAACCTCGGCAAGGCACTGACGAGCGTGCGCGTGACCGCCGTCGGTGACCGGCTCGTCGCGCTCGACGCTACCTCGGGGACGCTGATCGTCTCCGGGGGGCCGACCGTGCACCTCGACCTGACCGGTCAGAGCGACGTCGTGCTCCAGATCCCCGGCCCGGCAGCCACCGCCGTGCTCGTCGCCACCTCACGTGACCTGCTCGCGGTCGACCTTTCCTCCGGGCAGGTCAGCGTCCTGTCAACGGCCGGGAACGGCAAGCCCGCCGCGCCGGTCGACTTCAACAACTGCGCCTATGCGGCGTGGGCGACGACGCAGGACGGCCTGGTCGCCGGGTGCGACGGTCGGCGGGCCAGCGCGTTGAACGTCGCCGACGCCAGCGAGCTGGTGCAGCCGGTCTTCCGGCAGAACCGCGGCGCGCTGGTGCTCAACGACCTGGCCACCGGAGTCCTGTTCGACCTCACCCAGACTCCCACGCGCGTCGACGACTGGCAGGCGGTGCAGCCGCCGCCGGTGCTGGCCGCGAGCAACCACAACAAGAACGATCAGACCTCGCAGAACCAGCGCAACCAGCCGCCCAAGGCCGCGGATGTGACGCTCGGCGCGCGGCCGAACCGGACCACCATCCTGCACCCACTGGACTACGACTCGGACCCGAACGGCAGCGTCCTGTCGATCTCCCGCGTCTTCGACCTCGATCAGGCCGCTGCCGGCAGCCTCGCCATCGCCCCGGACGGCCAGAGCGTCGCGCTCGTGCTCGGCTCGGCCTCCGGCGAGCTGCACTTCAAGTACACGATCGACGATGGCAAGGGCCTGACCGCCACCGCGAACGTCACCGTGCAGGTGCGCACCGACGCCGAGAACCGCAGCCCGCAACTGCGCCGCGGCTACCAGCCGACCACGCTGACCGTGCCCTCCGGCGGCCGGGTCTCGCTACCGGTGCTCAGCGACTGGCGCGACTACGACGGCGACCCGCCGGCGCTCGCCGGGGCCTCGGCCAAGGCCGGAACGGCGGTGGCGACCGGCGACGGCTTCCTCGACTACACCGCGCCGGCGAGCGCCGGAACCCAAACGATCACCTACCAGGTTTCGGACGGCCGCTCG
The DNA here is from genome assembly GCA_035763685.1 of Actinocrinis sp. Lineage (GTDB taxonomy): Bacteria > Actinomycetota > Actinomycetes > Streptomycetales > Catenulisporaceae > Actinocrinis. The sequence continues at coordinate 19,668 of DASUAR010000127.1, read as the reverse complement.
GCTCCGGTGAACGGCACGGTGACCGTCGCGGTGCAAAGCGCGAGCGCGGCGAAGGCGGTCGCACCGATCGCGCAGCCGGACGCGGCACGCGGCGAGGTCGGTCACCCGGTCACCATCCAACCGCTGGCCAACGACCTTCCGGGCAGCGACCCGGCCGATCCCGGCGCTCAGCTGAAGCTGGCCGCGCCGATCGCGAGCCCGGCCGGCGCGCAGGTGACCACGGATCTGAACAGCGGCACAGTGCACGTGACGGCTTCGCGTCCGGGCACGTACGTGCTCGACTACACCGACGAGTTCGGTAACGCGCCATTCGCGAAGAGCGTCATCCGCGTCGACATCACGCCGGCGCCGTCCGCTCCCGCGCCGCCGGTCGCGATGCCCGACGTGGCAGTGCTCTACGGTCAGCAGCCTGCGACCGTCGACGTTCTCGCCAACGACTACGACCCGAGCGGCGCACTGCTGGTGGTCCAGCGGGCGCAGGTGGTTGTGCAACCGGGGGATCAGCAGTCAGGGCAGCTTCAGGTCGGCATAGTCGACGGGCACTGGCTTCGTATCAGTGCTTTGTCCGCGTCACTCGACTCGCGGCCGCGGATCGTGCATTACACGGTGACCGACGGGATCACCGCCGCGGTCACCGGCGAGGTGTCCGTCACGCAACTGCCGCCGCCCGCCACCGACGTGCCGGTGCCGGTCGACGACACGGCGGTCGTGCGGGCCGGAGACTCGGTCTCGGTACCGGTGCTCGACAACGACATCGACCCGGCAGGAGCGCCGCTCAGCCTGATCGCGAACGTGCCGGGAGCACCGAACCCAGGTCAGCTTCAGGTCACGGCGCAGTCCGCCGCGAATCAGGCCATTGCCGGCGCTGCCTACGTGACCGGGAACGTCGTGCGCTACGTCGCGCCGCCCGCCTCGGCGGTACGCACGCCGCTGACGCTCCTGGTCGACTACCTGGTGCAGAACCCGTCCGGCGAGCCCGCCACCGGTCACCTGACGGTGACCGTAAACCCATTGCCATCCGCGACGAACCCGGACCGGCGGCCGCAGCCGCAGCAGGTGGTCGCGCGAGCGGTGGCCGGTGAGACGATCACGGTGCCGATCCCGACCGGGGGAGTGGACCCTGACGGCGACAGCGTCGCGCTCACCGGCATCGGTTCCGCGCCGACGCTCGGACGGATCGTCTCCTCGAACGCGACCTCGCTGACCTACCTGGCCTTGCCGGCCAGCGCGGGCACCGACACCTTCACCTATCAGGTCACTGACGACTACGGGCTCTCGGGTACCTCGCAGATCAGCATCGCCGTGGTGCCGCCTGGCGCGGCGCAACCGCCGGTCGCCGTCGATGACACGGTCACGGCCGCTCCGGGAGCGCACGTCGCGGTCGACGTGCTGGCCAACGACTTGGTCGCGGCCGGCGACACGGTGACCGTGACGGTGCCCAAGTCCGCGAACCCGAACCTGTCCGGCGGCGTCACGGTCGCCTCGACCCAGGGCCCGGTGAGCGCGGTCGCGCCGCCGAACGACGGCAAACCCGAAATCGTCACCTATGACGTCAGCGACGGCCTCGGTCAGCCCTCCGCGGCGACGATCACGGTCCACTCCCAGCCCGGCTACGACATTCCGCCAGTCGTGCCCGACACGTACGCGACCCCGGACGGCAAGGCCGCGACGGCGACGCTCGACGTGCTCGCGCAGGCCAGCGACCCGGACGGCGCACCCGGCGACCTGACCGTATCCAAGGTCTTCGACGCTTCGGCGAAGATCGCCGGCGGGAAGCTCGTCGTCCCGGTCACCGCGAATCCGCGCACTTATGTCTTCGAGGTGCGTGATTCGCAGGGTGCGACGGCGGTCGGCTACGCGCACGTGGTCGCGGCGGGAGCCGGCGCGCCGTACCCGAAGTCCGGCAAGTCGATCACGGTGCCGATCAACGGCAAGACGACCATCGCCGTGTCCGATTACGTCGCCGACCCGAGCGGCAAGCCGCTGCGGCTGACCACGACCGACCAGATCTGGGCCGCCCCCTCGCCGGGCCTGAGCGCGGCCAACCAGGGCACCGGGCAGCTGATGCTGACCGCGTCCGGCGGATATGCGGGGCCTGCTTCGGTCACCTTCCAGGTCACCGACGGCGCCTCGCTGACCGATCCGCACGGCGTCATGGCGGTGATCACGCTCCCGGTACAGGTCGGCCCGGACACCCCGGTGCTGCGCTGCCCGAGCGACCCGCTGACCGCCGTGGAGGGCGGAGCGCCGCTGAACATCGACGTGACCTCGGTGTGCCACGTGTGGACGGCGAATCCGTCGACCGCCGGCTCGCTGCACTACTCGGCGCAGTGGCTGCACCCGGCCGCCGGGCTCTCGTTGAGCGGGTCCGGCGGCCACAAGCTGACCGTGACGGCCGGCAGCGCCGCGACGCCGAGTTCCGTGGGGACGCTCACGGTGAGCGCGGTCGGTTCCCGCGGCGCGACGAGCCAGCTCCTGGTGCAGGTGATCGCGGCCCCGCCGCCCGCCGTGCTGCCGATCACCGTCAACGGCGTGAAGGCGGGCCAGAGCGCGACCGTGGATCTGAGCTCGTATGTCAGCTCACAGCTCGCTGATCCGGTGGTCTCGGTCGTGTCGGTGTCGCAGACCTCGGGTATGCCGGCGACCGCCTCGGCGAGCGGCGCGAGCGTGCGCATCACGCCCGGCGCGGACTCGCATGGCGCGCAAACCTTCGCCGTCACGGTGACCGACGTGGCCGACCGCGGCCGAGCGGACCGGCAGAGCACCGGCCAGATCACGCTCAATGTGCTCGGGAAGCCCGACGCTCCGGGAACGCCGACGATCGGCCGTACCGTGCTCAGTCGCGCCGTGCAGCTGTCCTGGCAGACTCCTGCGAACAATGGCGCGCCGATCGACTCCTATCGGGTCAGCTACCCCGGCGGCCAGCAGGTCTGCGCCGCCTCACCCTGCACGATCAACAACCTGACCAACGGAAGGACGTACACGTTCACGGTCCGGGCGCACAACTTGGTGGATTGGAGCGCGGCGAGCCCGGCTTCGGCCCCGGCCATGCCGAATACGATCCCTGACGCGGTGACCGCCCTGGTGACGTCGAACCCGCAGGACGGAACGCTGCACCTGGCCTGGGCCGCGCCGGTCGACGACGGCACCCCCGTGCTGCGGTACAACGTGACGTGGACCGGCGGCGGGCAGGCGACGTCGACCACGACAAGCTTGACCGCGACCGGGCTGACCAACGACCAGGCGTACACGTTCACGGTGATCGCCGTGAACGCGCAGGGGCCCGGACCGTCGGCGACCGTGCAGGGCCAATCCGCGGGCGCTCCGCCGGCGCCGGCCGCGCCGAGCCTGGCGGTGACGAACTCGACGAACTCGACCGAGCGATCGGTCGACGTCTCGTGGACCGCGGTCGATGCGAACGGCCCCGGGCCGACGACCTACACGGTCACCCGCACCTCCAGCAGCGGGACCAAGACCGTGTGCAGCGCGGTGAGTGCGTTGACGTGTCCTGATGCCGGGTTGGCCAACGACGGTACGGTATACACGTACACGGTGACGGCCGCGAACGCCGACGTGTCGCTCGATCCGAAGACTCACACCTCACCGTCGAGCCCGGGAACGCAGATGGAGGCCGCCGCGACCCCGGACCCGATCACCAACTACACCGCCACGCCCACCGGCCAGAACAACCAGGCGGTGCTGAAGTTCGACGCTCCGGTCTCGCACGGCAAGACCTCGGTCGTCACGTGCACGTTCTCCGGCGGCAATTGTGGTAGCTGGACCTTCCCGCCCTCCGGCCAGACCGGAGCGCAGGAAACGATCGGCGTGCTGACGAACGGTCAGGCGCAGTCGGTGAGCCTTCAAGACTGCAACCAGAGCTCGGGCACGAACTTCTCAGGGAACCCGTGCGACGCCCAGGTTTCGGCGACGGTGACCGCGTACGGCCCGATCGTGAGCCCGAGCGTGTCCGCCTCGGCCAGCGGTACGAACGTCAACTTCACCGTGTCGGTCAACCCCAACGGCAAGCCGGCGACCGTGACCGTGCAGACCAGCAGGCAGACACAGACCTTCACCACCGGCAACACCCCGTGGAGCTGGTCGAGCACCGACAACATGGGCTACAGCAGCACGGACACGATCAACCTGACCGTCTCGGACCCGGGACGCGCGACCGTGACCGCCTCCGGCTCGGCGACGACCCAAGCGGCACCGCCGCCTCCGGCGACGGTGACGGTGTCCAAGGGGGCACCGTGTGGCGGTGGCGGAGGCGCCGCGTGCAAGGGCGGCTCGTGCACGGATCCCTCCTGTGCGTACATCCACGTGCAGACGGCGAACTTCAGCGGCAACGTGACGTGCAGCTTCGACAGCTCGGCCGGCGGCTTCAACGGATTCACCGAGGTCTACGGACCGAACCAGAGCAAGGACTCCGGAGCCTGGTTCGGATACACGCCCGGAACGGTCTACGTCACCTGCGGAGGTGTCACCGGCTCCTACGTCTGGCCATAACAGGACCCTGAAAAGCCCGGCCGCTGTCGGCCATTCCTTCCCGCACCACGTCTAGACACGGAGTACACCGCGCATGCAGACCGAAGCACCACGGATCAGCGCCGAGGAGGCGCTGAAGTTCAAGGACCTGTTCGACCGGATGGTGCAGAACGTCGGAGTGGCCATCCTCGGCAAGGAGGAACCGATCCGGCTCGCCCTAACCTGCCTGCTGTCCGGCGGCCACCTGCTGCTTGAGGACTACCCCGGCACCGGAAAGACCTCCCTGGCCAAGGCCATCGCGCAGATCGTCGACGGTCGCAGCGGCCGCATTCAGTTCACCCCGGACCTGCTGCCCGCCGACGTGACCGGCGTGCACGTCTACGACCAGGAGAAGCGCTCCTTCGAGTTCCTGCCCGGCCCGATCTTCAACGAGATCGTGCTGGCCGACGAGATCAACCGCGCCTCGCCCAAGACCCAGTCCGCGCTGCTGCAGGTCATGGAGGAAGCGAAGGTCACCGTCGACGGCGAGACCCACGAGCTGCAAAGCCCGTTCATGGTCATCGCGACGCAGAACCCTGTCGAGCACGCCGGCACCTACCCGCTGCCCGAAGCGCAGCTCGACCGCTTCCTGATGAAGATCGCGCTCGGCTACCCCGACCGCGAATCGCTGGTCGAACTGCTCGCGGCCGCGGAGGTGCGCGACCGGTCCGCGACCGTGAACCGGGTCGTCTCCTCCTACGCGGTATCAGAGCTCATCCGCGCCGCCGACCTGGTGACCGTGCGCTGGGGCTGCCTCGACTACGTGGGCCGCATCGCGGAGGCCACCCGCAACCACGAGCACATACAACTGGGCGTCTCACCGCGCGGGTGCCTCGCGCTGGTGCGCTGCGCGAAAACCTGGGCGATCTCGCAAGGCCGCAACTTCGTTCTGCCGGACGACATCGACCGCCTCGCGCTGCCCGTGCTGGCGCACCGCGTCACGCTCAAGCCGGAGGCGCGCTTCGACGGCGCGGCCGGCTCCTCCTCTTCCGCCGCGGTGTCGCAGCTTCTTGAGCGCGTCCTGCGCAGCGTTCCGCCGCCCGTGGACCGCTGAGGAACACCGCGATGAACCTGACTTACCCGACCGGGCGCCCCTCCGGCGCTCCACGCGCTCGCCTCCGGCTCCCGCAAGCACTGCGCCGCTACGAGGCTCGGTTGCGGCCCGCCGGCGAGGCAGCGCTGCACGTCGCCCGGGTGGCTCGCGACCTGTCCGCGCGGTACCTCGCGCCGCCCTGGCGTGTGCTGACCGGCGCAGGACGCGGCGTGCTGCTCGGCGTGCTCGCCGCCTGGCTGGTCGGTGCGCACTTCGGCTGGCTGGAACTGACCGTCGCGGCCACGGCCGGGTTCATCAGCGTCCTGCTGTGCGTCGCGTTCGTCATCGGACGCGCACCGGTGCGGGTCGAGGTACGGCCCGAACGGATGCGGGTCCAGGCGGGCGAATCGGTGAACCTGACCATCGAGCTGACCAACCGCGCGCAGCGCATGCTGCTGCCGGTCGGGCTGGAACTGGCCGTCGGCCCGGTCGGCAGCCAGCAGCCGGTGCCGGTCCCCGCACCGCGCCTCGGCCGCGACCAGAGCGTGATCGTCGACGATGCTGACTTCCCGCCGATCGCGGCGCAACGGCGCGGTGTCATCGTGATCGGCCCGGCCACCACGGTCCGCGCCGACCCGCTCGGGCTGCTGCGCCGCACCGTGCAGTGGCCGGAAGTCAAAGAGCTGATCGTCTATCCGCGCACCGTGCCGCTCAACCCGCTCGGCGCCGGTCTGCTGCACGATCTGGAGGGTCGCACCGACGAGCAGATCTCGCCCAGCGACCTCGACTTCCACACGCTGCGCGACTACGTGCGCGGCGATGACCGGCGGCACATCCACTGGCGCTCCTCCGCGCGCGTCGGCTCGCTCGCCCCCGGCTCGCAGCGCTTCCTGGTGCGCCAGTTCCTCCAGACGCACAGCACGCATCTGCTGATCGCCGTCGACGGCGACGCCGCCTCGTATGCGGACCCTGATCAGTTCGAGACCGCGATCAGCGCCGCCGCCTCCGTGGCGCGGCGCGCGATCCAGGACCGGATCGGCGCGACGATCGTCGTGGCGGACCGGCAGGTGCGCGACCTGACCGACGAGTCAGCGCTCTTCGACGCCTGCGCCCGAGCACAGTTCGCCGCGGGCGGCGACTTCGGCGCGCTGGTCGCGCGCGGCGCCGGGCTTGCCCCGCACACCAGCGTCGCACTGCTGGTCACCGGCCCGAATGTGGACGGGGCCCGGCTGCGCCAGGTACGCGGCGGTCTGCGGCCCGAAGTGGCGGTCAACGCGCTGCGCGTAGACCCGGCAAAGCGCACCGGCGTCACGCCCGGCACGGCGATGAACGTGTACACGCTCGCTCAGCTGCCTGATCTGCGGGCCCTGCTCGCCTCCGGAGGCATCCGATGAGCACCTATCCGCTCTCCGCGAAACTGCGCGGCGCGGCGCGCACCTCCCAGAGCGCTGCGCTCACCGCCCCGGCACCCGGCCGCCCCGACCGGGATGTGCGCGCTAGCGCCGTGGACACGCTGTTCGCGGCCGCCCTGTGCGTGGTGCCGCTCGCCGATCTGCGCACCACCTACACGGACTGGAGCTACCTCGCGATCGGCGCGGTGGGCATCGCGCTCGGCCTCGCCCTGGCGTACGTCACGTACGTGCTGCGCGCCTCCACGCTGATCACCGCACTGGGCACCGTCCTGGCGTACCTGCTTGTCGGGCCCGCGCTGCTCGACCGCGCGGACAGCGTCGCCGGTTTCGCGCCGAGTCTGCCCGCGCTGCGGACCGTCGCCGTCGCCGCCGTCTCCGGCTGGAAGGAAGTGCTGACCACCACCCCGCCGGTGACCGCGGACGGCGCCCTTCTCGCCGTTCCCTTCATCCTCGGTCTCGTCGCGGCCGCCCTCAGCCTGACCCTCGCCCGGCGCGTGCGCGCCGCCGCGCTTCCGCTTGCCGCGCCGCTTCTGCTGCTCGGCGGCGCGATCGCCCTCGGCACCCGCGCGCACGCGCCGTGGTCCGCCACCGGCCTGGCCACCGCAGTGCTCTGCCTCTCCTGGTCGGCGGTGCGCGGCCGTCGCGTACAGGCCACGGCGGCAGACGGCTCCCGCCGCTACTACAAGCCGATCGCCGCGATCGTCGTGCTCTGCGTCGCCGCCGCCGTAGCCGCCCTCGCCGGTCCGCTGCTGCCCGGCAGCGACCCGCAGAACCGGGCGGTGCTGCGCGACAGGGTGGTCCCGCCGCTCGACCTGAACAAATACCCGAGCCCGCTGGTCGGCTTCCGCAAGTACACCCGCGACGCGAACGAACTGTGGGACCAGACCCTGTTCACGGTGACCGGGCTGCCGACCGGCACGCCCGTGCGCATCGCAACCCTCGACGACTACAACGGCTCGGTCTGGGGCGCCACCAACCGCGCCGGGGCGGCAGCCTTCCTGCGGGTCGGCTCCGTCCTCACCCCCGACCCCGCCGACGCGGTCGCGGCCCCCGGCCCGACGAGCACGGTGCGCATCACCATCGGCCGCGCCTACGCCTCGGCGAGCGACATCGACGTCTGGCTCCCCACCGCGGGCAGCGTCACCGCGATCTCCTTCGCCGGGACCGATACCCGGCAGCTGACCGGGGAACTGCGCTACAACGTCGCCTCCGCATCAGGGGTCGTCATCAACGGGCTTCCCGCCGGAACCACCTTCACCCTGCGCACCGACCTGACCGCGCCGGCCGACCCGGCCGCGCAGCAGCCCTACGACGCGCCCGACCTGACCGACGGCTACAGCGCGCAGTTCGCCAGCCGCGCCGCCACCTGGGCCAAGGGAACCAGCGGACTGAGCGCGCAGCTCCAGGCGATCGCGACCTACCTGCGCACCACCGGCGCGTACAGCGACGGCGGCCCCGGCGAGTCCCAGTACCTGCCCGGCCACAGCATGTTCCGCCTTTCCAGCTTCCTCAACGGCGCCCAGCCGGTCGGCGACGACGAGCAGTACGCCGCCGCGTACGCGCTGGCCGCCAACAGCCTCGGCATGCCCGCGCGGGTCGTGCTCGGCGCGATCCCCGAGAGCGACGGCGTCGTGCAGGGCAAGGACGTGCACGCCTGGGTCGAACTGCACGTGGCCGGCGGCGCGTGGGTCACCGTCGCGGACTCGGCGTTCATGCCGGACAGCACGAAGAAGCCCGACCAGCAGCCACCGCAGCAGATCCAGGACGCGGCCGCGACCCCGGTGCCGCCGCCCAACGCGGCGCACCCGCCGACCAGCGACACTGAATCGCACGCCACGCACGTGATCGCGGACCCGCTGCCGCCCGGCACCGGCGGCTCCCTCGCCTGGCTCCTCAGCCTCCTGATGAGCGTCGCGGCATTCCTGTCGCCCTTGCTCGCGGCCGCGGCGATCTACGGCGCCGCATATGCGTTCAAGGCCCGGCGCAGGCACCGGCGGCGCACCCGAGGATCACCGGTCAACCAGTACTCGGCCGGATGGCGGGAGCTCATCGACTACGCACGCGACCTCGGCGTATCAGTGCCCGAGTTCAGTACGCGAAGGGTGCAAGCACTGGCCTTGTCCGCTTATGACGTGTCCGACCTCGCCTGGACCGCCGACGTGATGGTGTTCGGCCCGCAGGACCCGAGCGCGCACCAAGCCGCCGCCTACTGGAAACGCATCGACGAGGCCCGCCGCGCCATGGCCCGCGCCAGCCGCCGGCACCGCCGTGTCCTGGCCACGCTCTCGCCGCGCAGCACCCTCGCGGCGCGAACCAGTCCCACCGCCGCAGCCGAAGGAGACGCGCCGTGAAGCTGAAACTGACCCTCCAGCGCCGCGACGGAGAACCGGTCGACCTGCTGGCCACCCTCGACGCCGACGCCCGGATCGGCGAACTGGCCGAATATCTACAGCAGGCCGACCCGAAGGCACCCGCGGTGCTGCCGGACGCCACCCTGCGCCCGGCCGGCGCCGCCCAGCACGCGGCCTCGCCCGCCATCGACCCGAGCACGAAGATCGCTCGCAGTATCCTGCGATCCGGCATGTCGGTGGCGGTGACCAGCGCCTCCGGTACCCAGGTGCAGCCCGCGCAGGACTCCGGAGCAACCCTCGTCATCACCGAGGGCGTGGAGACCGGCCGTCGGATAACCCTGCGTCTCGGCGACAATCTCGTCGGGCGGGGCGCGGACTGCCAGGTACGGCTCACCGACCCGCAGATCTCCCGCCGGCACGCCCTGATCACCGTGGGCACCTCGGTGGAGATCCACGACCTGGCCTCGGCCAACGGCGTGCAGATCGGCGGGCAGGACGTGACCCGCGCGATCCTGCGCTCCGGCGACCGGGTCGAACTCGGCGACACCGAACTCATGCTCAGCATCGGTGCGTCGCCGACCGCGCCGGCGGCCGGGGGCACGGCGGCCGCCGCGACCGGCGCCGCGTTCATCAGGCCGCCGCGCCTCGAACCGCGCTTCCCCGGCGAACTGCTGACCGCGCCGACCCCGCCGGGCCCGCGCGAGCGCACCAAGCCACCGCTGATCCCGATGCTCGCGCCCCTGGTCATGGGCGGCATGATGTACGCGGTCTCCGGACGCTCAAGCAACGCCCTGGTCTTCGCCGCGCTCAGCCCCCTGATGAGCGTCGGCTACGCCGCCGAGTCGTTCATGACCGGCAACCGGCGGTACAAGCGCGACGTCGAACGCTTCGAATCGGAGCTCGCCGAGTTCGCCGCCCACGCCGAGGACGTCACGCGGCGCGAGTGCCTGGCCCGCACCCAGGAGCACCCGACCCTCGCGGACTGCCGCGACGCCATCGTGCGCACCGGCGAGCTGCTGTGGGCCCGCCGCCCCGGCGAGAGCGGCTTCGGTGAGCTGCGCCTCGGCACCGGACGCCGCCCGTCCCGCTCACAGATCGCGCTGCCGCCCGGGCCGCCGAGCGAGCACCGCGCGAAGCTGGAGGAGCAGGCGGCGCGCTTCACACACGTAGACGGCGTACCGGTGACCGCGAATCCGGCGCAGGACGGGGCGATCGGCCTGGCCGGCCCGCGAGAGGCGATGCTGGAGGCCGCCCGCGCCCTGGTGATCGAGGCCGCCGCGCTGCACTCGCCGGCCGAGCTGTGCTTCGCGGCCGTCGCCTCGTCCGTCTGCGTGCCCGACTGGGACTGGCTCAAGTGGCTGCCGCACACCTCCTCGCCGCACAGCCCGCTCGGCGGATTCCGGCTCGCCGCCACCGGACCCGAGGCCGTGGGACTGGTCTCCCAGCTGGAAGCCGTGCTCGCCGAACGCAGGGCGGCCGAGCCGTCCTCGCACCGCGCCGTCACGCCCGCGCCGTCATCAGACACCGCGCAGACCTCCGCCGCACCCGGCCGCGGACCGGCGATCCTCGTCCTGGTGGAGAACGACGCACCGGTGGAGCGCAGCCGGCTCGTGGAGCTGGCCGAGCGCGGCGGACCACTCGGCGTGTACGTGCTCTGGCTCGCCTCTGATCGAGCCCTGCTGCCCGCCGCCTGCCGCGTCGTGGTCAACTACACCCAGGACCCCGCACACGCGTCCGCCTCGTTCCTGCGCGCCGGGCAGAGCGTCGAGCCGCTGGCCGTCGAAGGACTCTCCCGCCGCGACGCGCTCGAACTGGCCCGCGCTCTCGCGCCGCTGGTCGACGCGGGCGCTCGGGTCGAGGACGAGGGCGACCTGCCCGGTTCGGTCCCGCTGCTGAGCATCTACGACGACCTGCTCTCCCCGCAGCCCGAGGCGGTGCTTAGCCGGTGGAGCGCGAACCAGTCGATCGTCACCGGGCCGCGCGCGCCGGAGAAACCCGCCAAGCATGCCGGCGGCCTGCGCGCGTTCATCGGCCGCACCGCGACCGGCGTGCACTCGCTCGACCTGCGCACCGACGGACCGCACGCCCTGGTCGGCGGCACCACCGGCTCTGGAAAGAGCGAACTGCTTCAGTCCTGGATCCTCGCCCTGGCCGCCAACTACAGCCCTCAGCGGGTCACCTTCCTGCTGGTCGACTACAAGGGCGGCTCCGCATTCGGCGGCCTGAGCACCCTGCCGCACACGGTCGGGCTGGTCACCGACCTCGACCAGCACCTCGTGCGCAGAGCGCTGATCAGCCTCGGCGCCGAGCTGCGTTACCGCGAGCGGCTGTTCGCGAAGCACCGCGCCAAGGACCTCATCGAGCTGGAGAAGCTGGGCGTCGCCGAGGCGCCGCCCAGCCTGGTCATCGTCGTGGACGAGTTCGCCGCGCTGGTCAAGGAACTGCCCGAGTTCGTCGACGGCATGATCGACGTAGCACAGCGCGGCCGGTCGCTCGGCGTGCACCTGATCCTGGCCACGCAACGACCAGGCGGCGTCATCACCCCGAACCTGCGCGCCAACACCAACCTGCGCGTCGCCCTGCGGGTGGCGGACGAGGGCGACAGCCTGGACGTGCTCGGTTCGAAGGACGCCGCCTACTTCGACTCCAGATATCCCGGCCGCGCGGTGTCCAAGACCGGGCCGGGCCGGCTGATCTCGTTCCAGACCGCGTACGCCGGCGGCTGGACCAGCGAGCAGCCGCCGCCCGCCCAGATCCAGGTCGAGCAACTGCGCTTCGGCAGCGGGGTCGCATGGCAGACCGATGCGCCGCAAGCCCCGACGAATCAGGGCCCGACCGACCTGACCCGGCTCGTCGAGGCGATCCAGGCGGCCAGTGCCCAGGCCGTGCTGCCCAGGCCGCGGCTACCTTGGCGCGCGCCACTGCAACCGGTCTACGACCTGGTCCCGCTGCTCAGCCCGGCCGCGCCGGGAGCGGCGCCCGCGCTGGTCTTCGGGGTGCGCGACGACCCGGAGAACCAGGCGCAGCCGACCGTCGCCTTCGAGCCTGACGTGCACGGGAACATCGCCGTGTACGGCACCAGCGGCTCCGGGAAAAGCACGCTGCTGCGCGCGCTGGCGCTCGCCGCCGGTTTTCCCGCTCACGCCGGTCCGTGCCAGGTGTACGCCCTCGACTTCGGTACCCGTGCACTGGCGATGCTGGAGGAACTGCCGCACGTCGGCGCGGTGATCTCCGGCGACGACGATGAGCGGGTAGAGCGGCTGGTGGGCACGCTCGCGAGCCTGGTCTCCCAGCGCAAGCAGCAATACGCGGCGGCGAACTGCGGCACCATCACCGACTACCGCGCTCGCACCGGCTCGTGGGAGGAACCCAGGATCCTGCTCCTCGTCGACAACTTCCTGCCGCTGCGCCAAGCCTATGAAGGCGTCTCGGGGCGCGCACACGTCTTCAACCAGCTCGCCACGATCGCCGCGGAGGGCCGGCCGGTCGGCGTGCACGTCGTGCTCAGCGCCGACCGCGCCACCTCGGTGCCGGCGGGCCTCGCGTCCACCATGCAGCAGCGCGTGGTGCTGCGCATGACCGACGAAGGCGGCTACGGCGGCCTCGGCGTGCCCGCGAACATCCTCACCCAGACCTCACCGCCCGGCCGGGGACTGATCGGCCGGGCCGAGATCCAGGCCGCGATTCTCGGCACCGACCCGGCGCTCGGCGATCAGGCCGCGAATATCCGGATTCTGGCTCGGGAGATGATCGAGGAGGGCGTCCCGGCCGCGCCCGGGGTCGCGAGACTCGGCGAGTCGATCCCGCTCTCGCAGCTACCCTCCGAGCGGGAGGGGCGACCGGTCCTCGGCCTTGGCCTGCGCGACCTGGAACCGGTGGTCTTCGCGCCGCGCGGCACACTGCTGATCGCCGGCCCGGCCGGTTCCGGCCGCCGCACGGCGCTGCGCACCCTCGCCGCCGCGCTGTACCGCTGGAGGACGGGGACGCGGCTGTTCTACCTCGGTGCCAGCGACACCGAGGCGTACCCGCTGCCGCTGTGGGAAAGCCGCGCCGGCGACCTACCGGAGGCCGAAAAACTGCTCACGCAGTTCGCGACGGCGATGGCCGCGCGCGACCCCCAGCGGCCCGCCGCGCTGTTCGTCGACGAACTGGTGCCGTTCCTCGCGGCCGATCAGACGCGCAGCGCACTGGAGCAGTTGGTCGCGGCCTGCGCGATGGGCCACGGGCTGCTGGTCGCGCAGAGCGAGATCGCGGCGCTGCAGAACGTTCCGTTCTCGGCCTCCTCGCTGGCGGCGAAGCTGAAGTCGGGGCCGGCCGGACTGCTGCTGACGCCGGACGCCTCCGATCCGCAGGTCTTCCCCGGGTTGAACACCAGCAAGCTCGACCGCGACGACTTCCCGCCGGGCCGCGCGCTGTTCCTGAACGCGGGCAAGTCGGCGGTGGTGCAGGTCGCCCAGGTTGACGACGTCCCGGATCAGAGTGCGCAGTCGTATCAGGCCACATCGATGGGCGCGGTCGCGTCGATGGGGCAAAGCGAGACGACGGCGCAGAGCATGTGGACGGAGGCGGCACGGTGACCGACGGCTACCAGGTCGATCCGGCGGTCCTTGAGGGCGGGGACCGGATCGCCCAGGACCTCGCGGCGCGCGCCGACGCGCTCGGCCGCGAGTTGACCACGGTGTTCGGCGAGTTGTCCTCGGCGGCCGGCGGGACGCAGCTTTCCTCGGTGCTCGCGGAGGCGGGCTCGGCGGCGTCGCAGCGCATGGCGCAGATCGTGACGCTGTTCGCGCACATCGGCGGCTCGCTGCGGCAGACCGCGCAAAGCTATCAGCAGGCTGATGGCTCGACCACCGAGCGGATGACCGGGATCGAGGGGGGTCTGTGATGAGTGTCCAGTTGAGCGGGACAGTCGATGGCGGGCTGCCCGCGAGCTTCGGGGATCCGGGGCGATTGGAGCAGTTCGCGGGCAGGCTCGACGCGCTCGCCGATGAGGTGCAAGGTCTGGGCAGCGACGCGTGCGAAGCGACTACAGGTATCGCAGCGCAAGCGAGCTGGTCGGGAAACGCAGCCGAGGCGTACCTGAGCTACTGCCGCACCAAGTCGGCCGCGGTCGCGTCGCTTTCCGGTCCGCTGCACGAGATCGCGGCAGCAGTGCGCGGATACGCGGCGGTGCTGGAAGCGCAGCAGCACCGCGCGCACTCGGCGGTTCGCTCGGTGGAAGGGATCACCGATCAGACTGCCGACGCTCACCGCATCCTGATGGCGCAGTCGCAGATCGCCGAGGCGACGGACGAACTTCAGCGCGCCGTGTACCAGGCTTCGGGCCGAGCCGAAGAAGCGAAGCACCGGCTCGAACTCTTCAACAGTGTTCTCGAAGCCATACACGGCGCACTCGAAAAAGTGCTTACACCATGGGACCTGCTGGGGCACGCCCCGTTCTACTTCAGCCTGATGAAACCGACTGAGGATGCGGCGACGTGGTTGGAGACCCAGTGGCGGGTCGACCCGGCCGTGCGCCAGAGCGTGGTCTCTGCTCTCGGTGGCTTCAAAGCATTGGAATACACCACGGACGCGCTCGGACTGCTCAATGACGCTTTGATCTTAAGGTCGTCAAGTTCTGACAAAGCTGACAAGACCGCCGCCAAAATTCAGGGCGCTGCGATTATCGGCGAGGGTCTCGCAACCGTAGGCGAGAGCGCCATCACCGCAGGAATTCTCGACGCGAACACATTCGACTGGGTTCCCGGATTTGGCGAGGTTATGGCCTGCGTGGATATCGGCGCTGGGATCTATCTGGGGGCAAAAGCAGTGCTGAAGATTCCGGTGGTCCATAACGCCGTGGACGCGGTGGGACATGCGAGCGTGAAGTTCCTGAAGTCCGAAGTCCGGTTCGCGTCGGGTGTGGAGCATCAGATGGTTTCTTCAGCCAGGAGCCTGTTCCGGCTATGACGGCGCAGCAGGATTCCCAGCATGAGCAGGTCGCCGATCCCCGTCGAGCGGACGTGGAGTACACGCGACAGCTACTCGACGCGGCGCAACAGTCGGGGCTTGTCGCTTTGCCGGATCTGACCGTGAACGAACTGCTTGTACTCGGGGCGGGTGAGCAAGCGGTCCTGGACGAGGCGCTCGTGCACGCCTGGGAGGGCTTGCCCGACGAGCTGCGTTATCAGCGTGCTGAGGCGACGATCGCGGGGTTGGTGGAACGGGGGTTGCTCGAACCGGTGCCGGCCGAATCAGCAGCACTCGCCGCGCCGGACGGCGCAGACCCGTCGCCCGGCGCGGACGAGCAACACATGCGCATGCACCCGGCGCTCGCGACGATCCTGCTGGCGCGTACCTTTCCGACGTGGATAGGGCTGTGCAGCATACAGGATGGTCAGCGTACTGACCTGCGCATGTACGGCCTGGGCGATCTGGAGGACGCATACCGGGGCGTGGTCGTGGAGACACTGGAACCTGCCCCGTCGAAGAAGCTGACACCTGATACGTCCGACAATGTCGCAGCGACCTCGTACCATTACCGGCTGGCTTCGATCTCGGCGGCAGCGACACTGCTGGCCAATTGGGCGATCTCATTGCCCGACGCCGATCCGGCAGACGAGCCTGCGCAAGCGGAACGTCTGATCGACTTGTTCGTGCACCGCGATGGTGAGCCGTTGCTCCGGTGGCGCATTCAGGTCCGCCCGGATCAACAAGGCATCGCGCACGTACGCACCGGCGAGCAATATGAGCCACACGCCCGCGACAGCCTCATCGAACTGCTCTATCGCCTCGTGAGTACTCTGCGATCCGGCTGACATGCCGCCACTGTCGCTCCACGACGGCAGTCAAGCCAGCCCTGAGGGACTGAAACGGCGGTGCCAGCAGCCCCGCTGCGCGTCATTCGCCGAGTCGTCCGCCGGTTTCGTGGGCCGGCAGCTGCCGCGTGCGGCGTCCGCGCTCGCCGCGTTCGATCTCGAGTAGCGCTACTTCGGGGTGGTGCAGGTCGAAGGCGGGGGATTCGGAGCGGATGCGCGGCAGCGAGGTGAAATTGTGCCGCGGCGGCGGGCAACTGGTCGCCCACTCCAGCGAGCGGCCCCAGCCCCACGGGTCGTCCACGGTCACCCGCCGGCCGATCTTCGCCGTCTTGTACACGTTGTAGAGGAACGGCAGGGTGGACAGGCCCAGCAGGTAGGCGCCAATGGTGGAGATCGTGTTCAGCGTCGTCCAACCGTTGGAGGCCAGGTAGTCGGCGTAGCGCCGCGGCATGCCCTGCGCGCCGAGCCAGTGCTGCACCAGGAAGGTGGTCTGGAAGCCGATGAACGTGGTCCAGAAGTGGATCTTCCCGAGCCGTTCGTCCAGCATCTTGCCGGTCCACTTGGGCCACCAGAAGTAGAACCCGCCGAACATCGCGAAGACCACGGTGCCGAACAGCACGTAGTGGAAGTGCGCGACCAGGAAGTAGGAGTCCTGCACCTGGAAGTCGATCGGCGGGGAGGCGAGCATGACCCCGGTCAGCCCGCCGAACAGGAAGGTGACCATGAACCCGACGCCCCACAGCAGCGGGGTGTCGAAGGAGAGCGAGCCGCGCCACAGGGTGCCGATCCAGTTGAAGA
The DNA here is from genome assembly GCA_035763685.1 of Actinocrinis sp. Classification (GTDB taxonomy): domain Bacteria; phylum Actinomycetota; class Actinomycetes; order Streptomycetales; family Catenulisporaceae; genus Actinocrinis. Next base: position 2,753 of record DASUAR010000127.1, on the reverse strand, counting down.
ACTTCACCCCGGTCGGGATCGCGATCAGGTAGCTCATCAGCGAGAAGAACGGGAGCATGACCGCGCCGGTGGTGAACATGTGGTGCGCCCACACGCTGGCGGACAGCCCGGTGATCGCCATCGTGGCGAAGACCATGCCGGTGTAGCCGAACATCGGTTTGCGGGCGAAGACCGGGAAAATCTCGGTCGCGATGCCGAAGAACGGGATTGCCACGATGTAGACCTCGGGGTGCCCGAAGAACCAGAACAGGTGCTGCCACAGGATCGCGCCGCCGTTGGCCGCGTCGAAGATGTGCGCGCCCAGGCGCCGGTCGACCTCGAGCGCGAACAGCGCCGCCGCCAGCACCGGGAAGGCCAGCAGCACCAGGACCGAGGTCAGCAGGACGTTCCAGACGAAGATCGGCATCCGGAACATCGTCATGCCGGGCGCGCGCATGGTGATGATCGTGGTGATGAAGTTGACCGCGCCCAGGATCGTGCCGAAGCCGGACAGAGCCAGGCCCATGATCCACAGGTCGCCGCCGACTCCGGGGGAGTGCACGGCGCTGGAGAGCGGCGAGTAGGCGAACCAGCCGAAGTCGGCCGCGCCCTGCGGGGTCAGGAAGCCGCTGACCGCGATCAGCGAACCGAACAAATACAGCCAATAGGCGAACGCGTTCAGCCGCGGGAAGGCGACATCGGGCGCGCCGATCTGCAACGGCATGATCGCGTTGGCGAACCCGGCGAACAGCGGGGTCGCGAACATCAGCAGCATGATCGTGCCGTGCATCGTGAACGCCTGGTTGTACTGCTCGGGCGTCAGGATCTGCAGGCCGGGGCGGGCCAGCTCGGTGCGGATGAGCAGCGCGAGCAGGCCGCCGAGGCCGAAGAAGATGGAGGAGGTGATCAGATACAGGAACCCGACGGTCTTGTGGTCGGTGGTGGTGACCCACTTGATCACGGCGGAGCCGGGTTTCCGCTGGACACCCGCATACGCGGGGCGTGCCCGTACCGGGTCGTTGACTGCGGTCATCGGATGGCGCCTCCGGTCGCGCTTCGGCCGTCAAGCCCGGGGCAACGGGCTGGTCGGGCACGTGGTGAAGTCCCCTCCGGCAGCGCAGCGCAGCCGACATGCCGCGGGCCGCTGATCGCGGTACTCGCCATCACACCTCCCGAGGATGCACTCCGCGCCCGTTGGCTCTCGGTGCACGATCACGACTGAAGCCTGCAGCTTCCTTGCGGCCGGAGCCGGCAGCTGCCGCCGGGCGCGCCGCGCGGGATGCTCAGCCGCCAGCTTCAGCCGCCAGCTTCGGCCATCCCGGCCGGTCGAACGGGGGTTCTACCGGGCGCGGGCGGGGGCGAGTTCGCGCAGGACGTAGGGCAGGATGCCGCCGTGCCGGTAGTAGGCGGCCTCGGCGGGCGTGTCGATGCGGACGGTCGCGGTGAACTGCTGGGTACCGCCGGGGCCTTCCGCGGTAACGGTGAGCGTGTGCGGCGGCGTCTCGGTCCCGGCCAGGCCGCGGATGCTGTAGACCTCCTCTCCGGTCAAGCCGAGGGCGGCGGCGTCTTGGCCCGGCTGGAACTGGAGTGGCAGCACGCCCATACCGATCAGGTTTGAGCGGTGGATGCGCTCGTAGGAGGCGGCGATGACCGCCTTGACGCCGAGCAGCGCGGTGCCCTTGGCGGCCCAGTCCCGCGAGGAACCGGAGCCGTACTCGGTGCCGGCGATGACCAGCAGCGGCACGTGCTCGTCGGCGTAGCGGGTGGCGGCGTCGAAGATGCTCATGCGTTCTCCGCCCGGCAGGTGGCGGGTGACGCCGCCCTCGGTGGCGGGCGCGAGGTGGTTGCGCAGCCGGATGTTGGCGAAAGTGCCGCGGATCATCACCTCGTGGTTGCCGCGCCGGGATCCGTAGGAGTTGAAATCACCCGGGGCGACCCCGTGCGCCCGCAGGTAGACCCCGGCGGGCGAGTCGGAGCGGATCGCCCCGGCCGGGGAGATGTGGTCGGTGGTCACCGAGTCGCCGAGCAGCACCAGCACCCGGGCGCCCTCGATGTCGGCCAGCGGGGCCGGCTGCGCGGTCAGCGCGTCGAAGAACGGCGGGCGGCGCACGTAGCTCGAGGCAGGGTCCCAGGCGAACGCCTCGCCGACCGGCACCGGCAGGGACCGCCACCGCTCATCGCCTTCGAACACCTCGGCGTACTCGCGCTGGTACATCTCCGGACGCAGGCAGGCGGCGACGACCTCGGCGACCTCGTGCTGGGAGGGCCAGACATCGCGCAGGTACACCGGCCGGCCGTCGCCGCCGGTGCCCAGCGGCTCGCTGGTCAGGTCCGTATCCATGGTGCCGGCCAGCGCGTAGGCGACGACCAGAGGCGGGGAGGCCAGGTAGTTCAGCTTGGTCTCGGGGTGGATGCGGCCCTCGAAGTTGCGGTTCCCGGACAGCACGGAGCAGACCGCGAGGTCTCCCTCGGCGATGGCGGCGGAGACGGCGGGGATGAGGGGGCCGGAGTTGCCGATGCAGGTGGTGCAGCCGTAGCCGACCAGGCTGAAACCAAGCTTGTCCAGATGAGGGGTGAGCCCGGCGCGCTCGTAGTAGTCCATGACGACCTTGGAGCCGGGCGCCAGCGTGGTCTTGACCCACGGCTTGCGCTGCAGGCCCTTCTCGACGGCCTTCTTGGCCAGCAGGGCGGCGCCGATCATCACCGATGGGTTGGAGGTGTTGGTGCAGGATGTGATCGCCGCGATGACGACGTGGCCGTTTTCGACCTCGGCG